>NZ_JASAUS010000001.1:0-362916 GCF_029953005.1 Bradyrhizobium sp. Mp27 | reverse complement strand
ACGCCCTCCCGACGCAACGACAAAACCGTAAAGCCCCGCGTTCAGCATAACCCGGCAGGAATCCACTTAAATCCAGCGGGGCGCTGTCCAAACAACCGGGGCCAGCTCTGTTCAGCCTGCGCGGGCTCGGCAGCAGGTACTTCAGATTGCCGCGCCATAGGGCAGGGTTCTCGCCAACGCGCAGCTTCAGCGCCTTGGCGGCGTCGAGCAGTCGTTCAATGCGCTGCCGCGTGCGCATGGCTGTGACCGGCTTTGCGCTCCAGATCGGCTTCAGCGCGGCCAGCACGTGGTCGGTCGTGATCTCGTGCAGCTTGCGCTTATGGAGGCTCGGCACGTCGGCGATCGATCGCGCCCACTGCTTCTCCTCTTCGCTCGACAGACCCTTGCACCAACCCGGATACTGCTCCTCGGCGAATTCCTTGAAGGACTTGTCGCCGTTCAACGCGAGCTGCTTCTTGTGGCGGGGGTCGATGCCGTCCTTCTTCAGCGCCAGCCGGTAGGCACGAGCCTGATCGCGGGCTTCGGTCAGGCTCAGCTCCCCCTCCTTGTCGCCGACCTTGGCGAACTCCATGGCCGCGCGCTTGCCATCGGGTGCCGTAAAGCGGAACTGCCAAGAGCGCCCGGTCGGGCGAACGACCAGATAGAGGCCGGAGCCATCAGCGTGAACGCCTTCTTTCAGGGATTTAACTTGGGTCGAGTTCAGCTTCACTTTACGCTCCCCACTTACCATTTGCGTCACGGCCACTTCGGCAGAAACAACCAAATATGTACGACCGGCACGGATCATTTGGAAGTGGGCTAGCCAGATGCTTACCGGTATTTTACCGAGGTCGGTCGGCGCCGGACGATTATCGATGTGAGTTGACGACAATTTGTGATATTTATCTTATTGAAATTAAATGACAATTGTCGGAAGGACGATAAGGCATGACAATCGACGCAATAGCAGCTTTTAGGTACCGGATCCGTGACGGCATTCGGTAAACTCGTCCGCACCACGGCATTCCGGCTGACGCTGGTCTACCTGTTCCTGTTTGCGATTTTCGCGGCCTCGCTGCTCGGCTATTTCGCCTGGAATACGCGGCGGCTGATCACCGAGGAAATCACCCAAACGGTGAACTCCGAGACCTCGGAGATCAACGAGATCTACGGCCGTCGCGGCCTGGTCGGCCTCGTGCGCGCGATCGAGTATCGGGCGCTGCGGCCGGGCGCCAATCTCTACCTCGTGACCACGCCGACCGGGCAGGCGATCGCCGGCAATGTCGGCTCGCTGGCGCCGGGCGTGATGGCGACGCGCGGCTGGTCGGAGACGGCCTACAAGCGGATCGAGGACGCCGACGAGCGCAACCATCGCGCGCTGGTGCGCGTCACCGAGCTCGAAAACGGTTTCCGTCTCCTGATCGGCCGCGATCTCGACGAACGGCGGCGCCTGTTCGGCATCGTCGCCAAGGCGGCGCAATGGTCGGTCCTGATCGTCGTGGTGCTTGGTCTCGGCGGCGGCATCTTCGTCGCGCGCCGCGTGCTCACGCGCATCGATGCGATGAGCGGCACTGCGCATCGCATCATGACCGGCGACCTCAGCGAGCGCTTGCCGGTGGGGCGCAGCGGCGACGAGCTCGACCGCCTCGCCGAGAACCTCAACGCCATGTTGGAGCGGATCGAGGCGCTGATGGCGGGACTGAAGGAGGTCTCCGACAACATCGCCCACGACCTCAAGACGCCACTGACGCGTCTGCGCAACCGCGCCGAGGAGGCGCTGGCGAAATCGGGCAGCGAGACCGATTACAGGGCGGCGCTGGAGCGGACCATCGAGGAATCCGACGGCTTGATCCGCACCTTCAATGCGCTGTTGATGATCGCGCGCGCCGAGTCCGGCCAGGCGCGCGGCAACATGGATGATTTCGACGCCGCCGAAGTCGCGGGCGGCATTCACGAGCTCTACGAGCCGCTGGCCGAGGACGACGGCATGACCTTGAAGGTCAAGGCCGAGCCGACGCCGGTTCACGCCAACCGCGAGCTAATCAGCCAGGCGCTCGCCAATCTGGTCGAGAATGCGATCAAATACGGCCAGCCGGTCGCGCAGACCGGTGGAACCGTGGTCAGCATGGACTCCAGGCAGATCATCATCGAGGCGAAGCGCGAGGGCGACCAGGTGCTGCTCAGTGTCACCGATCGCGGCCCTGGTATCCCCGAAGCCGACCGCAAGCATGTCGTCGAGCGATTCGTGCGGCTTGAAGCCAGCCGCACGCTGCCGGGCTCGGGCCTCGGTCTCAGCCTTGCCGCCGCGGTTGCGACATTGCATGGCGGAGAATTGCGCCTGGGCGATGCCCAGCCCGGCCTCGTCGCCACGCTGGTGCTCCCGGCGCGTGCCGGCGACAGGGTTGCTCCGCCAATGCAGGATGTGCCACAGAAGGTGGCATGAACCACTCCGCGCCGGGAAACGCGGACAAGCATGGAGAGGGCCTGGCCGCGCGCTTTGCGGAAGCTCCCCATATTGCCGCTTCCACAATTGATGAACGACGTCTTGAAAGCTGGCTGGCCGAGCTTGAGCCGGTTCAATCAGCCCGTCTTGAAACCTTGCTGGTCCATCCCTTCGCACGGGATATTTTGGCCGGCATCGCCGAATTCTCGCCCTATCTGTTTGATCTCGTGCGCGCCGACGCGCCGCGCCTGATCCGGCTGCTCGAATGCGATCCGGACGCGCATCTGGCCACGCTCATCGCGGAGGCGAGGGACGCGGTCCTCGCGGCGACCGACGAGGCCGAGGTGATGCGGCGGCTTCGCAGGATGAAGGCCGAAGCGGCGCTTCTCACCGCGCTGTGCGATATCGGCGGCGTCTGGCCGGTGATGCGGGTGACGGCGGCGCTGACCGATGTCGCGGTATCCTCGGTGCAGGCGGCGCTCCAGTACCAGCTGCGGCAGGAAGCCGCACGTGGAAAGATCCTGCCGCCCAATCCCGAAGCTCCGGAAGAGGGCTGCGGCCTGATCGTGCTCGCGATGGGCAAGATGGGGGCGGGCGAGCTGAACTATTCCAGCGACATCGACCTCATCGCGTTCTTCGATCCCGATGCCACGACGCTCGCGCCCGACATCGAGCCTCAGCCGTTCTTCGTGCGGGTGACGCAGGGGGTGGCGCGCATTCTCCAGCAGCGCACCTATGACGGCTACGTCTTCCGCGTCGACCTGCGCCTGCGTCCCGATCCGTCCTCGACGCAAGTGGCGATTTCGCGCGACGCCGCGCTGAACTATTACGAGCGGGAGGGGCGCACCTGGGAGCGAGCTGCGATGATCAAGGCGCGAGCCTGCGCCGGCGATCCCAAAGCGGGCGAGGCGCTGCTCGCCGAAATCGCGCCGTTCGTCTGGCGCAAGCATCTCGACTTCGCCGCGCTTGCCGACGTCCACGACATGAAGCGGCAGATGCAGACCTATCGCGGCCAGAGCGAGATCGCGGTCGAGGGGCACAACGTCAAGGTCGGGCGTGGCGGCATTCGCGAGATCGAATTTTTCGCGCAGACGCAGCAGCTGATCGCCGGCGGTCGCCATCCGGAGTTGCGGGTGCGGCCGACGCTCGCCGCGCTCGATATTCTCGCCTCCAGCAACTGGATCACCTTTGCCGCGCGTGACGAGCTGACCATTGCGTATGAATTCCTGCGCCGCGTCGAGCACCGCCTCCAGATGATCGCCGACGAGCAGACCCATGCGTTGCCCGAAGACAAGGAGGCGGTCGAGCGCTTTGCGCGCTTCTTCGCCTATCCGGATCGCGAAGCCTTTGCGCGTGACCTGTTGCGGCAGCTCCAGATCGTGCAGGGACACTACGAAAAGCTGTTCGAGGGCGATGACCCGACCGGCACGGCAAAATTGCCGGCGCTCGACTACAGTGCAGGTCCTGACGATCCGCGCCTGCTGCAATATTTGACGACGCTCGGCTTCAAGAAGCCGGCCGCGCTCGCGCAGACGATACGCGACTGGATCACCGGCGACTACCGCGTGTTCCGCAACGACCAGACGCGAAGCGCTTTCGTCGAGTTCGTGCCGGCCCTGATCGACGGCCTCGCGCGGGCCGAGGAGCCGGATCGCGCCGTCGTGGCGTTCGATCAGTTCCTCCAGGCACTCCAACTTGGCGGCCGGCTGATCACGCTGCTCGGCCAGAACCGCGATCTCGTCGCGCTCGTAGCGCTGGTGCTCGGCGCGGCACCGCGGCTCGGCGAGATGCTCGCGCGGAAGCCGCAGCTCATGGACGGCCTGATCGATCCCAGATTCTTCGGCGCGATGCCGGACAAGCAGGAATTGTCGGCGCGATTGGCCGCGACGGTGCGCGACGCCGACTCCTATGAGGAATTTCTCGACCGTCTCCGCCTGTTCGGGCAGGAGAGCCTGTTCCTGATCGGCACGCGTATTCTCTCCGGCACTGTCTCGGCGCAGCAGGCCAGCACGGCTTTCGCCGATGTCGCCGAAGGTATCGTCCACACCGTGCACGATCTTGTCGCCGAACGCTTCGCCGCCCAACACGGACGTATCAAGGATCAGGAGACCGCGATCATCGCGATGGGTCGGCTCGGCAGCCGCGAGATGACGGCATCGTCCGATCTCGACCTGATCCTGCTGTACGATTTCGACAGCGACAATCCGGACTCCGACGGGCCAAAATCGCTTCAGGGCGCCCACTACTTCGCGCGCTTCACCCAGCGCCTGATCAGTGCCTTCACCACGCGCACCAATTACGGCGTGCTGTACGAGATCGACATGCGGCTGCGCCCGTCGGGACGCGCCGGTCCGGTGGCGTCGAGCCTCGTCTCATTCGCGGACTACCAGGCCAACGAAGCCTGGACCTGGGAGCACATGGCCCTGACCCGCGCCCGCGTGGTGTCGGCCTCGGATCAATTCCGTGAGCGGATCGAGCGTATCATCCGCGACGTCCTGATCCGCCGCCGCGATCGGGCGACCATTGCCAACGACGTCGCCGACATGCGGCGTGCCATCGCGCAGGAGAAGGGCGAGAGCGACCATTGGGATCTCAAATACGCCGCCGGCGGCATGGTCGATATCGACTTCATCGCGCAATATCTCCAGCTCGTGCACGCCCATGACAAGCCTGAAATTCTCGACGTCAGTACCCTTCAGGTTCTGGACAACGCCGCCAAGCTCAACGTGCTTCCGCAATCGGAGGCGGAGATCCTGCGCGCGGCGGCGCGGCTCTATCACGACCTGACGCAGATCCTGCGGCTCTGCGTCAGCGACGGCTTCAAGCCCGAGACCGCTGGTACCGACCTTCAGCGCGTGATGGCGCGCGCCGGCGATGCGCCCGACTTCTCGTCACTGGAGGCGCGCGTGAAGGAAACGCAGAGCGAGGTGAGGCGCGTATTTACGGCGCTGCTGGAAGGGACGTCGTCTGCTTCAGCGAGGTGAGGGCCTCGCGCACGTTCGGCTCCAGGCCTGCGCCGCCCGCGTCGAGATGGGCGAAGATCGCGCGCTTCATCCGGGGATCCCAGAACTTCTTGATGTGATCGGCGATCCCCGGCACGGCCTTGTCGTGGCCCTGGCTCTTGAAGAAGGTGCCGATCTGGTTGGCCATGTAGACGAGGCGGTCAGGCGACGACATCGATAAGCTCCTGAGCACGATGAGCCGTAACGCGACTCTGGTGCGTGAATACTTCAAACCCATCGCTGCGGGCAATCGCGATCAACGTGATGCCGGCGGCCTCCGCGGTGCGAACCGCGAGCGCGGTGGGTGCCGAGACGGCGACCAGCACCGGGGCGCCGATTGAGGCCGTCTTCTGCACCATCTCGACCGAGACACGGCTCGTCAGCAGCACCATGCCCACGCTAGCGTCCGTCCGGCTGCGCGCCAGCGAACCTGCGAGCTTGTCTAGCGCGTTATGGCGGCCGACGTCCTCGCGCAGGGCCACAATGCCATTCGATGGCGACCAGAAGGCCGCGGCGTGGACCGCGCGCGTCTGCATGTTGATCGATTGCAGGGGCGCGATCGCCTGCATCGCCGTCATGATCTGTTGCGGCGTGAAGCTGGACCCTGGTGAGACGACGGCCGCAGGCCGCACGGCCTCGGCAATCGAATCGATGCCGCAAATGCCGCAGCCGGTCGGGCCGGCGATGTGCCGCCGCCGCTCGCTGATGCGCGCGGCATCGTCCGACGCCAGCCACATGCGCAGCTCGATGCCGTCGTCGAGGCGGACCACCTCGAGTGACTTGACGTCATCGACCGACTTGATGATGCCTTCGTCCAGGCTGAAGCCGACCGCAAAATCCTCGAGGTTCTGCGGCGTCCCCATCATGACGGCATAGGTGCCGCCATTATAGGTCAGCGCCAGCGGCGTCTCCTCCGGGATCAGGCGCGCGCCTTCGGACGCGACACCGTCACGCCAGATTTCGCGGTCGATGGCCTGGACCGGCACGTGCATGCCGTTACTCCGCGGCCTCGGCCGGCGCGATGCGGCGGGAGTGCTGCGCCTGCGCGTCGTATGCCTTCTGCCAGTCGGACGGGCCGTTCGACGGCGAGATCTGCACCGCCGTGACCTTGTATTCGGGGCAGTTGGTGGCCCAATCCGAATAGTCGGTGGTGATGACGTTGGCCTGCGTGTCCGGGTGATGGAAGGTGGTGTAGACGACGCCCGGTGAGACGCGGTCGGTAATCTCCGCGCGCAGCGTGGTTTCGCCCGCTCGGCTCGCGAGCCGCACCCAGTCGCCGTCGCGCACACCGCGCTGCGCGGCGTCGTGCGGATGAATCTCGAGCCGGTCCTCGGCATGCCAGACCACGTTCTCGGTGCGCCTTGTCTGCGCGCCGACATTGTACTGGCTGAGGATGCGGCCCGTGGTGAGCAGCAGCGGGAAGCGGGGGCCGGTGCGCTCGTCGGTCGCGACATATTCCGTGACGATGAACTTGCCCTTGCCGCGGACGAAGCCGCCGATATGCATCACCGGGGTGCCCTCCGGCGCTTTCTCGTTGCAGGGCCACTGCACCGAGCCGAGTTCGTCGAGCTTGGCGTAGGAGACGCCGGTAAACGTCGGCGTCAGTGCAGCGATCTCGTCCATGATCTCGGACGGATGGCTGTAGTTCATCTCGAAGCCCATGGCCTTGGCGAGGGCGATGGTGACCTCCCAGTCGGCCATGCCGTTCTTCGGTGACATCACCTTGCGGACGCGCTGGATGCGGCGCTCGGCGTTGGTGAAGGTGCCGTCCTTCTCGAGGAAGCTCGAGCCGGGCAGGAAGACATGGGCGTAGTTTGCGGTCTCGTTCAGGAAGAGGTCGTGAACGATGACGCATTCCATCGACGACAGCGCCGCCACCACGTGCTTGGTGTTGGGATCGGACTGGAGGATGTCCTCGCCCTGCACGTAGATGCCCATGAACGTGCCTTCGATCGCGGCATCGAACATGTTGGGAATGCGCAGGCCCGGCTCGGGGTTGAGCTTGACGTTCCAGAGCGCCTCAAACTGGTCGCGCACGGCGTCGCCCGAGATGTGGCGATAGCCCGGCAGCTCGTGCGGGAACGAGCCCATGTCGCAGGAACCCTGCACGTTGTTCTGGCCGCGCAGCGGGTTCACGCCGACGCCGGGGCGGCCGATATTGCCGGTCGCCATCGCGAGGTTGGCGATCGCGATCACGGTGGTCGAACCCTGGCTGTGCTCGGTGACGCCAAGGCCGTAATAGATCGCGCCATTGCCGCCGGTGGCGTAGATGCGCGCGGCTTCACGCAACACCTGCGGATCGACGCCGGTGAGGATCGCGGTGGCTTCCGGGCTGTGTTCCGGCTGGGCGACGAAGGCGGCCCATTCCTCGAACTCGGCCCAGTCGCAGCGCTCGCGCACGAAGGCTTCGTTGGCGAGGCCCTCGGTGACGATGACATGCGCCAGCGCCGTCACGACCGCAACGTTGGTGCCGGGCATCAGCGGCAGGTGCAACGCCTTTACGTGCGGCGATTCCACCATTTCGGTCCGGCGCGGATCGATCACGATCAGCTTGGCGCCCTGGCGCAGCCGCTTCTTCAGGCGCGACGCGAACACCGGGTGAGCGGAGGCGGGATTTGCACCGATGATGACCGCGACGTCGGTGTCTTCCACCGAGTCGAAGTCCTGCGTCCCGGCCGACGTGCCGAAGGTCTGCGACAGGCCATAACCGGTCGGCGAATGGCAGACGCGGGCGCAGGTGTCGACATTGTTGTTGCCGAAGCCGCCACGGATCAGCTTCTGCACCAGATAGGTTTCTTCGTTGGTGCAGCGGGACGAGGTGATGCCGCCAATGGCGTCACGGCCGTATTTCTTCTGGATGCCGCGCATCTTGGCAGCGGCAAACGAGAACGCCTCATCCCAGGAGACTTCGCGCCAGGGGTCTTCGATCCGCTCGCGGATCATCGGGTTGAGGATACGCTCCTTGTGGTTGGTGTAGCCCCAGGCGAAGCGGCCCTTGACGCAGGAATGCCCGCGATTGGCCTTGCCGTCCTTGTACGGCACCATGCGCACGACTTCCTCGCCGCGCATCTCGGCCTTGAAGGCGCAGCCGACGCCGCAATAGGCGCAGGTGGTGACGACGGAGTGCTCGGGCTGGCCGATCTCGATCACCGACTTTTCGGTCAACGTCGCGGTCGGGCAAGCCTGCACGCAGGCGCCGCAGGAGACGCATTCGGAGCCGAGGAAGCTCTCGCTCATGCCGGGCGAAACGCGGCTGTCGAAGCCGCGGCCCGAGATGGTCAGTGCGAAGGTGCCTTGCACCTCCTCGCAGGCGCGGACGCAGCGGGAGCAGACGATGCACTTCGACGGATCGTAGGTGAAATAGGGGTTGGACTCGTCCTTCGGCATCCAGGCGGCGTTGACCTCGCCGTTGGACTTGCCAGGTGTCTTGGCGAAGACGTGGTTCTCGCCCTCATAGCCGTAGCGCACGTCGCGCAGGCCCACGGCGCCGGCCATGTCCTGCAATTCGCAATCACCATTGGCGCCGCAGGTGAGACAGTCGAGTGGATGGTCGGAGATGTAGAGCTCCATCACGCCCTTGCGCAGCTTCTTCAGCCGTTCGCTCTGGGTGTGCACGACGAGGCCGTTCATAACGGGCGTGGTGCAGGAGGCCGGCGTGCCGGCGCGGCCCTCGATCTCGACGACGCAGAGACGGCAGGAGCCGAACGCGTCGACCATGTCGGTCGCGCAGAGTTTCGGGATCTGGTGGCCTGCGTCCATCGCGGCCCGCATGATCGAGGTGCCCTCGGGCACCGTGACCTGGTTGCCGTCGATGGTCAGCGTCACGATCGTCGTCGATTTGGAGCGTGGCGTGCCGTAGTCGATTTCTTCGATCAGAGACATCGTCGTTCTCCTATTCCGCGGCCTGAAGCGTGGTCGGGGCCGGGATGAAATCTTCCCGGAAATGCTTCAATGCGCTGAGCACGGGGTAGGGCGTGAAACCCCCGAGTGCGCAGAGCGAGCCGAATTTCATGGTGTTGCAGAGGTCTTCGACGAGCGCGAGGTTTTCGCTCACGCGCTCGCCGCGGATGATCTTTTCGATGGTCTCGACGCCACGGGTCGAGCCGATCCGGCAGGGCGTGCACTTGCCGCAGGATTCGATGGCGCAGAATTCCATGGCGAAGCGCGCTTGGTTGCGCATGTCGACGCTGTCGTCGAACACGACGATGCCGCCATGGCCGACCAGGCCGTCGCGTGCGGCGAAGGCTTCGTAGTCGAACGGGGTGTCGAACAGCGCGCGCGGGAAATAGGCGCCGAGCGGGCCGCCGACCTGCACCGCGCGAACCGGACGGCCGGTGGCGGTGCCGCCGCCGATGTCGTCGACGAGTTCGCCGAGCGTCACGCCGAACGCGGTCTCGAACAGCCCGCCATGGCGGATGTTGCCGGCGAGCTGGATCGGCATCGTGCCGCGCGAGCGGCCCATGCCGAAATCGGCATAGGCCTTGGCGCCCTCGGCGAGGATGAAGGGGATGGCGGCGAATGACAGCACGTTGTTGATGACGGTCGGCTTGCCGAACAGGCCGTGATGCGCTGGCAGCGGCGGCTTGGCGCGGACCAGGCCACGGCGGCCTTCGAGGCTTTCCAGCAGCGAGGTCTCTTCGCCGCAAACGTAAGCGCCGGCGCCGACCCGCACTTCGAGATCGAAGCTGTAGGTGGAGCCGCCGATCTTGTCGCCGAGATAGCCGCCGCGCTTCGCCGCCTTGATGGCCGCGTTCATCGCTTCGACGGCGTGCGGGTATTCGCTGCGGATGTAGATGTAGCCCTTGGTCGCGCCGACGGTGATGCCGGCGGTCGTCATGCCCTCGATCACCAGGAAGGGGTCGCCTTCCATGATCATGCGGTCGGCAAAGGTACCGCTGTCGCCTTCGTCGGCGTTGCAGACGATGAATTTGCGGTCGGCCTTCGCTTGCGCGACGGTCTTCCACTTGATGCCGGTCGGGAAGCCCGCACCGCCGCGGCCGCGCAGGCCGGACGCGGTGACCTCGGCGAGGATCGCATCCGAGTCGAGCGACAGCGCGCGCTCGAGGCCCTTGTAGCCGCCATGCGCGCGGTAGTCGTCGAGCGAGCGCGGATCGATCACGCCGCAGCGGGCGAAGGTGAGGCGGGTCTGGCGCTTCAGCCAGGGGATCTCGTCGGTTGCGCCCAGCCGCAGCAGATGCGGCGTGTTGCTGGCGAGGGCATCGAGCAGGGAGGGCACATCGGCCTCGGTCACCGGGCCGAAGGCGATCCGGCCCTGCGGCGTCGCAACCTCGACCAGCGGCTCCAGCCAGTACATGCCGCGCGAGCCAGTCCTGACGATCTCGACTGCAACGCCGCGCTTGGCCGCATCCTGCTCCAGCGCCAGCGCAACCTCGTCGGCGCCAACCGCAATCGCACCCGCGTCGCGTGAGACGAATAGACGCATGCTCATCGCTGGGCCTCCGCGACCAGTGCATCGAGGCGCTTCTCATCGAGCCGGCCAATGAGGCGGCCGTCGAGCATGGCGGACGGTGCGGTCGCGCACAGCCCGAGGCAGTAGATCGGCTCCAGCGTGACGCGATCATCGGCGGTCGTGTTGCCGAGGGGCACGCCAAGCTTCGCCTCGGCGCGCGCAGCGAGAGCATCGCCGCCCGCAGCCTGACATGCTTCCGCGCGACAAAGCTTCAAGACATGACGTCCGGCCGGCCTGTGGCGGAAATCATGGTAGAAGGTGAACACGCCATGCACCTCGGCGCGCGACAGATTCAGCGCCTGCGCCACCATGGGAATTGCTGCCTCCGGCACGTAGCCGAACGCCTCCTGAAGGGCGTGCAGAATGACCAGCGTCGCGCCCTCTTGCTTCGCATGTTCGGCGATGATCTCGGCGCCGCGCGTCTCGTCCCAAGGCTCGTAAACCGCTGTCATTCTTTGTTCTCAGATTGAGCGTCCCTTGATCGCAAACTATTTGGAATCGTTCGAAGATCAATAAAGCTGTCTCATGCTGCGATTGCGAATTCAGATCGATCTGGAAGCGCAATCGGACGATACGGAAATGCAATTAATCGCGTTCCGCTTGCCGGTTTTTCCGTGTTGGTAATGACCTGCCGTGCTAGCTTGCATGCCACGATGGCATCCGAGGGGACGACCGGTTGATCGACAAGCTTGAACTGCTGCTGGCGCTGGCGAAGGAGCGGCACTTTGGACGCGCGGCAGAAGTCTGCGGCGTGACGCAACCGACGATGTCGACCGGGCTCAAGCAGCTCGAGGAGATTCTCGGCGTGATGCTGGTGCAGCGCGGCTCCCGCTTCCAGGGCTTTACCCCCGAGGGCGAGCGGGCGCTGGATTGGGCGCGGCGGATCGTGGGCGATGCCCGCGCCATGCGTGACGAGATCAACGGGCTGAAGCACCAGCTCTCCGGTGAGATCCGCATCGCGGCGATCCCGACCGTGCTCGGCATGGTCGCCCAGCTGACGACGCCGTTCCGCGCCAAGCATCCCGAGGTGCGCTTCCGCATCCAGTCCACCACCTCATCCGAGGTGCTGGGGTTGCTCGAAAATCTCGAGGTCGATGCGGGGCTGACCTATATCGAGAACGAGCCGATCGGCAAGGTGCGCACCATTCCGCTCTACAACGAGAGCTATCGCCTGCTGACCGCGCCGGATGGAATGTTCGGCGATCGCGAGACGGTGACGTGGAAGGAGGTCGGGCAGGTGCCGCTGTGCCTGCTGACGCCCGACATGCAGAACCGCCGCATCATCGATCGCGCGCTCCGCTCGGTCGGCGCGGAGGCGACGCCGACCCTGACCTCGAACTCGCTGCTCGTGCTGTTCACGCATGTGAAGACGGGGCGCTGGGCGAGCGTGATGCCGGCCAAGCTTGCCGAGACGCTCGGCCTGTCCGATACGGTGCGCTCGATCCCGATCACCGACCCCGATGTCAATTACAGCATCGGCATGGTGATCCCGCAGCGCGATCCGATGACGCCGCTGATTGCGGCGCTGGTCAACGTCGCGCGCGAAGTTGCGCCGTCGCTGCAATTGTAGGGTCTACAGCGTTTTCGAGCGAAGTGGATACCGGTTCGCGTGAAGAAAACGCGTCAAAACAAGAATCCAGAGCTTCGGTTCTGATTCAATCAGAACCGATCATGCTCTAGGCCGCAGCCGACATCCCGGACGCCGCCTTGATCGCATCGCGCGGCAGGGTCACGCGGACGACGGTGCCCACCTCGATCTTCGAGCGCAGCCGCATCGAGCCGCCGTGGAGCTGCGCCAGCGAGCGCGCGATCGCAAGTCCAAGTCCGGAGCCGTGATAGGTCTTGGTGAGCTGGCTTTCGACCTGCTCGAACGGGCGGCCGAGCCGTGCCAGCGAATGCGGCGCGATCCCGATGCCGGTGTCGGCGATCAACAGCACGATCTTGTCGTCGAGCTGCCGGCTGCGCACCACGATGCGTCCGCCGTCGGGCGTGAACTTCACCGCATTGGAGAGCAGGTTGACGATGATCTGCTTGGTCGCGCGGCGGTCGGCAACGACCGAGATCGATTTCTCGATCCCGGCGTCGAGCGTCAGATGCTTGTCTTGTGCGCGGCCGGAGACGACGCGGAGGGACTCCGCGAGCGTCTGTCCGAGGTCGAGCTCTTCCATGTCGAGCTTCATGCGGCCGGCTTCGATCTTGGACATGTCGAGGATGTCGTTGATGACTTCGAGCAGGTAATGGCCGCTGGTCAGGATGTCCTGGCAGTATTCCTGGTACTTCTCCGAGCCGAGCTCGCCGAACATGCCCGAGCCCATGATCTCGGAGAAGCCGATGATGGCGTTGAGCGGCGTGCGCAGCTCGTGGCTCATATTGGCGAGGAATTTCGACTTGGTCTGGTTGGCTTCCTCGGCGCGGGTCTTCTCGCGCTGGTACTTCTCGGCGAGGTCGGCGAGCTCGTTGGTCTGGCGCTCCAGCGCCGCCTGGGAGCGCTTCAGGTCGATGACGGTGGCGCGCAGGCGCAGATCGTTGTCGACCAGCTTCTGCTCGTGCTCCTTGATGCGGGTGATGTCGGTGCCGACCGAGACGTAGCCGCCGTCCTTGGTGCGGCGCTCGCTGATGTGCAGCCAGCTGCCGTCGTCGAGCTGCGCCTCGAAGGTGCGCGCGCCCGGACCCTGGCTGGCCGTCTCGTTGTGACGGGTGCGCACTTCCGGCATGCGGCCGACTTCGAGCACGGTCTCGTAGGAGGTGCCGGGGATGACGGCGCTGTCGGGCAGCTTGTGCAGGCGCTGGAAGTGCGAGTTGCAGAGCACGAGGCGGTCGCTCGCGTCCCACAGCACGAACGCCTCCGGAATGGTCTCGATGGCGTCGCGCAGGCGCAGATCGGCTTCGACTGTGCGTTCGGCGAGGCTCTTCTGCTCGGTGATGTCGACGGCGATTCCGATCAAGTGCACGCTGGAGTCGGTCGCCCCGTGCGTCTTCTCGCAGCGGACGCGGAGCCAGATCCAGTGACCGTCGACGTGCTGCATGCGGAAGGTCTGGTCGATATGGTCGATCTTCCCGGAGATGAGCTGGTCGGCGATCTCGAACAGGTCGATGTCGTCGGACTTCACCAGCGCGTTGACCTCGCCGAAGGTGAGGAGCTCGTGACGACCGTCGAGGCCGAGCATCGAAAACATCGACTGCGACCAGAAGATCCGGCCGCGCGACAAATCCCAGTCCCACAGGCCGCAGCGGCCGCGGTTGAGCGCGGTGTCGATGCGGCCGCGCACGGCGTCGTTGATGAGGTCGCCCTCGCGGGCGCGGGTGGACTGCCAGTGGAAGGCGAAGCCGAGGATCAGGACCACAAAGCCGGTGGTCGCCGACAGCGTCACCGAGAGCGCGGCGTCCGAGCCCCAGATCGGCTCGTTGCGCTCCTGGATCACGGTGACGAGGCCCGGCAGCGACTTGATCTGCCGCGAGGTCACCATCGCGGCGTTGCCGTTCGGCAGCGTCATGTCGGAGACGTTGTTGTCGCGCGGCGGCGCCGCGACCAGTTGCGCCGTGGTGATCGCATCGAGCAGGCGGTCGTTGCCCGAGGGGGCACGGTCGATCGGAATACGGGCGAGGATGCGGCGGTCGACGCCGGCCGAGGTGACGACGACGTGGCGGCCGGAGGCCGTGCCCCAGGACGGGATGAGATCGGGCAGCAGCGTCGGCAGGTTCTCGATGTTCTTGAGCCGCTCCTGCCGCGACGAGGTCAGACGATCGATCCGCTCGGCGAGCAGGTCGGCCAGCGCCGAGATGTCGTGGCGGAGCACCTGACGCTTCTGGCGCGTCTGATCGACGACCTGCACGAACGCGCCGAGACAGATCGTGACCAGGAACGCGATGATCAGCGTCGGCACGGCGCGGCGCAGCGCCGGCTCCGCGATCAGGAGCCGATGATAGGCAGGTTTCGCGATCGATTGCGCCAATCCCTTGATCGAATCGGATTGGACGCGCACGTTCGCGGCGTCTGCACGCGACATGCCTTCTGCCCCCTGGAAAACCTGCTTGCAACTTGAGTTCGGAAGCAGCCCCACATCGCTTCCGAATCATGACCGATTTGAATCCAGTTTTCGCAGGCTGTCGAGAGTCAACGAATCGTTAACGCGAATTTATTCTTATCCAACGCGCAGTTTGCGCATTTTGCGTCCGCAAACTTACGTGCGTGGCGAGTCCGAAACGAGAACGTGTGACTCCCCGCACATTTCGCGTCACGCCCGCGGCGGCTCGGCGTGGCTGATCACGCGCTTCACGCTCGGGAACGCGCGGCGGAGCGCGCGCTCGATCGCGTCGACATGCTCGTGGACCTTGATCACGCTCATCGAGGGCGTGGCGCGGCAGTGGAAATTGACGATCTCGCCGGCGTCGGTGTTGCGGACACGCACATTGTGGATGTCGTAGATCTCGCCGCCGGCGGCATATTCCGTCAGGGCGGAGGCGATGGCCCGCACCCGTTCCGGCACGGCGTCGACCCCGAACGGCAGTTCCGGTTCCAATGGCTCGATATGGACGTCGACCTCGACGTCCGCGCCGAACTCCTCCTGGATGCTGCGCTCCAGCGTGTTGGCGATGTCATGGGCGGCGTCGAGCTGCATCCCGGCGTCGACCTCGAGGTCGATGCCGACGATCAGCTTGGCGCCGAGGTCGTGCACCGTGACGTGGTGGATGGCGAGGCCGGAATTGTGGGCGATGACCATGATCCGGTCGCGCACGGTCTCGTTGTCGCGCGCGACGGGGACGGCGGTGAAGGTAAGGTCGGCGTCGCCGAATGCCTTGTCGACCGCCGCCTGCGCCTTGCGCTTGATCTCCTCGACGCGGTCGATCGGATAGGTCCGCGGCACCTTCGCGATGGTGTCGATGAACATGGTCGCCCCCACCATGCGCAGCCGCAGCCGCTCGACGTCGATCACGCCGGGCACGCCAAGGATCGCGGCCGTGGCCTTCTCCTGCGCGCCCTCGGGGGCGCGATCGACCAGCGTCTGCACGGTCGAGCCGGCCATGCGCAGGCCGAGCAGGGCGATCATCACGGCGACGGCGGCGGCGGCCGCGGCGTCGCCCCACCAGAAGCCGAGGGCGGCGAGGATCAGGCCGATGATCACGGCGAACGAGCCGAGTACGTCGGAGGCGAAATGCAGCGCGTCCGCCGCGAGCGCCTGGCTGCGCGTCTCCCGCGCAGCACGATGCAGCGCGCGGGCACGCCACAGGTTCACGACGATGTCGATCACCAGCACCACGAACGGTACGGCCGAGATGGTCGGCGGCGGAGTTCCCTCGCGCAGGCGGCTGTAGGATTCGACCAGGATGCCCCCGGCCAGCACGTAGAGCAGGGCGGTGACACCGAGCGCGGAGATGCTCTCCAGCTTGCCGTGGCCGTAATGGTGCTCTTCGTCGGCCGGCTTGTCGGACACCCGCACCACCGCCCAGGTGATGATGGTCGCGACCAGGTCGATCGAGGAATGCAGGGCCTCGGAAATCAGCGCCAGCGAGCCGATCGCGATCCCGACCGCGAACTTGGCCGCTGCCATGCCGCCGCTGGCGAAGATCGAGATTGCGGCGACCGAGGTCTTGTTGTGGTGTGCGCTCATGGCCGGGGATTTAGCAGCCTAGGGCTGAACATCAAGCGACGATCCACAACTGTAGTCGCGAGTGAGTTGCAGAAGCGAAGCTATTGCGAATGCTTCTGAATTGAATGCGGGCCATTGCTCCTGGCTCCGTCATGCCCGGGCTTGTCCCGGGCATCCACGTTCTTCGTACCACGCGGCAAAGACGTGGATGGCCGGGTCAAGCCCGGCCATGACGAGTGGAGAGAGTGGTGCGCAGTCACTCTTCTCCCGCTGCCGCTACAGCGTCACGACGATCTTCCCCAGATGCTTGTTCGCCTCCATGTGCTCGAACGCCTTGTCGATGTCGGCGAAGGCGTAGACCTTGTCGATCGGCAGCTGCAGCTTGCGTGACTCGACCGCGCCCCAGATGTCCTTGCGGACCTCGTCGAAGATCTCGCGGACCTCCTCGATGGTGCGGGTGCGGAAGGTGACGCCGACATAGTCGATCCGGCGTGCGGCATGCAGGTCGAAGTTGAAATCGGCATGGGTGCCGCCGAGCCGGCCGACATTGACGATGCGGCCCTTGACCTTGGTGGCTGCGAGGTTCTGGCTCGCGACCTTGCCCGAGACCTGGTCGACGATGAGGTCGACGCCTTCGCCGTTCGTCGCCTTCAGCACCTCGTCCACCCATTTGGGGTCGGAGGAGTCGACGGCGAGGTCGGCGCCATACTCCCTAAGCCGGCCGCGGCGATAGGCATCGGTCGACGAGCCGATCACGAGCTTGGCGCCCTTGAGCTTGGCGATCTGCATCGCCATCAGGCCGACGCCGGAGCTCGCCCCCTGGATCAGCACGGCTTGCCCGGGCTGAACGCCGCCGACGGTGACGACGGCATTGTGCATGGTCGCGAGCGCGACGGGCAGGGTGGCGGCTTCCTCGAAGTTCATGTTCGAGGGCGCGCGGAACAGCCGGCCGTGATCGGCCAGGGTGTATTCGGCGAACGCCGCGCCGCCCGAGCCCATGATGCGGTCGCCGACCTTCACGCCCTTGGCATCCGGTCCGAGCTCGACGACCTCGCCGGCCCATTCCATGCCGAGCACGGTGCCGGCACCGCCGGCGGCGCCATGGGCGTGGCCCTTGCGCATGCCGGTGTCGGCGCGGTTCAGCCCGCAGGCGCGGACGCGGACCAGCACCTGCGTGCCCTTAGGCTTTGGTTGAGTGACGTCGGAAATCTGAGCGCCGTCAGGGCCGTAGACATAAGCCTTCATGAATTACTCTCGCTTCTTGCAGTGATTATTCAGCGGCTTGTGCGCTCGGATGAGCGATCATGCCTTCGAGCCGGCTGCGAATGATGGCTTCGGCCTCGCGCACGATGCGGGAGACCAGCTCGGCGCAGCTCGGGATGTCCTGGATCAGGCCCTGCACCTGGCCCGCCGACCAGATGCCTTCGTCCGAATTGCCGGTCGCATAGACCATCTTACCACGGGCGCCCGCAACCAGCTCGCGGATGTCCTCGAACTTGGCGCCTTCCTTCTCCATCGCGACGACCTTGGTCGAGATCTCGTTTTTGGCGACGCGCGAGGTGTTGCGCATGGTGCGGAAGATCAGCTCGGTCTCGCGCTCGTCATTGGCGACGATCTTCTCCTTGATGAGCTGGTGGATCGGGCTTTCCTTGGTCGCCATGAAGCGGGTGCCCATGTTGATGCCCTCGGCGCCGAGCGCCAAGGCGGCGACGAGGCCGCGGGCATCGGCAAAGCCGCCCGAGGCGATCATCGGGATCTTGATCTTGTTGGCGGCGGCCGGGATCAGGATCAGGCCGGGGGTGTCGTCCTCGCCGGGGTGGCCGGCACATTCGAACCCGTCGATCGAGATGGCATCGACGCCCATGCGCTCAGCCGAGAGCGCGTGGCGGACGCTGGTGCATTTGTGCACGACCTTGACGCCATGCCTCCTGAACTCGTCGACATGCTCCTGCGGCTTGTTGCCGGCGGTCTCGACCACGGTGATGCCGGCCTCGATGATGGCGGCGCGGTATTCGGCGTAGGGCGGCGGCTTGATCGCGGGCAGGATGGTGAGGTTGACGCCAAAGGGCTTGTCGGTGAGGTCGCGGCAACGCGCGATCTCCTTGGTCAGGTCTTCCGGCGTCGGCTGGGTCAGCGCCGTGATGAAGCCGAGCGCGCCGGCGTTCGCGACCGCGGCGACCAGCTCGGCGCGTCCGACCCATTGCATGCCGCCCTGGACGATCGGGTGCTCGACGCCGACGAGCTTTGTGAACCGTGTCTGCAGCATGATCTGTTTCCCCCGCCTGCGCGGGCCGCAGGCACTGTTATCGGTTGATGGCGTCAGGATGCCGCCGGGGGTGGCAAAAGTCTATTGCGCGGGCGTGCGGGGGATCATGCGGGAGACGAGGGTGATTCCGCGGGGCGGACAATTGAGGGCGCCATTGCCTCCACACAGTCATTGCGAGCACAGCGAAGCAATCCAGACTCGTCTCCGCGGAGGGACTCTGGATTGCTTCGCTGCGCTCGCAATGACGGCTTGGCTGATGGCGCGATCTTGTAGCCCGGATGGAGCGAAGCGCAATCCGGGATTCGTGCAGCATGTGACAGCGGTCCCGGATTTCGCTTCGCTCCATCCGGGCTACGGGGCGCGCGGCTACTCCGCCGACAGCCGCACCATCTGGCGGCCGCCGTTCATTTCCTTGAGGCTGTTGACGAAGTTTTCCGGGCGCTGCCAGCGGTAGGGGACCTGCAGGCCCATGAACTCGGCGATGTCGCCGATGAAGCCGGTGCAGTTGGTGGTCTCGGCGTTCCAGACCGGCGAGCTTGCCTGCAATTTCTTGATGTAGGCGAACACGCGCTTGGCGTCGGCTTCGCTCAGATAGACGCGGTAGTTCGCGGTCAGATAGTCCGGATCGAGATCGCCGTAGCTCGCGCCGGTTTCGGCTGGCACCCAGGTGAGGTGACCGAGCACATAAGCCCAGGTGTCGCCGGCGGGCGTGAGGCCCGCAACTTCGACGGCGCGCTCGCTGGTCTTGCCGTACCAGACGAACGCATGGCCCCAGCTCGCCGCCGTCCGCGCGCGGAAGTCGACGTAGTAGGGACCTTTCTCCGCGCGCGCGACGGGGCGCCGCGTCGATTGCGGCGCCGGTCGTGATGCGGTGTCGGTCGTAACAAGCGCATTGGCATCGGCAACGCGCTTGTTCGCTTCGTGGGCCGAGGCCGAGGGGGTCGTGCAGGCGAGCATCGCCGCGAGGGCGAATCCCGCGAGAATGCAGGATCCCGATCGATCAGATGTGTTCGTCACGCTGTGCCCCTCGACTACCGGCCGCTTACGCAGATGTCTTGCGCGTATTTCTGTTGCGCGTCAGTAGCGCGCAGCGACCGGGCCGGGCGCCTTGCCGATCGGGGCCTTTCCAATCGGGCTCTTGCCAATCGGCATCTTGCCGATCTGCGCCTGCTCCGCAGGATAGACGGGAACGGGCTGGCGACGCGGCAGATCCGCAGCGTTCGCAGCCGTCACCAGAGCAAGCGTCGCACCCAGCGCAATTACAATCTTCTTCACAGTGATACCCCTAGAAGGTTTAGTCCAAACACGGCAGTGCCGTGCCCCCAGACACGCTTCACAAAAGGACGTCGGAATGCGTCCAAGTTGCGGCGCGCGCGGGACAAGTTGGCGGCATTGATCGGGTGCGCGGAGATGTGATGTGTCTGGATGTTTCGGCGCGGCGCGATTGAGGCTCGTAGGATGGGTAGAGCAGCGAAACCCATCGGCCGGTTACGCGAGGACAGATGATGGGTGTCGCTTCGCTCGACCCTTCCCATGCAGCTAATCAGCCGATTCGGTTCAGGCTGTTCCTGATCGTCGAGAAGATGCCGCCGATGTCCTTGCGCAAGGCATCGAGCGCGTTGAAATTGTCGAAGATGCGGGCGAGGCGGTCTTCGACCTCGCGTTTGCTCCTGGCGAGGGCATCGACGCGCGAGGCGAGGGTGACGTCCCCGCTCGCCTCGATCTCGCCGACGGTTTTCGCAAGAAGATCGCGGGTCGTGCCGACCTCCGCGATCAGAGCCTCGATGCCGAACACTGGCGCCTTCAGCGGGACGAGGTCGGCCTGCGACTTCGACAGCTCCGTCTTGAAGGCGTTCAGCGTCGCCAGCGTCTCCTGCAACGCGCCGAGGCGCAGGCGCGACCGGAGGACGAAATCATTCAGCGCATTCTGGCGGTCGACGAGGGTCTTGCCGTCGGGGTCGGTTTCGACGTCGGCGAGCGAGCGTTCGAGCTGGGCCTGGCGCTGGCCGAGCTCCTCGAAATCGAGCCGGATCGCTTTCAGGATGTTGAAGCTGTCGTCGATGCGGGCGAGGCGCTGCGCGATCTCGATCTTGTTCTTCGAGAGCGTCTCGACGCGAGTGTCGAGCGGCGCCTCGCCGCCGGTCTCGAGCTCGTCGATGCTCTTGGCCAGCCGGTCATGGCTGAGGCCGAGTTCGCCGATCAGGGCATTGATGCCGGCGTCCGACGAGCGCAGCGGGAGCAGCTCGGCATGGGATTTCGCCAGATCTTCCTTGTACTGGTTGAGGGTCACGAACGTGTCCTGGACCGCGTTCACCCGTGACAGCAGCGCCGATACGTCGCGCGCAACATCTTTCAGGCGGTCGGCGAGGTTGTTCTTGCGGTCGTCGGTCTCGAGGTCGAGCAGGGAGCGTTCGAGCTGGTTCTGGCGGTCGCGGATCTCGGTGAAAACAGGCTCGACCGCGCGCCGCTGGTCGGCGACCTTGCCAACCATTTCTCGCACCCCCTGCTGGCGCCGGCGGATCTCGGCGAGCTGGTCGTGCATGTCGGTGGATTCGTTGCGGCCCTGCTGGAGCAGGGCGCGCTGCTCAGTCTCGCCCAGCTTGTCATGGAGGGCGGAGACGGCCTCGCGGGGATCGCTTTCGATCAGGTGCTGGACGGTGGCGTCGAGGTGGTTTTGCAGGGCGTGGGCGACGACGACATCCTCGCGGGTCTTCTTGAGGCGGTCGCGCAGGGTATTGAGGCGGCGATCCTGACGCGAGAGCCGCCAGGCGGGGGCGCCGATCAGCGCCAGCCCAAGCGTCACGATCGCGCCGGTTGCGATACGCTGCGGCATAGGCAGGTCCGCAAACAGGGCAGGCAAGTGCGCGACGTCATAACCAAACGCCTGTTGGGCGAGGATCGCGATGGCGGCTAGCAGGACAAACCAGGCAACCACGAAAAACAGCCACATCGTGACTTCCCCACCCGGGACACATTCTCGCCATAGTTGCTATTGGAGAGCGGAACCGAGATCAAGGGGCGGGCGGGGTTGCCAGATGTTTCCGGTCGCGCGATCCACTGCTGGTTGCGTCAGTCGATTGGCGGAGAGCGGGGTGCCAGGTTTTCCCGGGGAGCGGGGCAAGGCCTGTAAGCCCGGATGGAGCAAAGCGCAATCCGGGGTCTGCGCGCGCAGAAACGCCCGTCCCGGATCAGGCTTCGCTCCATCCGGGCTACGGCACTGCGTGGGCCCCTTTCGGGGAGGCTAGCAGCAGGCGTCGGCGCGAGCCGGCGAGCCTCGGGCTATCATTTCCCGAGGAAGTTCGTGCGCATCTTGTCGGCGAACCAGACCACGAAGATCGCAGCGAACGAGAGAGCGAAGTACAGAGCCGCCCAGAGAAGTGCATTACTGGCATTCGACATGACATCCTCCCTTGCATCAGAAATCGATCTGTTGCCGGGAAGGATAGCGGCAGCCGCGACCTCCGATTTGCGCAGGATCAATTTTTGCCGGGCTGCGGCGCAAATGGCCGGCGAGCCTTCATTCCGGGCCCACGATGGATTTGCGGGCTGGGAATGACGCAGCGAGTTACAGCCGAAACTCGTTGGTCAGCTCGCCGATGCCCTCGATCGCAACGGAGACCGTATTCACCGGCTCCTTCATCACGCCGACGCCGACCGAGGTGCCGACGGCGATGAGGTCGCCGGGAAGCAGGGTCATGTCGTGGGAGATTTTGCTGACCAGCTCCTGCGCGGTGAAGATCATGTCCGAGATCGGATAGTTCTGCCGCTCCGCCCCGTTGAGGATGGTGCGCACGGTGAGCTTGGCCGGATCGAGGCCGGTTGCGATGACGGGGCCGAACGGGCCGTAATCATCGATGCCCTTGGCGCGGGCCCATTGCGGGAAAGTGGGATCGCTGGTCAGGATGTCGTTGGCGGTGATGTCGTTGACGCAGGTGTAGCCGAAGATGAAGCTATCCGCTTCTGCCGGCGAGACCCGGGCGCAGGTCCTGCCGATGACGATGCCGAGCTCGCCCTCATAGGTGGTCTTGCCGTCGTAGTAAGAGGGGCGGCGGATCACGGCGCCCGGCGTCGTGATCGTGGTGGTCGCCTTCAGCAGATAGAGCGGCTCCGGCGGCTCGGGCTGGTTCAGCTTGGCGGCGAGCGCGTGGAAATTATTCCAGAGCGCGACGATCTTGCTGGGCGCGCAGGGCGCGAGCAGCTCGACCTCCGACAGCGCCAGCGTCTTGCCGGTGGCTGCATGGCGGCCGAACATCTCGCCCTCGAGCACGCTGATGCCTGATGGCGTCAGGGTGCCGAAGCCGGTCGCACCGGCATGGCGGAAGCGCAGCCATTGTTTCATCTCGCCCGCCATCACGCCACCGCCAGTGCACGGGGATCGGCAGGCGCGGAGACGCCGTCATAGAGGCCGGCGATGCGGGCACGCTGGGTCACCATCGCCAGCACCGAGTCAAGCGCGGGCGTGGCGATGCCGGTGAGGCGGCCCATCTCCTGCACCACGGTGACGAGCGGGTCGATCTCCATCGGACGGCCGCGCTCGAGATCCTGGAGCATCGAGGTCTTGTGTGCGCCGACCTTGCGGGCGCCCTCGATGCGGCGCTCGACGTCAACGCGGAATTTGACGCCAAACGTCTCGGCGATGCCTTGCGTCTCCACCATGATCGCGCGCGACAACGCACGCGTGGAGGGATCGGTGCAGATCACGTCGAGCGTTGCATGGGTCAGTGCGCTGATCGGGTTGAAGCAGACATTGCCCCAGAGTTTCAGCCAGATCTCATCGCGGATGCGGTCGAGCACCGGCGCTTTCAGTCCGGCGGCGACGAAGAGATCGGCGAGGCGCTGCACGTCCGGGGTGATTTCGCCGGAGGGCTCGCCGAGCGGAAAATTGTTGCCGTAGACGTGGCGGATCACGCCGGGCGCTTCGATCTCGGTGGCGGGATAGACGATGCAGCCGATGGCGCGCTCGGCGCCGATCTCGCGCCACTGCCGTCCGCCGGGGTCGATGCTTTCAAGCGTCGAATTCTCGTATTGGCCGCCGTGCTTGTAGAAGTACCAATAGGGGATGCCGTTGACGGCGGTGACGATGCGGGTGTGCGGCCCGAGCAGCGGCTGCATCTTCTCGATCACGCCGGTGATCGAATGCGCCTTCAGCGTGATGATGATGTAGTCCTGCACGCCGAGCTCGGCGGGATCGTCGGTGCAGCGCGGATGCACGGTGTGCTTCTCCTCGCCCGCGAGCAGGGTCAGCCCGCGCTCACGCATCGCGGCAAGGTGGGCGCCGCGCGCGATCAGGCTGACGTCGGCGCCAGCGCGTGCGAGCTGAACCCCGAGATATCCGCCGATCGCGCCGGCGCCGTAGATGCAGATCTTCATGAAATCCTCGCGGGTGTCCGGAATTTTGGGACGAAAGATCCGGTCCGGCTTGGAGAGGTCCGAGCCGGGGCCGGTAGTCGCAGGGGAAGTGTGACGCTTTAAGCGGCTGCTTGCGGCGCGCCGTTGAGCGCTTCGTCAACGGCAGCTGCGATGTCGCGCATGCTGATGACGGAGACGAGGCTGTAATCGTCGATGACAGGCAGGTGACGGATGTGATTGCGGTTCATCAGATGCCGGACGTGCTCGATCGTGTCTGAGGAGCTGCAGGACACCAGCTGCTGCACCGACACGAGCTGCGAGACCTTGACGTTGATGGCGTTGGCACCATGCTCGGCGACGGCGCGCACCACGTCGCGCTCGGTGAACATGCCGACCGCGGTGTTGCCTTCGGAGCGGACCACGTCCTTGACCACCAGCGCGCTGATATTGTTGGCGCGCATCAGCTTGGCGGCGATACCCACCGTTTCGTTCATTCGCACCGTGACAACGCGCGGTGTCTTCTTGCGCAGAATGTCTCCGACCAGCATTGCAACCTCCCTAGGTGAATGACAGGGGAAATGTGGTATACATAATGCCAATCGTCAAGCATTCGATTTGGCTGATCCGAAAATTCTTGCGGCAGCAATACTGACGTTTGTCATCATGCCAAAAAGAAAAGGGGCGCATCACTGCGCCCCTTTCGACCGATTGAAAGGCGTGTGGTCGCTACGCTGTCTCGGTCTTGGCATTGCCGGTCTTGGCGGTGCCGGTCGCGGCGTTGGCGCTCTCGGCTTCCTTGCCGAGGATGAAGGAGCGGCGCAACGGCTTGATCACGAACAGCGCCGTCAGCGCCGCCGTCGCGTTCAGCGCCACTGCGACCACGAACACGGCCTTCCAGCCGTACGTTGCCGAGATCACGCTTGCGAGCGGGACGAGCAGGGATGCCGTGCCTTTCGCAGTGTAGAGCATGCCGTTGTTGGTGGTTGCGTATTTCGAGCCGAAGGTGTCGCCGCAGGTGGCGGGGAACAGCGAATAGATCTCGCCGAACACGCCGAAGTACACCGCGGTCGCGAGCACGAACACGATCGGGATGTTTCCATAGGCCGACAGCGTCAGCAGCATCACCGCCGCGGTGCCGAACGCGATGAACATGGTGTGCTCGCGGCCGATCGTGTCGGAGACCCAGCCGAAGAAGGGACGTCCGAAACCGTCGAAGATGCGGTCAAGCGAGATCGCGAACGTCAATGCCGCCATCTGGAAGCCCGCGAGCGTCACCGGCGTGTCGGCGATCTTGTAGTCGTGCGCGATGGGGCCGATCTGCGCCGCGGTCATCAGGCCGCCGGAGGCGACCATGACGAAGACGAGATACATCACCCAGAAAATAGGGGTGCGCAGCACCTGCGGCGGGGTGAAGTCGATCTTGGTCTGCGGCAGATTGAGCTGCTTCTTCTTCGGCGGGATCGAGATCCGCGGCGGCTGGATGAAGAAGGCGAGCACGAACACGATCACGCCCTGGCCGATGCCGAAGGTGAGGAACGCGTGCTGGTAGCCGCTCGTTGCGATCATGGTCGCGATCGGCACGATCGTGAGCGCGGCGCCCGCGCCGAAGCCGGCGGCGGTCGCACCGGCGGCGAGGCCGCGGCGATCGGGGAACCATTTCAGCGCGTTGCCGACGCAGGTGCCGTACACCGCGCCGGCGCCCATGCCGCCGACGACCGCGGCGGCGTAAAGCAGGGCGAGCGAGTCAGCGTAGGAGTTGAGCACCCAGGACAGCGCGATCATGACGCCGCCGAACATGATGACGAGGCGCGGACCGTATTTGTCGACGAACCAGGCCTCGATCGGCACCAGCCAGGTCTCGGTGACGACGAAGATGGTGAAAGCGAGCTGGATCGCGGCGCGTCCCCAATGGTGCGCCGCATCGATCGGATCGACGAACAGCGTCCAGCCGTATTGTAAATTCGCGATCATCGCCATGCAGACGATGCCCATGGCAAGCTGGAACCAACGGAAACCTGTGCGAAGAGGCGCGGCTGTGACGGCGCCGTCCGTGCTGGAAATCATCAATAACCTCCCAACGCGCCTGATTGAATGCGACCTGGAATTGCAAGATGACCCAGTGTCGCAAATATTGTGGCTTATCGTCGCAAGCGCGGCGGGGACATTGGTATACCATATTCCAGAAGGCAAGCCCAATCTTGTGACGCAGCGCAAGAAAAGTGCACGGTTCCCTTCAGGTCAGCGGGTGCCAAGGCGGGTTCTGTAAAAACGAAAACGCCCGGCCGTGAGGCCGGGCGTCGTGCTTGGTTTAGATGTGGTGGCGCGCGTCAGGCGGCGGCGGTCGATTTCGCGACCACGACCTTGCGCCAGGGCTTGAGCACCATGATCGCCAGCAGCGAAGCCAGGATGTTGGCGCCGGCCGCGATGATGAACACGCTATCCCACGTGCCCGACGATTGCTGCATGTAGTTGGCGATCGGGACAAGCAGCGCGGCCGTGCCCTTTGCGGTGTAGAGCAGGCCCGCATTGGTGGTCGCGAACTTGGCGCCGAACGTGTCGGTGCAGGTCGAGGGGAACAGCGAGTAGATCTCACCCCAGGCGAAGAACACGAAGCCCGACAGCAACACGAACCAGAGCGGGTCGTGTCCCCAGAGGTAGAGCATCCAGATGCCGAACCCTTCCATGCCGAAGGCGATGAACATCGTGTTCTCGCGGCCGATCATGTCGGAGATCCAGCCGAAGAACGGACGCGTCAGGCCGTTGAGCACGCGGTCAATCGTGGCTGCGAACGTCACCGCGGTCATCGTCACCGCCATCAGCGTCACCGGAACGCTGTCGACCTTCCAGTCGACTGCGATCGGCTTCAGGTTCGCCGTCACCATCAGGCCGCCGGCGCCGACGATCACGAACATGAAGTACATCAGCCAGAAGATCGGCTGGCGCAGCACTTCGGTCGGCTGATAGTTGCGGCGGGTCTGTTGCAACGCAGCGTTCTGCACAACGGGAGGCACCTGTCCGGCCTTCGGCGCGTAGAGGAAGAAGGCGAGGATGCAGATGATGATGCCCTGGCCGAGCCCGAAATACAGGAAGGTGGTCTGGAATCCGCTGTCCTTGATCATGGCCTGAATCGGCGCAACCGTGAGCGCGGAGCCCGCGCCGAAACCGGCCGCCGTGATGCCGGCAGCAAGACCGCGCTTGTCGGGAAACCATTTCAGCGCATTGCCGACGCAGGTGCCGTAGACGCCGCCCGCGCCGATGCCCGCGATGATCATGCCGAGATAGAAGCCGTTGAGCGTGGTGGCTTGCGCGTTGATCGCCCAACCGATGGCGCAGAGCACGCCGCCGACGAGCACGACGATGCGCGGGCCGTATTTGTCGACGAACCATCCTTCGACCGGCACCAGCCAGGTCTCGAACAGCACGAAGAGCGTAAAGGCCCATTGGATCGAGGCGCGATCCCAGCCGAACTTCTTCTGGATGTCGGGGACGAAGAACGTCCAGCCGTATTGATAGTTGGCGATCATCACCATTGCGGCGACGCCCACCGCCAACTGCGTCCAGCGATAGGCATCACTGACGCGCGCGGCACTAGGGGCCACTGTTGACTGCACCATGTCCGTCATTAAAAAAACCCTCCCGAAGGCGCCGATCATTTTTATGCGTGCGCTGTCCCGCATCTTGGTATTCATTATGCCAAGATTCAACCGACGGACTGGAGGGTGCGGCGAAATATCGCGGGATCAGTCCACATGCACTTCGGTCGGCAAATTGTAAAGCCCCCATGCGGCCGCGCGACAGCGTTAGCAGCGATCGTGCCTACTCAATTCATTGATTTCGCGAGAATTCTTGCTTGCCGCGTGAAGCCGCAAACAGGCTGTGGGAAGCCGATTCAGCACCGACTTCCAACTTGCACACGTCGATGCGCGCAGTCCTCTCGCATGGATGCGCGGCCGTCAGATGACTGACGATTCCTGGAATTCTTTATTCCAGAAGTCCGGGGTGCGGCGGATTTGACGCGACTCTCGCGGCAGTCTGACGCAGGCCGAGCGGGTCACGCCATCGATGTGCGCAGCCGGCTGTAGCCTTCCTGGATCGCGGACCAGAACAGGGCGACGAGACCAAGCGCCATGATCGTGCTGACGAGGCCGTTGGAGAAGAACACGCCGAGCGAGCCCTGCGATCCCAGCAGCGACTGGCGGAAGGCTTCCTCCGCCTTGTCGCCGAGCACGATGGCGAGCACCAGCGGCGCGAGCGGGTAGTTGCACTTCTTCAGGAGATAGCCGAGCACGCCGAACACCAGCATCAGCATGACGTCGAAGGTGCTGTTGTGCACCGAATAGGCGCCGATCGCGCAGAGCACCAGGATGAGCGGCGCGATGATGCCGACCGGCACGCGGAGGATCGCGGCAAAGAGCGGCACGCAGGTGAGCACGACGATCAGGCCGGCGAGATTGCCGAGATACATCGAGGCGATCAGGCCCCAGACGAATTCCTTCTGCTCGACGAACAGCATCGGGCCGGGCTGGAGCCCCCAGATCAACAGTCCGCCGAGCAGCACGGCAGCCGTCGGCGAGCCGGGCACGCCGAGCGACAGCATCGGCAGCAGCGCTGCGGTGCCCGCGGCATGCGCCGCCGTCTCCGGCGCGATCACGCCCTCGATCTCGCCCTTGCCGAAATTGTTGCCGCGTCGCGCCAGCCGCTTGGCGATGCCGTAGCTCATGAAGGAGGCCGGCGTGGCTCCAGCGGGCGTGACGCCCATCCAGCACCCGATCAGGCAGGAGCGCAGCGAGGTCATCCAGTAGGCGGGCAGCTCCCGCCAGGTCTGAAGCACGACGCGCAGGTTGATGCTGGCGTTGCCGCCGCGGAACGCCAGCCCTTCCTCCATGGTCAGCAGGATCTCGCCGATCCCGAACAGGCCGATCACGGCGATCAGGAAGTCGAACCCGTTGAGCATCTCGGTGATCCCGAAGGTCAGCCGCAATTGTCCCGTGATCGAATCGAGGCCGACCGCCGCGAGCGCAAAGCCCATCATCATCGCCGCGATGGTCTTGAACGGCGGCTCCTTGCTGAGGCCGACGAAGCTGCAGAAGGCGAGGAAGTAGACCGCGAACTTCTCCGCCGGACCAAATCGCAGCGCGAACCCCGCGACCAGCGGCGCGACCAGCGTGATCATGATGACGGCGAACAATGCGCCGACGAAGGAGGAGGTGAAGGCGGCCGTCAGCGCTTCGCCGGGCTTGCCCTGCTGCGCCATCGGATAGCCGTCGAAGGTGGTCGCCACCGACCATGGCTCGCCGGGGATGTTGAACAGGATCGAGGTGATGGCACCGCCGAACAACGCGCCCCAATAGATGCAGGACAGCATGATGATTGCCGATGTCGGCGGCATGCTGAAGGTGAGGGGAAGCAGGATCGCCACGCCGTTGGCGCCCCCCAACCCCGGCAGCACGCCGATGATGACCCCGAGCGTGATGCCGATGATCATCAGCATGATGTTGTAGGGCTGTAGCGCGACCGCGAAGCCGTGAAACAGATTGGCCAACTCTTCCATATCAAGACGTCCTGCAACAGCAATTGATTGAATGCGCAGCTCTCACAGACCGAGCCATTCCTCGAGCGGCCCCTTGGGAAGCGGGACCAGGAACCAGCGCTCGAAAACCAGATAGGTCACCACAGGCATGCCGATCGCCACGGCTGCGACCGTCAGCCAGCGATAGCCGCCGAGCCAGCGCATGAACCAGGCGATGAAGACCATCGAGGCCACGTAGAGGCCGATGAAGGGCATCGAGCCGACATAGATCGCGGTCGGCACCACGACGCTCATGACCTGGCGAAGCTGTCCCCATTCCGCGAACAGCCGGCCGTCGTCGTCGCGCTGCGCGCTCCAGAGGTTGATGGCGCTTGCGCCGACGATGGCAGCGCCGACATAGAAGGGGAAGAAACCGGCACGCGGGCCCTCCGCGCCCCAGTTGATGCCGGCCTTCAGGCTGCCGAAGATCACGACCAGGCCGAAGGCGCCGATCAACAGCGCCATGCCGATTTCCAGCGTCTTGTGTGCCGGGCCAGATTCGGATCCGGATCGTTCAGTCATGGGACCTCCAGGCGGAAACGCAGTCTTTCGCGGTGGCGGCAGGCGTGAGGACGACCAGCGCCCTCAGCCGTCATCAATGCCGCGCGTCAATTGCCCGATGCGAGGAAGCCGGCTTCCTTCATCAAGCCCTCGTGACGCTTCTCCTCCGCCTCGATCCACTTGGCGTAGTCGGCTCCAGCCAGGAAGGTCGTGTTGAAGGCACCGCTCTTCATGAAATCCTGCCATTCCGGCGTGGCGCGGACCTTCTTGAACAGCTCGACATAGTATTCGATCTGATCCTTCGTGGCCTTGGGCGACATGAAGATGCCGCGCAGCATGAGATATTCCATCGCGAGGCCCTGCGACTTGCAGGTTGGAATATCCTTCCAGGCCTTGCCCTCGGCGATCGGTTCATCATAGGCCATCGGCTGGGCGTCGAAGACACAGAGCGGACGGAGCTTGCCGCCACGCCATTGCGCGACCGCCTCGATCGGATTGTTGACGGTTGAATCGACGTGATTGCCGACGAGCTGAACGGCGACTTCGCCGCCGCCCTTGTAGGGGATGTAGGTGAACTTGGCGTCGATCACCTTCTCGATGCCGACCGTGATGATCTGGTCTTCCTGCTTCGAGCCGGTGCCGCCCATCTTGAATGTGCCGCTCGGCGCCTTCTTGGTGGCGTCGACGTAGTCCTTGACGCTGGTGTACGGCTTCTCGGCGTTCACCCAGAGCACGAACTCGTCGAGCGCCAGCATCGCGACCGGGGTCAAATCCTTCCAGTTGAACGGAATCCCCGTCGCCAGCGGTGTCGTGAACAGGTTCGACAGCGTGATGATGATCTTGTGGGGGTTGTTCGTCGACGTCTTCACGTCGAGGAAGCCTTCGCCGCCCGCGCCGCCGGCCTTGTTGATGACGACCAGCGGCTGCTTCATCAGGTTGTGTTTGGTAACGATGCCCTGGATGGTGCGTGCCATCTGATCGGCGCCGCCTCCGGTGCCCGCGGGCACGATGAACTCGACCGGACGAACCGGCTCCCAGGCCGCAAGGCTTGCGGTGCTGTTGACGCACGACATTGCAATCGCCGCGAAAGCGACATTCAGAACGAATGGCTTCATTTTGTTTCTCTCCCTGTCGAACCCTAAACGCGGCCGCTCTTTGCCGGCTCGCGTCAGCCCATCCCGCTTCACATGCTTGGGGTCATCCTTTGCGGTCGATCTCCCATTGCAGCCTCACCAACTAGAAGTTTATGAGCGGGGACAAGGCGCGGCATCCGCTCCTTTGGGCTAAGGCTCCCGCTAAGGATCACGGCAAATGTGCCCTCGGCGGTTCCCGTCCTGCGTTATGCATCCCCGTCTTGCACCTTTGATCGTGCAATCGTTTTTGGTTGCCGGATGGTATGCGAGATGCCAGCAGGCAAACAATTGGATCAGCCAGCTACCTCGGCGGACCAATCGTCGCAGTTGTCTTCGCGGCTCGAAGCGAGACCCAAAAGAAAATGGCCCCGATGAGGGGCCATTGATCAAACGTAGCGTCTGCGGGATTGCCGACCGCGCGCCGTTTCGGCTGCGCTGCGAAGGCTGTCTTACAGGCCGAAGCGGGGCAGGTCGCCGTTGTGATTCGAAATCTCGGCGCTCGCCATCAGGAAGCGGTCGACCGCGGCCAGGAAGCGGGTGAACAGCGAGGCGGAGGGGGCGAGCGCGACGGAAGCGGTTTTGGACATCGGAATTCTCTTTCTCAAGACAGTCAGTATTGCTGTCTCATTTCGAAGGGCAATCTATGTATACCAGATGCCACTGTCTATGTATGCCATTGCATAGCAGCATGCGCTATCCCGCATTGCAGCATAATGATGCGTAAAAGGGGCCGTCCCGGACTGAAGATTGCAAAACGGCTGCTGAAGCCGCGCATTTGAGCGGATTTGGACGGAAACCTTGAAGATCCGGGCCTTGGCAGGGCAGGTCAAAGCCGTTAGTGGTCTGCCCCCTTCCAATCAACTGTCAGAGTGGTTCATGTCGAGCGCCTCGGCCGCCGTCTCGATCGGCATCGATTTTGGGACCAGTAATACGGTCGTAGCCCTCGCGGCGGACGACCGCCGGGTCGAGGCCATCCGCTTCGACCACGGCGGACAACGACACAGCGTCTACGTGTCGGCCCTGTGCTTCTGGGAGGACCGGCCCGGAGCCGGAGCCCAGGCCGAGGGCGGTCCGTGGGCAATCGAGCAGTTCCTTGAAGGCCGCCACGTCTACCGCTTCCTCCAGTCGTTCAAGACCTTCGCTGCGAGCAGCAGCTTCAACACCACGCAGGTGTTCCGGCAGCGCTACAAGTTCGAGGATATTCTGGCGGCGTTCCTGCGAACGCTGGCGCGCCACGGCGGGGACAGGTTCGGCTTCGAGACGTCAACCATCACGGTCGGCCGCCCGGTGCGCTTCGCCGGTGGCAATCCCGACGAGGCGCTGGCGATGCAGCGCTATCGGGCCGCGTTCGAACGCCTGGGCGCCGGCCACGCGCGCTATGTCTACGAGCCCGTGGGCGCCGCGTTCTCCTTCGCCCGCCGGCTGGAGCGCGACGCCACCGTCCTGGTTGCGGATTTCGGCGGCGGCACCAGCGATTTCTCCGTGATGCGTTTCTCGCGCGTGGGCGGTGCCTTGCGTGCGGAGCCGCTGGGACACGCCGGCATCGGCATTGCGGGCGACACGTTCGACTACCGCATCGTCGACCACGTCGTCTCGCCGCGGCTGGGCAAGGGGTCCAGCTTCCGTTCGTTCGACAAGGTGCTGCCGGTCCCCACCGGCCACTACACCAACCTCGCGCGCTGGCATCAGCTCGCGATGATGAAGAGCAACGGCGATCTGCGCGAGCTCCGCGAGCTTGCGCGCACCGCGCTGAAGCCAGAGCTGCTCGAGGATTTCATCACCATCGTCGATCTCGACCTCGGCTTTTCGCTGTACCGCGCAGTGTCCGACGCCAAAGTGGCGCTGTCGGCGCAGGATCAGGTGGAATTCCGCTTCAAGGGCGGCGGGGTCGATATCGGTTCGACCATCACGCGAAAGAATTTTGAATCCTGGATTGCCGACGACATCGCCAGGCTGGGCGCCACCGTCGACAAGGTGCTGGGCGAAGCCGGCATCACCGCGCGCGAGGTGGAAAAGGTGTTTTTGACCGGCGGGACCTCGTTTGTGCCCGCCGTCCGAAAACTGTTCGCCGAGCGGTTCGGCAACGAACGGCTGATGTCGGGCGACCAGTTCGAGTCGATCGCCTACGGCCTTGCGCTGATCGGACACAGCCCCGATCCGGATCGATGGACCGCAAGCGGTGGGATTACGCCGAAGGCGGGCGCGTAGCCCAGCAACAGCGGCCATTGCTTGGCTGCTCGCAATGACGACGGAGAGAGCTGTCATCAGTATCGTAGGGTGGGCAAAGGCGCGGAGCGCCGTGCCCACCATCTGTCCGAGGTTGAGAGAGCATCGGTGGGCACGCTGCGCTTTGCCCACCCTACGATACTGATGTCGCCGCTACTGATTGATCTCGGGCTCGACGAGCCGTGCCAGATTGCGCAGCGATTCCTGCCAGCCGAGATAGCAGGCCTCGGGCGGGATGACGTCGGGGATGCCGGCCTGGGTGATGTCGACCTCGGTGCCGACCGAGACCTTCTTCAGCGTCACGGTCACCTGGATTTCGCCGGGCAGATTGGGGTCGTCGAATTTGTCGGTGTAGCGGAGACGTTCGCCCGCGACGAGCTCGAGATATTCGCCGCCGAAGGCGTGGCTGTTGCCCGTCGTGAAATTCCGGAACGACATCTTGAACGTACCCCCGACCTTGGGCTCGAGGTGATGGACGGTGCAGGTAAAGCCGTTCGGCGGAAGCCATTTCGCCAGCGCATCCGCCTCGAGGAAGGCGCGATAGACTTTCTCCGGACTGGTCGAGAGAACGCGGTGCAGACGTACAGTGCTGGGCATGTTCCTTCATCCTCTTGCATTGATGGGCCCGACCTTGGCGTCTACGGCCCATTCATGTCTCAAGGACGACCGGGATGCCGCCGATCCGACATGGCATTGCAGATAAACGGGGGCCGCCGAAAACCGGCGGCCCTTGATGTTGTCTTTGCAGTTGTCTTGGATGTTGTTCTGGATCGGGTTGCCGCTCACCGCGTCCAGTCTTCACCGGCGCACAACGTTCCCATGCAGCCCCGGACGTTGAGATTGCCCGAAGGCAGCAAGGTGACGGTGCTCGCATAGGTCTTTCCGTCGTCGGCATTGTAGATCCTGCCCGACCATTGATTGGCGCCGGCCGCCTGCATGTCGATGAACAGGGAGATGCCGACGATCTTCCGGCCGCGCAATGCGGGATCGGCGTTATGGTCGTCGAGCTGCGCCTTGCCCGTCTTCTTGTCGATCGGCTCCTTCAGCCAGACGACCCGGCCGCATAGCGCATTGCCGCAACGGCTCACCTTGATCCTCGCGTCGCCCGACTGTGTCAGCCAGACGCCGGCGGGACCGCTGGCCGTTGCGGCTTCAGCGTTTCCAAGCGGGGAGATGGACAACAGCGCTGCGAGCAGGTGCCGGACGAGGGTGGAACGCATGGGGGCTCCATATTGGACCAATTTTCATGAAATATTTCATGAGAAACGATCAATATATCGCGCTTAAGGTTGAGTCAATTGTGCGGAACATGCATATTGGGGAGATGGCAAGGGGCCTTGTATCTGTGGAGTGCCTGGACATGATTGCGGTGGGGACGTCGGTACGCGAGGCCCGGCAGCGCTGGTTTCGACGTCTCGATCTTGCGTTCTGGGCGATCTGGGCGGCACTGCCGGTGGTGGTGTGGCTCGCCTATCGCGCGAACACCACGGCCTCTGCCGCGATCGCCGCGAGCCTTGGTCCCGAGCAGGCGAAATGCGCAACCCTTGTCGCCAACCCGCTCGAGATGTCGCGCCACGGCCAGCTGCTGTTCTGGACCCTATTTGCGCTTCAGCTCTCGTTCTTCGCCGTGTTGATCGGCATCCTTCACCGCATGGTGCATCGATTCGCGCGCGGCCGGATCTTCGTATCCGAGACCCTTCAGGGAGTGTGGTGGATGGGGATCATTCTGGTGATCTGGCCGTTCATTGACCTGATCACCAGCAATGCGGTGGCTTATGCCTTGCATGAGATCGGCGATATCAAGTTCTTCCTGCCGTCCTACAACGTCGACATCGGCACGATCGCGGGCGGGGTGTTCCTGATGGCGCTGAAATTCGTCATCGAGCATGCCATCCTGCTGCAGTCCGAAAACGAACTGACGATCTGAGGTGAATGCTTGTGCCGATCGTCGTGAACCTCGATGTCATGCTTGCGAAGCGGAAGCGCCGCCTCGGTGACCTCGCCGACGCAATCGGCATTTCCATCCAGAACCTGTCGATCCTGAAGACGGGCAAGGCGAGGGCGATGCGCTTCTCGACCTTGGCCGCGATCTGCCGCGAGCTCGACTGTCAGCCCGGAGACATCCTCGAATATGTCGCGGGCGATGAGGGCAGCGATGGGGATGCAGGCGAGGGGAGCTGAGCTCACACCTGGCGTGCCTTGTCCGCCTTCGTGCTGCACGCGAGAACCTGAAACATATACCCCATGTGCAACGGTTGGCCGTTTGCGCGCTCAATCGAATCGCGTTCGCCTGATGCGAGATCTACCTCGCGGCCGGCCGGGCGACCGATCCGTCAGATCGTTGCCACATCCTGCGGCGTCATCGTGAAGGCGAGCCGGTAGCGGCCGATCGTCGGATTGCCCTGCGCGCCCAGGGTGCCAAGCGCCACCGGCGAAAGTCGGTTGGCGGTCACCTGCTCGATCGCGTCGGCATCGTAACCCGACAGCAGCATGATCCAGTCGGCGGCCCCGTCCTTGCCGCGGATCTGCTGCTCGGTGGTGGGCGAACTGGTCCGGGGCGTGTCGGTCAGGAGGAGATGGGCGCCGGTCAGTCCCGGCATCTGCGCCAATGTGCCGAGCGTCTCCGCGAGATGTGTCTGCAATCCCGCCTCGCGCCCAGCCTCCGGCGAAAGCCGGATGGTGGTGAGCGAGGTCGCGACGCCACCGCCAAAGCTGGCGGCGACGCGACACTGGCTGCGGACCATGCCGAGATGGTGCGGCATCATCTTGGTCGACCACGGCGTCGGTGCGTTGACCGGTCGAGATATCCCTTCGACGTGAGCACCTCGTATCGCTCCAGCTCGTACAGCACGAAGAAGCCGTCGGTGTCCGTCGTGCTGGTCCAGCGCGATCCGCGCCGGAAGCCGGGAATGCTCATCCGCTCGGGAAAATGTTCGTGGGAATGCCAGTCGCCGAATTCCGCACGCTGCTCGCGGCGGACGCTCCACCACATCGCGACGGCGGCCTGACCGAGCAGTGACATGCTGACCTCCCTGTTTTCCAGCACTTTGCCTCGACGCCGACGCCCGGAGCAAGTCGTTCACGCTTGATGAGTTGAAGCCACATTTCCGCTGCCGTTCTCCGGTCAGTTTGCTGCCGGAATCAGGGGGAACTTCCGTTGCGCAACACGCTTTGGGCTTTCGCTGTCACGCTCTGTTGCCTTGGCTCGCCTGCGAAGGCTGCAGGCATTCAGCTTCTCCAATCCGACCCCGCACTGTCAGGTGCGATCTGGTATCCCTGCGCGGCGGAGCCGGCACGTGTGGCGCTTGGCAGCCTTTCGGTGCCCACGGTCGATTGGCTGGAGGGAGCGAAGGACTGTCCCGTCACGGGCACAAAGCTGCCATTGGTCATCGTCTCCCATGGAAATAGCGGCTACTTCGCACTTCACCTCGACATCATAGAAGCGCTGGCGAACGCCGGTTTTATCGTCGCTGCGATCAACCATCCCGGCAACAATACCAACGACATGTCGGAGCGCGGGATGTCTGTCTGGGCGTCGCGTCCGGCACATATGGTCCGCCTCCTCGATTTCATGTTGCACGAGTGGAAGGACAAGGCCGCGATCGATCCTGCCAGGGTAGGCCTCTTTGGCTTTTCCCTCGGCGCCTTCACCGGACTCGTTCTGGTTGGCGGTCAGCCCGATTTTCGCAGGCTTGTCTGTAAGCAAGAGAACAAGTCGGAAGTCTGCGAGGAGCTGCGCGCTGGCGAGTTTCCTCCCGATCCGCCACACGATGCCCGGATCAAGGCCGCGGTGATCGTCGATCCTGCCGTGAGTTTTTCATTCACGCCCGAGAATCTGGCGGGCATCGGAGCCCCGCTACAGGTTTGGCGATCCGAGCTGGGCGGCGGAGGCGTAGACGCGGCAGGCGTCGCGCGCGTGACGGGCAGTCTGCCGGGTAAGCCCGACATTCACGTCGTGCGGGCCGGTCATTATGCATTTCTGCCACCCTGTACGGCAGAACTCGCAGCATTGAGGCCCCAGGTTTGCTCTGATCCCGAGGGCTTTGACCGGGCCGACTTTCACCGCGAGTTCGACGTTGCCGTGGTTCGGTTCTTCCGAGAGCGGCTTGCTGGTGGTGTACGGTGAGCGCTCGATAGCGCGGCATCGTGTCGACGCTCTCGGGCCAGCACAGTTAGCCGGCATCAAATCGCGGCTGCGAACGCGCAATTCACCTTGCCTCAGGCGCCTTTCGGGCCTGAATCCGCAAAGTCGGAATTGTTCCGCGGAAGCCCATGAGGCATTAAATCCCGCCAAGCCTTGCAACTGGCGCCGATGAGGTATACGTTGGTGCTGTTCGTTCAGCCGCTGTGCCTTGTTGAATGCGCCCGCGGGCTCCTTTTCCAGAGACATCGACGAATTGAATCTGGTTCTGCGTGAGTGTCACGCGGAATGTGCGCGTATGCGCTTTGGAGAAGAATAATGACGACAGGTACCGTGAAGTGGTTCAACGGCCAAAAGGGCTTTGGATTCATTCAGCCCGACGACGGCGGCAACGATGTGTTCGTTCACATCAGCGCGGTCGAGCGGGCTGGTCTCTCAGGTCTCGCCGAGGGCCAGAAGGTCAACTTCGAGGCCAAGACCGACAAGATGCGAGGCAAGGTCAGCGCAGAGAATCTCTCGCTGGCCTAAGATCCTGCGCCGTTTCACGGATGTACTGAAACGGCCACGCTGCCCGCTCGATCCCAGGGATTGAGCGGGTTTTGTCCGTTTCCGGAGTGGGTGAAGCATGAGCGGCAAGAAGTCGGCTGAACCGTCACCCCAAAGCATTGCGCGTTCCAACCGTCAGCGTTTGGCTGCCGAGGAGGGAACGCGAGCAATGGCGGACGTCGAGAGACAGGCCGTCGATGTTCGCAAGAACATGGCGCGGCTTCGCGAACTGCGTGAGGCCAAGGAAGCGGCCGACGCAACTCTTCAAGCATCGCTGCCACCGCCAACCCTGACGAAGCGCAAGAGAAAGCTGACGCAATAGTCGAATTCAACTGCGTCGACGAAAATCTGGAGAGGGCCGGTCACATGCCAAAGAGTGCGGATCGTGCCTAGGATCAAGTCGGACAGCGGTGGCACAATCACCTTCTTTCTCGCGCTTGGCGCCGGCCGGCAGATGTGCCGCCTTGCGACCACGTTCCAGACGCAGAAGCAGGCCTTCAGCTATCTTCAGAAGTACCGGACGGAGTTCGAGCGCATCGCGCGGAGCCGATTGGCCTCCGGGGAGCTCGAAGACGGGATCGTCGTGCTCTCGATGCTCTGAAGCATGATCCGGACCCGAAGGGCCGCGTTAGCGCAAAGTGCGAAGCGGTTTTCAGAAAAGATCATGCTCAAACAATAGCCTAAAGCGCGATGACGATTCATTCCGATCTCATCGCGCTCTGGGTCAGGCGTCGATTTCGACGCGACGCGCCCAGCGCCAGCCTTCATCGCGCGGATGCAACATCGTGACCCGGCAGCGAACGCGTCCTATTCAGGGCGGTGCTTCGGCTCGGCCTCGCGGGCCAGTCGCTCCGCTTTCAGCCGTTCGCGATTCTCGTTGAAGGAGTGCTGGTCCTTCGCATAGTCATTCATCGGCTTCTGCGTTTTGACAGGCTTGAACGCCTTGTTGGCTTCACGCTTGGCCCGATCCGAGGATTGATCTCTCAACATTTCGACCTCGTTTTGATCAACAAGCTGTGACGGGACAGGTGCTGGCCGACGCCTCCCACCCGCAAACGCTGTGCGTAGGCTTGCTACCTTTCGGGGCGAGAAGAAGGCCAATTCTGCGGCGTTGCGCAGATGCTTTTGCGATGTGTTTCAGTTACTCGCCTTGGCGGCTGCGTTGCTCGTACGTCGGGATAGCACGCCGGCTTAGGCAACAACGGCACGCCGCCGCTTATGTTCCAAGGAACCTGCGGACTGGCGCCAGGTTTGCGATAGTGCGATTGTCCCGCCGCAATGTCAGGAGATGTGCAATGCTCGGTGCGAACGACGGGGAGACAACCCCCGCGAAGGAAAGGCCGCAAAGGTCTCAAAGATGGACCGCTGAAGATGCATGGGCGGCTTACCAGCTTCCCTTCAACGATCTGCTCTTCCGTTCACAATCCGTACATCGGGAGCATTTTGACCCAAATCGCGTGCAGTTGAGCCGGCTGCTGAACATCAAGACAGGTGGTTGTCCGGAAGACTGCGGTTACTGCAGCCAGTCGTCGCATCATGCGACCGCTCTTGCAGCCTCCAAGTTGATGGAGGTCGGGAAGATCGTTGCCGAGGCACGCAAGGCAAAAGACAGCGGCGCGACGCGTTATTGCATGGGGGCGGCCTGGCGCAATCCGAAGCCGCGCGACATGGATGCCATTGTCGAGGTCGTCGGAGCCGTGAAGGAACTCGGGCTCGAGACCTGCATGACGCTCGGCATGCTCGACCGGGATCAGGCCGAGCGGCTGAGTGCCGCCGGGCTTGATTACTACAATCACAATATCGATACCTCGCAGCGCTACTATCCGAGCGTTACCTCCACCCGCACGTTCGCCGATCGTCTCGATACGCTGGAGCATGTCCGCGAGGCCGGCATGAAAGTGTGCTGCGGCGGAATTCTCGGCATGGGTGAGAGCGAACAGGACCGCGTCGACATGCTGGTCACGCTCGCCAACCTCCCGGAAGCGCCGGAGAGTGTGCCGATCAACATGCTGATCCCGATTCCGGGAACGCCGATGGCGAAGGCGACGCCGATAGGTCCGATCGAGTTCGTGCGCATTGTCGCGCTGGCGCGTATCATGATGCCGGCCTCTTTCGTGCGACTCTCGGCGGGGCGGTCGGCGATGACCGACGAGATGCAGGCGCTGTGCTTCTTTGCCGGTGCAAACTCGATCTTTGTCGGCGACACGCTGCTGACGGCAGGCAATCCGCAGGACGAAGCCGATCGAAAGTTGTTCCGCCGGCTCGGACTGGAGGCGCTCTGAAGCGTGATCCCTCTTGAAAGCCACTGTGCGCTTTCCGGATTAGAGCGTTTTCGAGCGAAGTGCATGCCGGTTGGCGTCAAGAAAACGCGTCAAAACAAGAATCTAGAGCTCTGTTCCGATTCCATCGGAACGGGAAAGGCTCTAGCCAACGCCAGATAAAGAAAGGCCGCCGAAATCGGCGGCCCTTCGTCTTCTCTGATGGTCCCGCTTACTCAGCAGCCTGCTTCTGCGGCGGGGCGAGAGGGGTCCGTTATGCGGGAGCCGGAACCGCCGGACCCTTCACCAGCGCAAAGGCTGCAGCGGCCAAAAGGCAGAGGACCCCGGCGAGAAGAAACGCCGGCACATAAGTCCCTAGCGTATCTCTGCTGACGCCCGCGGCAAATGCCATCAGGCCAACGCCGAGCTGGTGGGCGGCAAAAATCCAGCCGAAGACCACCGGCCCCATCTCCCGCCCAAACGTACCGACCGTCAACTTCACCGTAGGCGGAACAGTCGCGATGAAATCCAGGCCGTAGAGTATCGCGAACGCGCTCATCGCTCCCAACGTTGCGTTGGACTCCACGAGCCAGATCAACGCAAGTCCGCGAAAGCCGTAATAGATCGCCAGCAGCCATCGGTTGTCGTAGCGGTCGGACAGCCATCCCGATCCGATCGTACCGATCCGATCGTACCGATCAGATCGAACACCCCGATCATGGCGAGCAAACCTGCCGATGTCACGACCGGCAAGCCGAGATCGCCGCAGAATGGCACGAAGTGTGTCGATGTCAGCCCGTAGCTGGATACACCGCAGATGAAGAACGTCAGCGCCAGCACCCAGAACACCAGACGGGTTGATGCCAGGCGCAGGCCCCGGAAACTGATTGCCGCAAAGTTCTGCGCGGGAATTGCGGGCACCGGCGGCATCGCCGTCTCTCCGAGTGGCGCCAGCCCCAATTCCTGGGGGCGGTCCTTCCCGAGCAGCAGAAAGAGGACGAGCGAGACGAGAAGACCGAATCCGGACGGAACAAGCGCGACGCGCCAGCCCCAATTCTCGGCGATCCACGCGCCCAGCGGCATGAAGATCAAAGTGCCGGTTGCGATTGATCCGTTCAGGAGGCCGACCACCAATCCCCGATGGGTCGTGAACCAGCGTACCGAGATGACCGCGGCAAGTTGCAGGGCCGTGAGCCCCGGCGCGATGCCGAGAATAAGCCCGAGGCCGAGCCACATTTCGAACCGGTTCGTCATGACGATCGTCAGCAGCAGTCCGGCTAGCGCCAGCGTTCCGGCGATTGACAGCATCATCCGCTGACCGTAGCGGAGCATCAAGCCGCCGGCGAACGGCGCCACCAGTCCGAACAGCGCGAAGCGAAGTCCTTGCGATGCAGACAACTCGCTCATGCTGACGCCGATGTCAGAAGCGATCTCCCGCATCAGGACGCTGGGCACGCCGAGCGCCGAGCTTGCAAACAGCGAATAGAGAAATCCCAGTGCAGCCATTACCCAACCGTAGTGGATGTTTCGCGCTGCCGCATGCCGTGCGATGAATTCAGCAAGCATGGCCAAATCCCTTCGATGAAATGAATTCTCTGAAAAAGCCGAAAGCTATGCCGGAGCTCGCCGCCGAAACCGGCGGCCCTTTGTCTCGAGATAATCACCTCGATCGTGCCGCGAAGTGCTCGTCGCCGCGCAAAACGTTCACTTTTCGGATGATGGCATAATACCCCTGTTTTGCCCGACGCGTCAAAGACATTTCGTGAAATACGAAATTCCTTCGTGGCCAAGAGGTTAGCTACTGTGCATGGGGTTGTTTTTCAATTTTTTGGTCAGAGCCGCGACCGCACGGCCTGCACAAGCAAAAAGGGCCGCCCCTTCGGGCGGCCCTTTCGTCTCGTTCAACGTGGTGCGGCTTACTCAGCGGCCTGCTTCTGCGGCGGATCGAGCGCGCCGGACTTGTGGATGTCGGCGACCTGGTGGTCGCTGAAGCCGAGCACAGAGCGCAGGATCTCGTCGGTGTGCTCGCCGAGCAGCGGGGAGCGCTCCACGTCGCTCGGGGAGTCCGACAGCTTGATCGGGTTGCCGACCGAGATGTACTTGCCGCGGGTCGGGTGATCGACCTCGACCACGGTGCCGGTGGCGCGCAGCGACTGGTCTTCGGCGATCTCCTTCATCGACAGGATCGGGCCGCAGGGGATGTCGTCCTTGTTGAGGATCTCCATCGCCTCGAATTTCGTCTTCGTCATCGTCCACTGTTCGATGCGGGCGAAGATCTCGTTGAGGCGCGGCAGGCGGACGGCCGGCTTGGCGTAGTTCGGATCGGTCTTCCAGGTGGGCTCGCCGATCACGTCGCAGATCTTCTCCCAGACCGGGGCCTGGGTGATGAAGTAGATGTAGGCGTTGGGATCTGTCTCCCAGCCCTTGCACTTCAGGATGCGGCCGGGCTGGCCACCGCCGGAATCGTTGCCGGCGCGCGGCACGGCGTCGCCGAACGGAATGCCTTCGCCGAACTGGCTGTATTCCTTGAGCGGACCATGCGCGAGGCGCTGCTGGTCGCGCAGCTTGACGCGGGCGAGGTTGAGCACGCCGTCCTGCATCGCCGCGGTGACCTTCTGGCCCTTGCCCGAATGCGTGCGCTGATAGAGCGCGGTGACGATGCCGAGCGCCAGGTGCAGGCCGGTGCCGCTGTCGCCGATCTGCGCGCCGGTGACGAGCGGCAGGCCGTCGCGGAAGCCGGTGGTCGAGGCGGCGCCGCCGGTGCACTGCGCGACGTTCTCATAGACCTTGCAGTCTTCGTAGGGGCCGGGGCCAAAGCCCTTGATCGAGGCGACGATCATCTTCGGGTTGATCGCCTGGATCTTCTCCCAGGGGAAGCCCATGCGGTCGAGCACGCCGGGGCCGAAGTTTTCGACCAGCACGTCGCACTTCTTGATCAGCTCGGTGAGGACTTCCTTGCCCTTGGGGTTCTTGGTGTCGAGCGTGATCGAGCGCTTGTTGTGGTTGAGCATGGTGAAATACAGGCTGTCCACGTTCGGGATGTCCTGCAGCTGGCCGCGGGTGATGTCACCCACGCCCGGACGTTCCACCTTGATCACGTCGGCGCCGAACCATGCCAGCAGCTGCGTGCAAGTCGGTCCGGACTGGACGTGGGTGAAGTCGAGAATGCGAACGCCCGTGAGCGCTTTGGTCATCGTATTGCTCCGTACTCTGTGTCTGCCCCTGCACCCGGCAGGGAATAGGGTTGAAGGAGAGGAGGCTAAAGCGCGCTTGGCGCTTCAGCTCTTTTGTTTGGGCATGATCTGTTCGGAAAACCGCTGGGCGCCTTTCCGGATCACGCCTTACTTCTTCTTCTGCAGAACGCTCTGCGGATTGAGGTTGCCGATGCGGCCGCTCTCCGAGCCCGCGGCCGGATCGATCACCGCGTTGATGAGCGTCGGCTTGCCCGAGGCCATCGCCTCGTTGACGGCGCGCTTGAGCTCGTCGGGCGAGGTGGCATTCACGCCGACGCCGCCGAAGGCTTCCATCATCTTGTCGTAGCGCGCGCCCTTGACGAACACCGTCGTTGCGGGATCGGCGTTGACGCTGTTGACGTCGGTGCCGCGATAGATGCCGTCATTGTTGAAGATGACGACGCAGATCGGCAGGTTGTAGCGGCAGATGGTCTCGACCTCCATGCCGGAGAAGCCGAAGGCCGAGTCGCCTTCCACCGCCAGCACGGGGTGACCGGTCTCGAGCGCCGCCGCGATCGCCTGGCCCATGCCGATGCCCATCACGCCCCAGGTGCCGACGTCGAGGCGCTTGCGCGGCCTGTACATGTCGATGACGCCGCGGGCGAGGTCGAGCGTGTTGGCGCCCTCGTTGACGAGGATCGCCTCGGGATGGTCCTTGATCACGTTCTTCAGCACGCCGAGCGCACCGTGATAGTCCATCGGCGACTTGTTGTTTATGAGCTTCGGCGCCATCTTGGCGACGTTCTCGTCACGCTTAGACACGATGGCCTTGGTCCATTCGGCCGGCGGCGCGGTCCAACCCGTGCTGATCGCCTGATTGAAGGCCGATACGACCGAGCCGATGTCGCCGACCACGGGCGCGACGATCTCGACGTTGGAGTCCATCTCGCGCGGCTCGATGTCGACCTGGATGAACTTCTTCGGGGTCTCGCCCCAGCTCTTGCCCTTGCCGTGCGAGAGCAGCCAGTTCAGCCGGGCGCCGATCAGCAGCACGACGTCGGATTCTTTCAGCACCGTGGAGCGCGCGGCGCCAGCGCATTGCGGATGCGTGTCGGGGAGGAGACCCTTGGCCATGCTCATCGGCAGGAACGGCACGCCGCTCTTCTCGACGAACGACTTGATCTCTTCATCGGCCTGCGCGTAGGCCGCGCCCTTGCCGAGGATGATGAGCGGGCGCTTCGCCGCCTTGAGCACGTCGAGCGCGCGCTTGATCGAAGCGGGCGAGGGGATCTGCGCGGGCGCGGCGTCGATCACCTTGACCAGCGACTTCTGACCGGCATCGGCGTTCATCACCTGGCCGAACAGCTTCGCCGGCAGGTCGAGATAGACGCCGCCCGGACGGCCCGAGACCGCGGCGCGGATGGCGCGGGCGAGACCGATGCCGATGTCCTGGGCGCGCAGCACGCGATAGGCCGCCTTGCACAGCGGCTTGGCGATCGCGAGCTGGTCCATCTCTTCGTAGTCGCCCTGCTGGAGGTCGACGATCTCGCGCTCGGAGGAGCCCGAGATCAGGATCATCGGGTAGCAGTTGGTGGTTGCGTGCGCGAGCGCGGTGAGACCGTTGAGGAAGCCGGGCGCCGACACCGTGAGGCAGACGCCGGGCTTCTTGGTGAGGTAGCCGGCAATGCCCGCGGCGTAACCGGCGTTCTGCTCGTGGCGGAAGGAGATCACGCGAATGCCTTCGGCCTGCGCCATGCGGCCCAAATCCGTGATCGGGATGCCCGGCACATTATAGATGGTGTTGATGCCGTTCAGCTTGAGCGCGTCGATGACGAGATGAAAACCATCCGTCAATTCCTGCTCGGTGCCCGGTGCTTCGGACTTGGTCGCGGTATTCAGCATGGGCCTTGTCTCCCTGGTCTCATATGCCGTTTTTGGCTTTGTGGGCGAATGGCTCGCCCTTCTGGTGGACGTTGCTAGGTGAACAGTTCTTGACCGTGTGCTTCGACGTAAGCGGCAAGGCCAAGGGTGTGGTCGCGGGCGCGCTTCTCGGCGAGCTCGGTGTCGCGCGCCTCCAGCGCCTCGATCATGGCGAGATGCTCGGGCAGGGAGGTCGCGGTGCGGTCCTTGCGTCCGATCGTGAGCTGGCGGTAGCCGCGCACGTGCAGCAGCAGGTCGTTGGTGAGATCGACCAGCACCGGCGATTCCGACAGCGAGATCAGCGCCTGGTGGAAGGCGATGTTGGCGCGCGAATATTCCTCGACGTGATCCTCGGGCAGGCGATCCTTGCCGAAATCCTTGAAGTAGTCGCGCAGCGCCGTGATGTCTTTCTTGCGTGCGGTGGTGGTGATCAGGCGGGCCGCCATGCTCTCGAGCGCCGCCCAGGCGCGGATCATGTCGACGATCTCGCTCTTGGTCCTGCGCACCACCATGATGCCGCGGCGCGGAACCGTCTTCACGAAACCGTCCTGCTCGAGCATCGCGATGGCTTCGCGGATCGGGGTGCGGCTGACACCCAGGCGTTCGGACAACGCGCGCTCGTCGAGCATCACCGGCTCGGGCGTCGAGTAGATGTCCATCTTGAGGATGGCTTCCTTCAAGGCGTCATACGCCTTGTTCTTGAAGCTGCTCTCCGGGGCAATACGAACGATTGCGATATCTGCCTCGGTCATGTTCGGCAACGCCTTGGTTGGTTTCCGCAGTGACACGACGAATCTCCTCCAGTGGGAGTCGTCTTTTACAGGATTATTAACGGGAAAGTTTTTGGCATACCACATGCCAGAATGTCAAGCTGGCTATTTTTTGCGGCGTTCTAAGTCATGCAGCAGCTTGACAAGTTGGCTTCTGGCATACCAAATGCCATCGCCAGCCATTTTTGATCCAAAGCGGCGGAGTAATGTGGGCTTTATGCCACTCCGTTCCGCGACATGGAACAGAGCGCGGCGAATGGCAAGCATCACGGGCAGCCGCTACGCGCGCGCGCTTTGAAAGAACGAACTGAGGTCAAGGGAGAAGCCATATGTCCAATTCCAAAGATGCCGTCCGCAAAGTGCTCGACCAGGTCAAGGCGGACAACCGCACCAGCCTGACCGCGCCGGAAGGCAAGCTGGTCTGCGACGCCTACGGCATTCCGGTGCCGAAGGAGGGCGTGGCGAGGTCGGCGGGCGAGGCCGGCAAAATGGCCTCCTCGATGGGCTTCCCGGTGGTGATGAAGATCGTCTCGCCGGACATTCTCCACAAGACCGAAGCCGGCGGCGTCATCGTCGGCCTCAAGACGGCCGAGGATGCCGAGAAGGCCTACGAGACCATTCTCTCCAACGCCAAGAAGTACAAGTCCGATGCCAAGATCGAGGGCGTCCAGGTGCAGCAGATGCTGGCCGGCGGCACCGAAGTCATCGTCGGCTCGATCACCGACGGCTCGTTCGGCAAGCTGGTCGCTTTCGGCCTCGGCGGCGTGCTGGTCGAAGTCTTGAAGGACATCACCTTCCGTCTCGCGCCCGCGACCAAGGAAGACGCGCTCTCGATGCTCGACGGCATCCAGGCGCATGAGATTTTGAAGGGCGTTCGCGGCGGCGAGGCGGTGAACCGCACGGCGCTTGCCGACGTCATCGTCAAGGTCTCGCAGCTCGTCACCGATTTCCCTGAGATCGTCGAGCTCGATCTCAACCCGGTGTTCGCGACGGCCAAGGACGCGATCGCCGCCGACGTGCGCATCGTCGTCGACTTCGCCTATGTGCCGAAGCCGAAGCCGCGCCCGACCGAAGAGATCGTCGCGGCCATGAGCCGCATCATGCAGCCGAAGGCGGTCGCCGTGGTCGGCGCCTCCGCCGAGGACGGCAAGATCGGCAACTCCGTGATGAAGAACCTCATCAACGGCGGCTACAAGGGCGACATCTATCCGATCCACCCCAAGGCCGCCGAGATCCTCGGCTACAAGGCCTACAAGAGCGTCAAGGACGTTCCGGGTGTGATCGACACGGCCGTGTTCGCGATCCCCGCGAAGTTCGTGGCGGCGGCGCTCACCGAATGCGGCGAGAAGAAAATCCCGGGTGCGGTGCTGATTCCGTCGGGCTTCGCTGAAGCCGGCGCGCCGGAGCTTCAGGCCGAGATCGTCGAGGTCGGCAAGAAGTACGACATCCGCCTGATGGGGCCGAACATCTACGGCTTCTACTACACGCCGGCCAATCTCTGCGCGACCTTCTGTACGGCCTATGACGTCAAGGGTCACGCCGCGCTGTCGTCGCAGTCGGGCGGCATCGGCATGGCCATCATCGGCTTCTCGCGCTCGGCGAAGATGGGCGTCTCGGCGATCGTCGGCCTCGGCAACAAGTCCGATATCGACGAGGACGATCTGCTCGCCTTTTTCGAGCAGGATCCGAACACGAACCTGATCGCGCAGCACTGCGAAGACCTCAAGGACGGCCGCGCCTTCGCGGAAGCCGCCAAGCGCGTCTCCAAGAAGAAGCCGGTCATCGTGCTCAAGGCCGGCCGCACCTCGGCCGGCGCCAAGGCGGCCTCGTCGCACACCGGCGCGCTCGCCGGTAACGACAAGATCTACGAGGATGTCCTGGCGCAGTCCGGTGTGATCCGGGCCCGCTCGCTGCGGCAGCTGCTCGAATTCGCCCGTGGCGTGCCGGTGCTGCCGACGCCGAAGGGCGAGAACGTGCTGATCATCACCGGTGCGGGCGGCTCGGGCGTGCTGCTGTCGGACTCCTGCGTCGACAACGGCCTGTCGCTGATGTCGATGCCGCCGGATCTGGATGCGGCCTTCCGCAAGTTCATCCCGCCGTTCGGTGCGGCCGGAAATCCTGTGGATATCACCGGCGGCGAGCCGCCGATCACCTACGTCAACACGGTGAAGCTCGGCCTGTCGGACGAGCGGATCCATTCGCTGATCCTCGGCTACTGGCACACCATCGTCACGCCGCCGATGGTGTTCGCTCGCAACATGGTCGAGGTGAAGAAGGAGATGGAGGCCAAGGGCTTCGTGAAGCCGATCGTCGCCTCGCTCGCCGGCGACGTCGAGGTCGAGGAAGCCGCCGAATATCTCTACCAGAACGGCATCCCGGCCTACGCCTACTCCACCGAGCTCCCGGTCGAGGTGCTTGGTGCCAAGTACAAGTGGGCGCGCGGGGCAGGGCTGCTCTGAGATGACGAAGTCGCTTCGGTATGATCCGGAGCGGGTGGTTATTCACCTCTCCCCGCGCGCGGGGAGAGGTCGAATTGCGAAGCAATTCGGGTGAGGGGGACTCTCCACGAGTCTAACTGTCACCGTCCTTGCGGAGACTCCCCCTCACCCTGACCCACTCAGCGCGAGCGAAGCTCGTCGCGGCCCCGCAAGCGGGGAGAGGGAAATAAGAATAGGGCGAGGGAGAACGGTCAGGTCGCGATGAGCAAGAACGTGATCCGGCGCAAATCGCTTGAGCCTCGATCGCCATCGGAGGCCGACCACGACGCGCGCGATGGCGGCGTGCAGTCCGTCGACCGCGCGCTGTCGATCCTCGAAACGCTGGCCGAAGACGACGAAGGCTATCGCCTCAGCGACCTCGCCGTTCGCACCGGCCTGTCGGCTTCCACCGTGCACCGGCTGCTGGCGACGCTGGAGAGCCGCCGCTTCGTGCAGTTCGACCGCGCCGCGTCCAAATGGCATGTCGGCGTGCGCAGCTTCACAGTCGGCGCGAGCTTTGCCCGGCGGCGCAATTTCTCGACGCAGGCGATTCCTTACTTGCGCAAGCTGCGCGATCTCACCCGCGAGACCGCCAACCTCGCCGTCGTCGACGACGAGTTCATCATCGTGCTGACCCGCATGGAGAGCCGCGAGATCATGCGCTCGCTGACCCAGGTCGGCGGCCGCGTCGCCATGGTGACGTCAGGCGTCGGCAAGGCAGTGCTCGCGACTTATTCGGACGAGGACGTCAGCGCGGTCATCCGCCATCACGGCATGCCTCGCCTGACCGAGAAGTCGATCGTGCGGCCGGGCGACCTGTTCAAGGAGCTCGAGAAGATCCGCAAGCAGGGTTTTGCGCTCGACGATGAAGAAGCCTGTATGGGCCTGCGCTGTATTGCCGCAGTGGTCTACAACGACTGCGCCGAGCCGCTCGCGGCGATTTCGGTCTCGGGCATGACCAGCCGCCTGACCGACGACAGATTGCCGGAAATCGGCCAGATCGTGCGCGAAGTCGCCGGCGAATTGACCGTCGCACTCGGCGGGGTGATGCCGAAATCTGGCTAACAAGGAACCAGGCCTGTCGCTGGACAGCATCGGCCGTTTTGGCTGATATGCGACCAAACGACACAATGCGGCAACCGATCAACGACGTCCGCACGAGCCCTGGAGAATGCCCCCATGTTCAAATTTCCCGCGCGCCTTGTCGGCGCAGCCGTCGCGCTGACCCTCGCGGCAGCCGCGCCCGCCTTCGCCCAGCAGCTCGAGCTCAAGCTGATGGCGCCGGCGGCCCCGGGCGGTGGCTGGGACCAGACCGCGCGGTCGATGCAGCAGGCGCTGGTGGCCTCTGGCGTGGCGCGCAGCGTGCAGGTCGTCAACGTTCCCGGCGCCGGCGGCAGCGTCGGCATCGCGCAGTTCGTCAATGGCGCCAAGGGCGACGGCAACCAGTTGATGGTCAACGGCTTCGTCATGGTGGGCGCGCTCGCCATGAACAAATCGCCTGTCACGCTCGAGCAGGTGACGCCGATCGCGCGCCTCACCGAGGAAATCCAGGTGATCGTGGTGCCGGCGAATTCGCCGATCAAGACCGCGCAGGATCTCGCCGCCGCGGTGAAGGCCGACATCGCCAAGGTGACCTTCGCCGGCGGCTCGGCCGGCGGCGTCGACCATGTCATGGCGGCGCTGTTCGCGGGCGCCGTCGGCGCCGATGCGAAGAAGATCAACTACATCCCGTTCTCCGGCGGCGGCGAGTCGCTGGCGGCAATCCTCGGCGGCAAGGTCACCGCGGGCATTTCGGGGCTGAGCGAATATGAAGGGCAGATCAAGTCCGGCAAGCTGCGCGCGATCGGCGTGACCTCGGAGAAGCGCATCGCCGGCAGCGACATCCCGACCTTTAAAGAGCAAGGCATCGACCTCGTGATCGCCAACTGGCGTTCGGTGGTCGCGCCTCCCGGCATCACGCCGGAGCAACGCAAGACGCTGAGCGATGCGGTCGAGAAGATGGTGAAGTCGGACGCCTGGAAGGAGATCCTCAAGCAGAAGGGCTGGGAGGATGCCTATCTCGGCGGCGACGCCTTTGCCGACTTCCTGAAGAAGGAAACCGTGCGCGTCACCGACGTGCTGAAATCGGTCGGCCTGGTCAAGTCATGACCTCAGGCGATCCCGCCCAGCCGCGGCGCGTCGATCGCGCCGGCATCGTCATCGCTGTATTGCTCGCAGGTCTCGCCGCGGTGCTGGTCTGGGACGCGCGCGGGCTGCAATCCACTGCGATGTACGGGATGGGACCGGAGGCGATGCCGGTCGTGGTCGCCACCGGCCTTGCGCTGCTCGCGATCGGCAATTTCATCGACGCGCTGCGCGGCAATCTGCCGGCGCGCGAGAGCGCCGATCCCGTGCCGGTGGTTCTGATCCTGGTAGGCCTTGCGCTGCTGATCGCCATCATCGGCTTCGGCGGCGGCTTCATCCTGGCGACGTCGGCGCTGTTCGTGACGACGTCGGCAGCTTTCGGGCGCCGTGCCATCCTCGTCGACAGCATCATCGCCCTCGTGATGTCGACCCTCATCTATCTCGCGTTCGACCGGCTGTTGACGCTGAGCCTTCCGACCGGCCCGCTGGAGCGATTGCTGTGATGGACACCTTTGCGGCGCTGGCCCACGGCATGGCGGTCGCCGTCCAGCCTATGAACCTGCTCTATGCGCTGATCGGCGTGTTCCTCGGCACCGCCGTCGGCGTGCTGCCCGGCATCGGCCCGGCCCTGACGGTCGCGCTGCTGCTGCCGGTGACCTACAAGCTCGACCCCGGCGGCTCGCTGATCATGTTCGCCGGCATCTATTACGGCGGCATGTATGGCGGATCGACCACCGCGATCCTGATCAACACGCCCGGCGAGAGCGCCTCGATGGCGACCGCGCTCGAGGGCAACAAGATGGCCAAGGCCGGCCGCGGCGGGCCGGCGCTTGCGACATCCGCGATCGGCTCCTTCGTCGCCGGCACCATCGCCACCATCGGGCTTGCGTTCCTCGCGCCATGGCTGGTCGATTTCGCCGTGCGCTTCGGTCCCGAGGATTACTTCGCGCTGATGTGCGTCGCCTTCGTCACGGTGTCGGCGACTTTCGGCGATTCTCCGATCCGCGGCCTGACCAGTCTGTTCATCGGCTTGACGCTCGGTCTGGTCGGCATCGACAAGCTGACGGGGCAGGCGCGGCTTGCGTTCGGCGTCCCTGAATTGCTCGACGGCGTCGAGGTGACGACGCTTGCGGTTGGCCTGTTTGCGGTCGGCGAGGCGCTCTATGTCGCATCGCGGCGCCACCACACCGAGGAGAAGCTCGAGCCGGTGCGCGGCTCGCTGTGGATGACCAAGGAAGACTGGAAGCGCTCGTGGAAGCCGTGGCTGCGCGGCACCATGTTCGGCTTCCCGATCGGCGCGCTGCCCGCGGGCGGCGCGGAGATTCCGACCTTTCTCTCCTATTCTACTGAGAAGCGGCTCACAAAACATCCGGAAGAATTCGGCAAGGGCGCGATCGAAGGCGTCGCGGGACCGGAGGCCGCCAACAACGCCTCCGCCGCCGGCACGCTGGTGCCGCTGCTGACGCTGGGATTGCCGACCTCGGCGACGGCCGCGATGATGCTGGCGGGGTTCCAGCAGTACGGCCTCAACCCGGGGCCGCTGCTGTTTGCCGAGCGGCCTGACCTTGTCTGGGGCCTGATCGCCAGTCTCTTCATCGCCAATTGCATGTTGCTGGTGCTTAATTTGCCGCTGGTCGGCCTGTGGGTGCGACTGCTCGCGATCCCGCAGCCTTGGCTCTATGCGGGCATTCTCGTGTTCGCGACCATGGGCACCATCGCCGCAAAGCCGTCGGTGGTCGAATTGTCGATGCTGGCCGGCTTCGGCGTGCTCGGTTTCCTGATGCGCCGGTTCGATTTTCCGATCGCGCCCGTCGTCGTCGGCCTGATCCTCGGTCCGATCGCCGAGAGCCAGCTGCGCCGCGCGCTCGCGATCAGCCTCGGCGATCCCATGACGCTGCTCCAGAGCCCGATCTCGGCGACGCTGCTCGGCATCGCGCTGGTTGCGCTGCTGGCCCCGTTCGTGCTGAAGGGGATGGGGCGCTTCAAGGCGAACGAGGACTAGCCGTCCCGGCGCGCGCGTCCTCTAATGCTGCGTCCAGCTCGTTGAGGAAACGCCATGCCGTCGGAACTTCGCTCGCCCCGTCTCGCCGTCCTGATCGATGCCGACAACGCCTCCGCCAAGATCGCGGACGGGCTGTTCGAGGAGATTGCCAAGATCGGCGAGGCCAGCGTCCGCCGCATCTATGGCGACTTCTCCAATGCGCGGTCCAGGGGCTGGGCCGACATCCTGTCCAAACACGCCATCATCCCGCAGCAGCAATTCGCCTATACGACGGGAAAGAATGCCTCCGACATAACCCTGGTCATCGACGCGATGGACCTGCTTCACAGCGGCCGGTTCGACGGCTTTTGCCTGGTCTCGTCCGACAGCGACTTTACCCGTCTGGCCGCCCGCATCCGTGAGCAGGGCGTCGACGTGTTCGGGTTCGGCGAGCAGAAGACGCCGGAAAGTTTCAGGCAGGCCTGCCGAAGGTTCGTCTACACCGAGAACCTGGTCTCCGTCCCGGCGACCACCCAGGATGCCGCCTCAAGATCGACGTCGCTTCAGCCGCCCGATGCAGCCACGCCCATCATCAAGAAGGTCATCACCCAGATGGAGAGCGAGGACGGCTGGGTCGCGCTCGGCGAAGTCGGCCGGCAGCTCGCCAATCTGGCCTCCGATTTCGATCCGAGAACGTTCGGGTTCCGCAAGCTGAGCGACCTCGTGCGCAAGACGAATTCGTTCGAGATCGATGAGCCAAAGGGCCGGTCGATGCGAATTCGCGTCAAGCCCGCTGCCGCCGCACCGCCGAGAAGGCGGAACCCGCGCAGGCCCGCAAGGGCGGGGACGACGGGCAGTTCGGCGCCTAAGGCGTAAGCAGGGCCTGCCGTTATATTTGCGCTTGCCCGCTATAGCGCAGGGCGTAACCATCGCTGGGCCGTAACGCCACGCGAGGGTCCCGATGACCAAACTTACCCGCTTCGCCGTCGCACCGCTGCATTCAATGACCCGGCGTCTGGCCGATGTCGCCTCCGCGCGCGTCACACCGCATCTCGTGGTCACGGGGGCCCGGGTGCTTTCGACCTATTCGGAGCGTATTCATCCCGGTCGGGAGGTCTGGATCACCGGTGGCCGCGTCGCAGCGGTGAAACCGGCCGGGACGGCGAAGAAGATCTGGGGCGGGGTGCCGCTTTACGACGCCGCCGGCGGCATCATCGCGCCGGGGCTGGTCGATCCGCACATCCACATCGAATCCTCCATGGTGACGGCCTGCGCCTATGCCGAGGCCGCGCTCCTCAACGGCACCACCACGATCTTCTGCGACAGCCACGAGATCGGCAACGTCATGGATGTCGCCGGTGTCGAGGCGATGCTGGAGGACGCGCGCGAGGCGCCGCTCTCGATCTTTTTGACGGTGCCGAGCACGGTGCCGGCCACGTCGGCGGAACTGGAGACCGCGGGCGGCGACCTCACGCCGGACAAGATCGCCGGCCTGTTCGACCGCTGGCCCGAAGCGGTCGCGCTCGGCGAGAAGATGGATTTCGTGCCTGTCACGATGGGCGACGAGCGCAGTCATGCCATCCTTGCCGCTGCCTTGAAGCGGGGACGGCCGGTGTCAGGCCATGTCTATGGCCGTGAATTCGTCGCGGCCTATGCGGCGTCCGGCGTCACCGACACCCATGAGGCGATCGATCGCGACATCGCCGACGATCTGCTCGACGCCGGCGTCTGGGTGTTCCTGCGCGGCGGTCCGCCGACCACGCCCTGGCATTCGCTGCCGCAGGCGATCCGCACTATCACCGAGCTCGGCGCGTCGCACAAACGTACGGCCGTGTGTACCGACGACCGTGATGCTGATGATCTTCTGCTGTTCGGTCTCGACTGGGTGGTGCGCGAGGCCGTAAAGGCCGGCATGTCGCCCGAACAGGCCTGGTCGATGGGCTCGCTGCATGGCGCCACACGGTTCGGCATGGAAGGCGACATCGGCGGGCTCGGCGGTGGCCGCCGCGCCGATCTCGTCCTGATGGACGATCAGCTCAGACCGCAATGCACCTGGTATGGCGGCGAGCTGGTGGTCGAGCATGGCAAGATCACAGAGCTGCTCGATCAGGCGCTGTCGCAACGCTATCAATATCCGAAGGCGGCCTATGCGACGGTGAAGCTCCCGGAGAAGGTCAAGCTGACGCCGGAATTGCCGGCGAAGGCGTGTACCGTCAACGCTATCAAGACCGCGTTGCCGGGCATTACGCTGATCCATGAGAAGGTCGCGATCGAGCCGGCCAAGGACTGGCCGTCGCTGTTTGAGCGCTACGGCCTGTGCTTCGTCACGGTGGTCGAGCGCCATGGCAAGTCGGCCGGCAATGTCGCTTACGGCCTGCTGAAGGATTTCGGCCTGAAGCGCGGCGCGGTCGCCTCTAGCGTCGGGCACGACAGCCACAACATCATCGTCGCCGGCACCAACGAGGGCGACATGCAGGCGGCGATATCAGCCATCAAGGCGGAGCAGGGCGGCGTCTGCGTCGTCGCCGACGGCAAGGTGAGGGCGCTGGTCCCGCTGCCGATTGCAGGCCTGCTCTCCGACAAACGGGTCACCGAGGTCGCCGAAGCGGTCAAGGTACTGAAGAAGGAATGGGCGGAGGCCGGCTGCACCATCCCCTACATGGGCTTCAATTTGATTCCGCTATCGGTCATTCCGGAAATTCGCATCACCGACAAGGGCCTCGTGCTGGTGCCGCAGATGGAGCTGGCGCCACTGTTCGAGTGAGCGGCTTTCACGCCTATGTCGATCTAACCGCTTGAGACCGCCGCGGTTTTTCCGCGGCTGCCGCATCGTGGAAAATAATATCGATCTCGTTGAGATCGCATCTTGCACGCCTGATGATCACGCTCGCTGACGCAACTCAAGCGAGGTCCGATATGGCGAAGATGCGAGCCGTCGATGCTGCCGTGCGAATTCTGGAGAAGGAAGGCATCTCGACTGCCTTCGGCGTTCCCGGTGCCGCGATCAATCCGCTGTACTCGGCGCTGAAGAAGCGCGGGTCGATCCGCCACATTCTCGCGCGCCATGTCGAGGGCGCCTCGCACATGGCCGAGGGCTATACGCGGGCGAAGGCCGGCAATATCGGCGTCTGCATCGGCACGTCGGGGCCGGCCGGCACCGACATGATCACCGGGCTCTATTCGGCGATCGCCGATTCCATTCCGATCCTCTGCATCACCGGGCAGGCGCCGCGCGCACGGCTCTACAAGGAGGACTTCCAGGCCGTCGACATCGAGTCGATCGCCAAGCCCGTGACCAAATGGGCCGTGACCGTGCGCGAGCCGGCGCTGGTGCCGCGTGTGTTTAGCCAGGCCTTTCACCTCATGCGCTCCGGCCGGCCGGGTCCGGTGCTGATCGACATGCCGCTCGACGTGCAGCTCGCCGAGATCGAGTTCGACGACGAGACCTATGAGCCGCTGTCGGTCTACAAGCCCACCGCGACGCGCAAGCAGGTCGAGAAGGCGCTGGAGATGCTCAACGCCGCCGAGCGGCCGTTGATCGTCGCGGGCGGCGGTATCATCAACGCCGACGCCTCGGACCTGCTGGTGGAATTCGCCGAGATCGCCAACGTGCCGGTCGTGCCGACGCTGATGGCGTGGGGTGCGATCCCCGACGACCACGTGTTGATGGCCGGCATGGTCGGCCTTCAGACCAGCCACCGCTATGGCAATGCGACGATGCTGGAATCCGACTTCGTGCTCGGCATCGGCAACCGCTGGGCCAACCGTCACACCGGCTCGGTCGAGACCTACACCAAGGGTCGCACCTTCGTGCATGTCGACATCGAGCCGACCCAGATCGGGCGCGTGTTCAATCCCGACCTCGGCATCGTCTCGGACGCCAAGGCCGCGCTCGAGCTGTTCGTCACCGTCGCCAGGGAGTGGCGCCGGTCAGGCAGGTTGCGCGAGCGCCAGGCGTGGCCCGCGGCCTGCCGCGATCGCAAGAAGACGATGCTGCGCAAGAGCCATTTCGACAATGTCCCGATCAAGCCGCAGCGCGTCTATGAGGAGATGAACAAGGCCTTCGGCCGCGACACCACCTATGTCACCGTGATCGGCTTGTCGCAGATCGCCGGCGCGCAGTTCTTGGGCGTCTACAAGCCGCGCAACTGGATCAATGCCGGGCAAGCCGGCCCGCTCGGCTGGACGCTGCCTGCCGCGCTCGGAGTGCGTGCGGCATGCCCGGATCGCGAGATCGTCGCGCTCTCAGGCGATTACGACTTCCAGTTCCTGATCGAGGAGCTCGCGGTCGGCGCGCAGTTCAATCTGCCCTACATCCACGTCGTCGTGAACAATTCCTATCTCGGCCTGATCCGCCAGGCCCAGCGCGGCTTGGACATGGATTACCACGTCCAGCTCTCCTTCGAGAACGTCAACGCACCGGAGCTTGGTGGCTACGGCGTCGACCATGTGGCGGTCGCCGAAGGCCTGGGCTGCAAGGCGATCCGCGTCACCGATCCCAAGGATACGCAGGCGGCGTTTGCGACCGCGCGTGAGTTGATGGCGAAGCACCGCGTGCCCGTCGTGGTCGAGTTCATTCTCGAGCGCGTCACCAACATCGCGATGGGCACGGAGATCGACAACATCGTCGAATTCGAGGAGGTGCTGGACCTGCCGCTGGACGAGGTCGAGACCAAGCGGCCCGGCGTGCTGCAGCCGGCGGAATAGGGGAGAGCATCATGCCGAAATTTGCCGCCAACCTCACCATGCTCTTCAACGAGATGCCGTTTCCCGATCGCTTCGCCGCGGCGAAGGCGGCGGGCTTTGCCGGGGTCGAATATCTCTTGCCCTACGATTTCGACAAGGCGCTGCTGCGCGAACAGCTCAAGGCTCACGGGCTGACGCAGGTGCTGCACAACCTTCCGGCGGGCAACTGGGCTGCGGGCGAGCGTGGCATCGCGATTCTGCCCGATCGCGTCAGTGAATTTCGCGACGGCGTGTTTCGTGCCATCGACTACGCCAAGGCGCTCGACTGCGAGCAGCTCAATTGCCTCGTCGGCATCGCGCCTGCCGATGCCGACCCGCGCGAGCTCAACGAAACGCTGGTTGGCAACCTTCGCTTTGCCGCCTCGACGCTGGCGCGCGAGAACATCAAGCTCCTGGTCGAGCCGATCAACACGCTCGACATTCCCGGCTTCTACCTCAACGGCACCGAGCAGGCGGTTCAGCTGATCTCGGAGGTGCGGTCGAACAATCTGTTCATCCAGTACGACATCTACCACATGCAGATCATGGAGGGCGATCTCGCCCGGACCATGCAGGAATATCTCCCCCAGATCGCCCATATCCAGCTCGCCGACAATCCCGGTCGCCACGAGCCCGGCACCGGCGAGATCAACTACCCCTTCCTGTTCCGCCACCTCGACGCGATCGGCTATCGCGGCTGGATCGGCTGTGAATACAAGCCGCGCACCACGACGCTGGAAGGCCTGTCCTGGCATGCCGCGCAGACATTCGAGACCTGAGGAAACGTAGACATGATCGATATCGGCTTCATCGGACTTGGCACCATGGGACGGCCGATGGCCGGCCACCTTCTGGCCGCAGGCCATCGCGTACTGCTCCACGACGTTGCGCCCGTGTCGCCCGAGCTGATCGCGGCGGGAGGCATCGCCTGCAAGTCAGCCAAGGAGGTCGCGGAGGAGGCGGATGCGGTCATCATCATGGTGCCTGACACCCCGCATGTGGAGGCGGTGCTGTTCGGTAAGGACGGCGTCGCGAGCGGCATCTCCAAGGGCAAGATCGTCGTCGACATGAGCTCGATCTCGCCGCTGGCGACCAAGGAGTTCGCCAGGAAGATCGAGGCGCTCGGCGCGGACTATCTCGATGCGCCGGTATCGGGCGGGGAGGTCGGCGCCAAGGCCGCGACCCTCACCATCATGGTCGGCGGCCCGGAGCGGGCCTTTGGCACCATGAAGCCGATCTTCGACAAGATGGGCAAGAACGTCACGCATGTCGGCGCCAATGGCGATGGCCAGACGACGAAGGTGGCCAACCAGATCATCGTCGCGCTGACGATCGAGGCGGTGAGCGAAGCGCTGCTGTTCGCATCCAAGGCGGGGGCCAATCCCGCTCTCGTACGCAAGGCGCTGATGGGCGGGTTTGCGTCGTCACGGATTCTCGAAGTGCATGGCGAGCGCATGGTGAAGCGCAATTTCGAGCCGGGTTTCCGCATCGAGCTGCACCAGAAGGACCTCAACCTCGCGCTCGAAGGTGCGCGCGCGCTCGGCCTGTCGCTGCCGAGCACTGCGGTGGCGCAGCAATTGTTCTCGTCCTGCGCCGCGCATGGCGGCAAGGCCTGGGATCATTCCGCGATGGTGCGCGCACTGGAACTGATGGCGGGGCACGAGATCGCCGCAGCGTAAGCGTTACGCAGTAACACTCTCCAGATTTGGCCTGTCTTTCATCGTGCGGGAACCGGAACAATGGTCCGACCCCGCGGTTGAAGGCGCAGAACAATCACTGGAGAGTGTGGACATGAAGACCCGTCTTGCGATTTCGCTGGCTGCCGTGTCGCTGCTGGCAACGAGTGCAGCCTTTGCCCAGTCGACGACCGAACAGGGCGCCAGGGACGGCGCGCGTGCGGGTGGCGACATCGGCGGACCGATCGGCGCGATGGTCGGCGGCACCGTCGGTGCGGCCGTCGGCGCCGGCCTCGAAATTCCGAATGCCGTGCTCGGCGGAATCCCGCGCGACGATTCCGTCGTGATCCACGAGCGCGTCGTCGTCGGCGAGCCGCTGCCCCCGACGGTGGTGCTGCGCCCCGTGCCGAACTACACCGAGTATCGCTACGCGGTCGTGAACGATCGCCGCGTCATCGTCGAACCGCGCACGCGCCGCGTCGTCAAGATCATCGACTGATCGATCAGATCGTGAAGGCTTTGAACAGCCGGGCCCTGCGGAGCGTCACTCCGCGGGGCCCTAGTTCGTCAGGGCCGAACTGGCGCGGAAGCGCGCCATGATCCAATCGGTGACGGCGGCGAGCGCCAAGCCGATGCAGGCGGTGCCGGCATCGACCAAAAAATCTTCCAGCCGTGCATGCCGTCCCGGTGCCCAGAACTGCATCAGCTCGAGCACGCCGATCAGGACCACCGCGACGGCGGCGACGGCCCAGCGGCGATTCCGGTAGGCGAGGCCGAAGGCCAGTCCCACCAGGATGAAGGCGAGGGCGTGCTCGCCGTCCTGGCCGAGATCGGAATGGGGCCGCAGGCCGGGCGGGCCGAGGGTTGCGAAAGTGACGGCGGCCGCGAGCAGCCAGGCAAAAAAGCGAATAAAAATAGGCATCCGGTGCCGATAGCACGGATTTGCAACGGCCTGTTACGGAGCAGGGATCAGATCGCCGTGTAGTTAATGACGAAACGTTAAAGTGGCTCGCGTACGCCGAGGCCGTGCATGAAGCGTTCCCGGATCTGAACGGGATCCCTGCGGGTGGTGCCGACGCCCGGCTTGTCGTCGATGCGGACCGCGATCAGGCTCGGCTCGGAGGCGGACATGGCCTCGTCGACCAGCCGCTCGAAATCCTCCTCGTCCGCGGCCCAGACGCTGTTGGCAAGTCCCGAGCCTGTGGCTATGGCGACGATGTCGGCGACGCCAGCGGCCGGTGTCGGCTGCGCACCGGTGATCTGGTAGATGCCGTTGTCCATCACGACCATGATGAGGTTCTTCGGCTTCAACGCCGCAATCGTCGCGAGCGCGCCGAGCTGCATCAGCAGCGAGCCGTCGCCTTCGAGCGCGAAGACGCGGCGATCGGGCTGGGCCAGCGCCACGCCGAGCGCGATCGGGAAGGCGAGGCCCATGCTGCCGAGCATGTAGAAATTCTGCGGGCGGTGGCCGGCGGCCCAGAGATCGAAATTGGTGTTGCCGATGCCGCCGATCACGGCTTCCTCGTGCTTGAGCTTGGCGATCAGGCGCGAGGTGACGTCGAAACGGTTCATCACCTTGGTGTTGCGATTGTCCATGGCCGGCCTCACTTGTCGAAAACCTTGCCGCCGGTGAGCAGCGGGTTGAGGATCAGCGCCACCGGCGCCTGCGTGGTGACGGCCTGCTTGATCGAGCGGTCGGCGATGAATTCGAGCTCGTCGAGCCGGGTGATGGTGTGGTGCTCCAGCGCGAGTGAATCCAGCACCGGGCGCATGGTTCGGCAGACCAGCGATTGCCCGTAATTGAACTCGCCAAGCGTACCGCGCTCGGAGACGAACATGATCAGCGGGATCTGATAGGGCACCGCGAGCGAGGCCAGCACGTTGGCGAGCGTGGCGAAGCCGGAGGTCTGCATCAGCACCGCGCCGCGACGTCCGCCCATCCAGGCGCCGGAGACGATGCCGACGGCCTCCTCCTCGCGGGCGGTGGCAAAGGTGGTGAAGAAGGGGTCGGCGTGCAGGTTCTTGATCAGCGGCGTCAGCACGCGGTCGGGCACGTAAGGGATCAGGCTGATCTCGTTCCGCTTCAGGGTCTGCAGGACGATGCCGTGCCAGCTCCTGTCGCTGGCGCCTTGTGCCGCCTGGGGCGAGGTCTGCTGTTCCGCAAGCGCCATTGCGTTCTCCCTTGAGCCGCGCATGCTTCTTGGTTCTGGTCGTCGCGGCGGTCTGCCGAACTTGACGCAGGCAGCGGGATTGTCAACATGTCCGGGCCCGCACCGTGATCTGCGCCAGACGGCCTGCCGTAGCCGGCGCCGCCATGTCATAAGCGGCGATAATGCAAAAACGGGAGGAACGCATGGACGGAGCGCGGGGTGCGCTGGCCTTGCGGGTCTCCTTGAGAGAGCCGGAAGGGTCCTGATGTCCGTCAATAGCAAGCGCGTCTTCTACGTCAAATACCTGGCCAATCCGATCTATATCGACATCCTGAAGGCGCGGTCCGACGTCCGGCTCGACCGCATCGAGAACGAGAGCCCCGAAGATTTCTATGCCCCGATCCTGAACGCGGCGCATGTTTACCAGATCGGCGCCGCCCGCGACGAACTTGCCCCGCATTTCCATGTCGATGCCGCCTTCCTGAAGCGCACGCAGAATCTGTTGCTGGTCTCCAGCAATGGCGCGGGCTTCGATCCCGTCGACGTCGAGGCCTGCACTGATGCGGGCGTGCTGGTCGTCAACCAGTCCGGTGGCAACGCCCATTCGGTCGCCGAGCATGCGCTGGCGATGATGCTGACGCTGTCCAAGCGCATCATCCAGTCCGACCGCCGCCTGCGCCGCGAGCGCGACGTCAACCGCAACGAGCTCGTCGGCAACGAGGTCGAGCACAAGACCGTGGGCATCATCGGCCTCGGCAATGTCGGCCGCCGCATTGCCGCGCTGTGCAAGGGCCTGCTCGGCATGACGGTGCTGGCCTATGACCCGTATTTGTCGGCCGAGGTGATGGCCGAGCGGGGCGGGGAGAAGGTCGAGCTCGACGAGCTGCTGCGCCGCGCCGATTTCGTCTCGATCTCCTGTCCGCTCGACAAGAAAAGCCGCAACATGATCAGCACGCGCGAATTCGCGCTGATGCAGCCGCACGCTTATTTCATCACCACGGCGCGCGGCTTCATCCACGACGAGGATGCGCTGCTCCAGGCGCTCCGCGACAAGCGCATTGCCGGTGCTGGCCTCGACGTCTGGTCGAAGGAGCCGCCGCCGCCCGAGCATCCGCTGCTCCAGTTCGACAACGTGCTGGCGAGCCCGCACACCGCGGGCGTCACGATCGAGGCGCGCCAGAACATGGGCCGCATCGCCGCCGAGCAGGTGCTGGAGACGCTCGACGGCAAACGCCCGCCGCGCATCATCAATCCCGAGGTCTGGCCGCGCTACGCCGAGCGCTTCAAGCAGGCGTTCGGCGTGACGCCGGGGTAGCGGCGCGCGAAGTGTGATCGTGCTCCGTCCGTTGGTTACGCGGATGAAAACAGAAAGCGGCGGATTTTACCGATGGCGTGAATGAAGGCGTATGACTTGTCCTGTAGATCAGGGGCATGAGCATACTTTCGATTGCGACATCCGGACTTTCTGCAGCGAGCCTGCGTGTGAACGTGGCCGCGAGCAACATTGCCAACATCAGCACGACCGGCCCGCTGCCCGCGTCAGGCGGATCGAGCACACAGGCCGGTGCGGGCATTGCCCCGACGTTTCCAGCGGCCTATGTGCCGCTGCGCGTCGATCAGGTCTCGCAATCGAGCGGCTCGACGCCGGGCGGTACAGTCGCGACCGTGTCGACGGTTTCGCCGAGCTATACCGCGCAATCCGACCCGAGCGCTCCCTTCGCAAACCAGGACGGCCTGGTCGCAGCGCCGAATGTCGATCTGGTCAGCGAGTTCGCTGAGCTGGCGACCGCAAAGTACAGCTTCATTGCCAATGCGAAGGTCATCCAAGCCTACGCCGAGACAGAACAGACCCTCCTCGATATCAAGACGTGATCGCTGACGGATTGTATCGACGCCCTGCATTGGCGGCGGGAACCGTCACTGATCTTGATCCGCGTCAAAATCTCCTTTCCCGGTTCAGGCTAAATTGGATTAGAGTGCCGCCGGGGCAGGCTGGCGCAGGCAGGAGGTCCCATGTCAACTTATGTCGTCAGGTTCATGAAGGACGTGCTCGGCCAGTACGGCCGGCAGATCGAGGTTTGCCAGGGCACGCTCGAAATTGACGCCACCGACGAAGACGAAGCCAGGGAGCGGGCGAAGGCGAGGTTTTGCAAGGACCAGGCGTTGCATCACTGGTCGCTGCATGCCGACCGGATCCAGGTCAAACCGGCTGACTTTCCCTCGTAAGGTTTAACGGCCTGGTGCCGTTAGCGCCGGCGGAGCGGTGACGCCCGCGCCGAGCGATCGCTGCACCATGACCGTGTCCGACCAGCGGCCGTGGCGATAGGCGACGCCGCAGAGCAGGCCGGCGCGCGCGAAGCCGAATTTTTCGTGCAGCGCCAGCGAGGGCGCGTTGTCGGCATCGATATAGCCGATCATCTGGCGGAAGCCGGCCGCCGCACACGCATCGATCATTCCCTGGAGCAGCAGCCGTCCAACGCCGCGGCCGAGATGCTCGTGATGGACGTAGATCGAATGCTTGGCCGTGTAGCGATAGGCCGGCCGCTTGCGGAACAGCACGGCATAGGCATAGCCCACCACCTCGCCGCGATAGGTCGCGACCAGATGCGGCAGACGGGTCTGCTTCAGGTTCTTGCGGCGGTCGCGCAGATCGTCCGGTTCGGGCGCGCCGGTTCCCTCGACGTCGCGGGGCACCCCATTGCGGACGTGATGGCGGTAGATCGCCAGCATCGCCTCGACATCGCTCTCCCGTGAGGGGCGGACCAGAACCGGTTCGTCATCTGTACGCGCGATCGCTGTTTCGTTCATCGGCACCTACTCGGCAACGACGTAAGTATAGAGGCCGATGCGGCCTTGCGCATCGATCTCCTCGTAGACGCCCTGGATTTCCACATCGAAGCCCGGGAAGGTGTTGAAGCAGGTCTCGAACATTTTGAGATAATCCACCATGGGCTTGGCCCGCTCCGTCAGCCGCTCGCCGGGGACGATGGTGGCGATGCCGGGTGGGTAGACCACGAAGGGCGTGGTGGCGATGCGGCCCGCGATCGCCTCGATCGGCAAATAGTCGACGTCGTTCTTGAACAGATAGCGCGCGGCATCGCGGGGCGACATCGCAATCTCGGGCATGTGCTCGGGCATGAACTGCCGGGCCTGGAGGGCGCTGACGTCGGCGGCGCGGAAGAAGCGGTGCATCTCGCCGCAGAGATCGCGCAGCCGCACGCCGGCATAGCGCGCCTGACGCCGCTGGTAGAATTCAGGGATGACGTCGGCCAGCAACGCGTTGTCGTCATGCAACCTTTTGAATGCGACAAGACCGGAGATCAGCGTGCCGGCCTTGCTCGCCTCGACGCCGGGAGTGAGCAGGAAGAGCAGGGAGTTGAGGTCGTTCTTCTCAGGGACGATGCGGTTTTCACGCAAGTACTGCGCGACCACAGGCGCGGGGATGCCGTGTTCGGCATAGGCGCCGGTGGTGCGATCGAAGCCGGGCGTCAGCAGCGTCAGCTTGTTCGGGTCGGTCATGGCAAAGCCTTCCGCGAGATCGGGAAAGCCGTGCCAGTTGGTATCTGGCGAGAGCTGCCACAGCGCCGGATTGGTGGCGAGCTCATCGGTGGAGAGGGTCTCCCAGGCGACGTTGTGCGCGGTGCCGGGGCGGCTGACGTCGGGAATGGCGACGCGATCGGGAACGAAGGGCTCGAAGAACCAGCGGCGATCCGGATTCTGCTCCTTCTCCTCGAACTCCCGGCGCATGGCGCGGATCTTCTTGCGCAGCTCGATGCCGAGCCGGATCGTGTCGTCCCAGAGGACCTCGCCCGAGCGGCCCTTCATCATCTGCGCGCCGACGTCGAGGGAGGCGAACAGCGGGTAGAACGGCGAGGTCGAGGCGTGCTGCATGAAGCTCTCGTTGAAGCGGCGGTGTTCGACGCGCCGCTTCTGGCCGCGGATATGGCGGTCCTTGATGTGGATCTGGGAGGCCTGTGAGAAGCTCGCGAGCTGCTTGTGGGTGGACTGCGTCGCGATAATGCCGGGTGCTTCGGGGGGAAGGTTCGCCAGCCCCATGGCGAAGCGGCCGGCATAGAGCGGGTGGAATTTCATGAAGCCGGCCCAGGCCTCGTCGAACAGGATGTATTCGCAGAGATGGCCGATGCGCTTCAGGATCATCTCGGCGCTGTGGATCGAGCCGTCATAGGTGCACTGCTCGACGACGGCGACGCGGAACGGCCGCTCCTTGCGCCAGGCGTCCTTGTCCGTCACCAGCGGATGGTTCCGGATCGCCTCGCGCAGGGCCTTTTCGTCGAGCATGTCCCAGCGCATCGGGCCGATCAGGCCCCAGGCATTGCGGATGGTCGGCACGTAGATCGGGATGCCGCCATTGATCATCAGCGCGCCGTGATGGGCGGCCTTGTGGTTGTTGCGGTCGAACAGCACGAGGTCGCCGTCGGTGACGAGGGCGCCGAGCGCGACCTTGTTCGAGGTCGAGGTGCCGTTGAGCACGAAATAGGTCTTTTCCGCACCAAAAATCTGGGCGGCTTCCTTCTGCGCCCTCAGCGCGGGACCCTCATGGGTGAGGAGGTCGCCGAGGTCGAGCACGGAATTGTCGAGGTCGTCGCGGAACACGGATTCGCCGAGATGCTCGACGAAGACCCGGCCGATCGGACTGCGGTTGTAGAACACGCCGCCATTGTGACCCGGACAGGTCCAGAGCTGGTTGCCTTCCTCGGCATAATCGACCAGCGCGCCGAAGAACGGCGTCTTCAGCGTCTCGGCATATTGCTTGAGCCGGCTGATCAAATTCTTGGCGATGAAGGTCGGCGTCTCCTCGGAGAGGAAGACATAGCCGTCGATGAAGTCGAGCACCTCGACCGGCAAATCCTCGAAGCGCTTGCGCCGGATCAGGAGGATGATCGGGAAGTCGAGGCCGCGGCGCCGCATCAGGTTGATCAGCGCCGAGGTCTTCCCCTCGAGGCCCTTCTTGCCCCAGTCCACCACCATGCAGCCGATCGCGGCGTCGGTCTGCACCGCGATCTCCGCGTCCTCCAACCTGCGGGCCCTCACGACCTCGAAGCCGGAACGCTGGATCTCCTCGATAATCTGGTTGAAGCGGATGCCTTCCAGATCGTCGGCGTCGAATACAGGTGCGGCGAACAGGAAGTTGAAGCGCTTGAAATAATCCATGGTGTGTCCCGAATGTACAGAGACTGGCAGGTCTCTGCACTTTCAATGACAGTTCTATGACAGTCGCCCGATCCAGCGGGATCGTGTGACGGGCGATCAGTCCAGCAGCTTGTCCAGCGTGATCGGGAAGCGCCGGATGCGCTTACCGGTTGCATGATAGACCGCGTTCGCGATTGCCGCAGCCACGCCGACGATGCCGATCTCGCCAAGGCCCTTGACGCCCAGCCTGTTGATCCGGTCGTCGGGTTCGTCGACGAATATGACGTCGATGTCGTGAACGTCGGCATTCACGGGAATGTGGTACTCGGCGATGTTCGCGTTCATGATCCTGCCGAAGCGGTGATCCATCACCGTCTCCTCGTGCAGCGCCATTCCGATGCCCCAGACCACGCCGCCCATGATCTGGCTGCGACCGGTCTTGGTATTGAGGATCCGTCCGGCTGCGACCGCGCTCACGACGCGCGTGACGCGGATGACGCCCAGGTCTTCGTCGATCTTGACCTCGGCGAAGACCGCCGAATGGGTGTTGCGCGCGTGCGACTTGTCCTCGGCGAAATGATTGAGCTTCTGCTTCTCGATCCGCTCGAGCTTGCCGTGACGCATCGCATCGGCGATCGAGACGGCACGAGCCTTGTCGCCGGCCTTGGCGATCGTGCCGTCGACCAGGATCACATCGGGCGCATCGACGCCGCCGAGGGGCGAGGCGGGCATCGCCTTGGCGAGCCGTGCGAGTTCCTGGCGGATGTCTTCGGCCGCACCCAGCACGGCGTGCGCGCTCGACGCCGCCATCCAGGAGCCGCCTTCGACGGGGGCCTGCGGCAAGGTCGAATCGGCAAGCTTCACGTCGATATTCTCGATCGGCAGCCCGAGTGCGTCGGCGGCCACCTGTGCCACGATGGTGTAGGTGCCGGTTCCGATATCGGAGGCGGCGCAGGATACCTCGGCATGGCCGTTCGACGTCAGCACGATGCGGACGGCGACCGGCATCTGAAGCGCCTCCCACACCCCCGTCGCCATGCCCCAGCCGACCAGCTCCTTGCCTTCGCGCATGGAGCGCGGCGCAGGATTGCGCCGGGTCCAGCCGAACGCTTCCGCGCCGCGGGCGTAGCATTCGCGCAGCTGCTTGCTGGTGTAGGGCACGTTTTCACTCTGATCGCGGTCCGAATAGCACTTCAGCCGCAGCTCGATCGGGTCGAGCTTAAGCGCGACGGCCAGCTCGTCCATGGCGCATTCGAGCGCGCAGACGCCGGACGCGGCGCCGGGTGCGCGCATGTCGCAGGGCGTGGAGAGATCGAGATCGACGAGCTTGTGGGAGAAGAGGCTGTTCGGGCTCTTGTACAGCTGTTCCGCCCAGCCGGTGTCATTGCGCGAAAAATCCTCGTAGCGCGAAGTCACGGCAGTGGCCTCGTGCGTGACGGCATCGAGCGTGCCATCGGGCCTTGCGCCGAGCGCGACACGCTCGATGGTCATCGGCCGGTAGCCGAGCCCGTACATCTGCTGCCGTGTCAGCACGACACGAACGGATCGCTTGAGTTCGAGCGCCGCAAGCACCGCCAGCACCACTTGGTATTGCGGCCGCAATCCGGAGCCGAAGGCGCCGCCGACATAGGGCGAGATCACGCGGAGGTCATCGGGTTTCTTTTTGAACACACTGCATAGATATTTGTGGACGTTCTGGACACCTTGCGTCTTGTCATAGACGGTAAGCCTGCCGCTGCCATCTCGGACCACCGTGGTCGCATAGAGCTCCATCGGGTTGTGGTGCTCGGTCGGCACGACGTAATCCGCCTGGTGCCGCACAGCGGCCCCATCCAGCGCCGCGGCAGCGTTGCCGCGCGGCTTGTGCGGCCGATCCACTTTGCCGGCTTTGCCATGTTCGGATTCGAGATCGGTTGCAAATGCCTCCCGGTCGTATTCAACGCGCACGCGGGTCGCAGCGAATTTAGCGGTTTCCCAGTCATCCGCCACGACGAGCGCGATGGGCTGGCCGTTGAACCAGATACTGTCGTCATAGAGCGGGCGGAAGGGCGAGCCCTTCTCCGGCGCCACCTCGTCCTTCCAGGCATCGTCATTGTCGGCGAGGGGCGGACGATGCGCATGCGTGAGCACGTCGACCACGCCCTTCACTTGCAGCGCGTCGCTGGCGTCGAGGCGAGCGATACGTCCGCGCGGAATCGTGGCCTCGACGACGAAGCCATGGAGGAGGCCGTCCGCCGGAAATTCGCCGGCATATTTGGCGGCTCCGGTGACCTTGGCGCGGCCATCGACGCGGGACGTTGGCGTTCCGACATAGGTGTTCATCGGTCCCTCACGCGATTTTCTTGTGAGCCTGTGATTGTGGCGTGGCGCTCGCGGCCTGTATCAGCGTACGCACGATGGCGCGGCGTGCGAGCTCGATCTTGAAGCGGTTATGTGCGCGGGCCGTTGCCCCGTGCAGCAGCAGATCGGCCGCGCGCGAGAAGTGGTCCGGCGTCGCTGCCCGGCCGCGCAACGCCGCCTCGGCCTCAAGGCTGCGCCAGGGCTTGTGAGCCACGCCGCCGAGCGCCAGGCGGGCTTCGCTGATCGCGTTGCCATCCAGTTCGAGCGCGGCCGCGACCGAGACCAAAGCAAAAGCATAGGACAGCCGGTCGCGGATTTTCAGATAGCTGTAGTTGCGGGCGAAGCTGTGCGGAGGAAGTTCGACGGCCGCGATGATCTCGCCGGTGCCGAGATTTGTATCGATATGGGGTTTGTCCTCCGGGAGCCGGTGGAAATCGGTCAATGCGATCGTGCGCTGGCCGGAGGGACCTGCGATGTGCACGAGCGCACCGAGCGCGACAAGTGCGACGCTCATGTCAGACGGATTGGTCGCGATGCAGGACGCGCTCGTGCCGAGGATCGCGTGGTTGCGGTCGAGGCCGTCGATTGCCGAGCAACCGCTGCCGGGTTCTCGCTTGTTGCAAGGCGTCGCCGTGTCATAAAAGTAGGCACAGCGCGTGCGCTGCATCAGGTTGCCGCCAACGGAGGCCATGTTGCGCAATTGCGCGGAAGCGCCGGCGAGGATGGCGGCGGCGAGCAGGGGATAACGCTGCTCGACAAGCGGATGGTAGGCGAGGTCTGAATTCGGCACCAAGGCGCCGATGCGCAGCCCTCCGTCGGCCGTCTCCTTGATGTCGCGGAGCGGCAGGCGGGAGATGTCGATCAGCCGGGAGGGCCGCTCGACATTTTGCTTCATCAGGTCGATCAGATTGGTGCCGCCGGCAATCAGCTTGGCGCCGGGATCGGCGGTCAGCAGGCGGATCGCATCGGCGATGTCGGTGGCGCGGGAATACTGGAAGTTGTTCATGGCCGGCCCATTGCCTGCTGGATCGCGGCGACGATGTTCGGATAGGCGCCGCAACGGCAGAGATTTCCGCTCATCAGCTCTCTGATCTCGTCGGCATCCCGGGCGCGGCCTTCGGCCAGAAGGCCCGCCGCCGAGCAAATCTGTCCCGGCGTGCAATAGCCGCACTGAAAGGCGTCGTGGTCGATGAACGCCTGTTGGACGGGATGAAGCGTTCCGTCCTTGGCAAGCCCTTCGATCGTCGTGATCTCGGCGCCGTCCTTCATGACGGCGAGCGTCAGGCAGGAATTGATGCGCCGTCCGTCGATCAGCACGGTGCAGGCGCCGCACTGGCCGTGATCGCAGCCTTTCTTGGTGCCGGTCAGAGCAAGATGGTCACGCAAGGCGTCCAGGAGCGTGGTCCAAGGCATCAGGTCGAGCGCGCGCCGGACGCCATTGACCACGAGATTGATCGGAATGCGGTCGGGAATTTGATTTGCGGCGTCGGCCATGTCGTTTCCCCTGCGACGGAGGCCGAGCCGAGACATCAAGCCGTGTTGACGCGAGGGCGCATCGTCTCTGCTGGCCAGTAGCGCCAACGGGCAAACGGTCGCTTGGTTCCTTGCGGCGAATTGTCTCTTCGGCGAAGGCGGTCAGCGCTTGGCTTCGCCGAACACCACCGTCGGCACCGCGCGGTTGACGATCTCGCGCAATGCAAAACTCGATTGGACCCGCGCCACGCGCGGCAGGCGCGACAGCTCGGTACGATGGATGCGCTCGAAATCCTGGATGTCGCGGGCGCGCACAATCAGGATGTAGTCGTCGGTGCCGGACATCAGGAAGCAGCGCACGACGGACGGGCATTTCACCACCTCGGCCTCGAACGCCTTCAGCGCCTCGTCGCTCTGGCTCTCCAGCGCAATGCGGACCAGCACCGTCGTGGTGAGGCCGAATTGCGCGAGATCGAGCGCGGCCTGGTAGGCCTGGATGTAGCCGTCGTCCTCCAGCGCCTTCTGCCGCCGCGCCAGCGCCGTGCTTGATAGCCCGACCTTCGTGGCGAGCTCGGTGTGGCTGGCCCGCGCATTGGTGGTGAGTTCCGCGAGGATGGCGAGATCTTTCCGGTCGAGGGCCAAGGTTTCGTTTCCAGCGTGAAAGGGCGTTTGTACGCCGGAAACCGGCGCGGGGAAGTCAAAGCTAGCGGATATTTGCACGAAACCAAACTGGCCCGATCGCTACGATGACGGGGTGAACCAGGACGTTGGAAGGAGCCCAAAATGCGCGTCGGTGTGCCCAAGGAGATCAAGGTGCAGGAATATCGCGTCGGGCTCACCCCGGGCGCGGTCCGCGAATATGTCGCGGCCGGGCACCAGGTGACGGTCGAGACCGGCGCCGGCAGTGGCATCGGCGCGTCCGACGAGGTGTACCAGCGGGCAGGGGCCGCGATCGCGGAGAGCGCCCGCGACATCTTCGCCAACTCCGACATGATCGTGAAGGTGAAGGAGCCGCAGAAAAGCGAGTGGGCCCAGCTTCGCGAGAGCCAGATCCTCTTTACTTACCTCCATCTTGCGCCGGATCCCGAACAAGCCAAGGGCCTGCTCGCCTCGGGTTGCACTGCGGTCGCCTATGAGACCGTCACCGACGCGGCCGGTCACCTCCCCCTGCTCGCGCCGATGAGCGAAGTCGCCGGCCGCCTCGCCGTCGAAGCCGCCGGCGCCGCGCTCAAGCGATCGGCCGGCGGCCGCGGGGTGCTGCTCGGCGGTGTGCCCGGCGTGCAGCCGGCGCGCGTCGTCGTGCTCGGCGGCGGCGTGGTGGGAACGCAGGCCGCGCGCATGGCGGCGGGCCTCGGTGCGGAAGTCACTGTAATCGACCGCTCGATTCCCCGTCTGCGCGAGCTGGACGATGTGTTTCTCGGGCGGGTGCGCACCCGCTTCTCGACCATCGAAGCGGTCGAGGACGAGGTGTTCGCCGCCGACGTCGTGATCGGGGCGGTGCTGGTGCCGGGCGCCAGCGCACCAAAGCTCGTCACGCGCGCGATGCTCAAGTCGATGCGGCAGGGCGCCGTGCTGGTCGACGTCGCGATCGACCAGGGCGGCTGCTTCGAGACATCGCATCCGACCACGCACGCCGATCCGACCTATCAGGTCGACGGCATCGTGCATTATTGCGTCGCTAATATGCCGGGCGCGGTGCCGGTGACGTCGAGCCAGGGGCTGAACAACGCAACGCTGCCGTTCGGCCTGATGCTCGCCAACAAGGGCTTTGCTGCAGTCCTGGAAAATCCGCATTTGCGCACCGGACTGAACGTGCATCGTGGCCGCATAACCAACAAGGCGGTTGCCGAGAGCCTCGGGCTGGAATTTGCTCCGGTCGAGAGCGGCCTCGCCGCGTAACGGCTAAACTGATTTGCGGTGGCGGCTGCCGAGCGCGGCCTCGATCGTTTCCGGACGCTCGATCCGTTCGATCAGCATGTCGATGCGATCACCGCCCCAGAACAGCTCACCGATGAACACCATGGTGGGCACGCCGAACACGCCGAGTGCTTCGGCCTCGTCGATGATGCGGTCGTGCTCGGCGCGGGCAGGGCCGTTGACGTAGGCTTCGAACTCGTTCGCCGAGCCGCCGCACGCGGTGATGACGTCCGTGATTGCGGCGAGATCGTCGATCTCCAGCTCATGGCTCCAGAACTTGCGGAACACTGTGTCGTGGTAGGTGCGGAAGAAGCCGTGCTGTTGGGCGAACAACATCCCGACGCTGGAATAGAAGGCGTCATAGATCCGACGCGGCCCCTTCATGACGAGCCCTTGCGCATTGGCATAGCGCCGCGCGTCCATATAGGCGTAACGCACCTTGCGCCAGAAATGCGGCGTGCGCTCCTCGACCGTCCCCATGAATTCGGCGACGCGCAGCGTATAGGGCAGCCATTCGAGCTCGACGCCGTGCGTCTCCTCGAGCGAGAACAGCCGCTTGTTGGCGACGAACGCGTAGGGGCTTTTGTAGTCGGTGTAGACGCGGACAAGCGGCTTGGGCATTGGCGTTTCCCTTTTTCTTCCTTCTCCCCTTGTGGGAGAAGGTGGCGCGAAGCGCCGGATGAGGGGTATCTGTCCACTCGCGGTATCGTTCGTGAGGATAGAACCCCTCACCCGGCTTCGCTTCGCGAAGCCACCCTCTCCCACAAGGGGAGAGGGTGCAGTGCCGGCGTGGCGCAATCAACGCCTCAATGCCTCAACCTCCTACCCCTTCGTCAGCCGATACTGCCCCAGATCCGGGTCATGCGTCATGCGCCAGTAGTCCACGAACCGCCAGGGCATCGCGGAAAACACGCGGCCGCTCGAATTGCGATAATAGGTGCTCATGCCGGGATGGGTCCAGATCATCGCCTCGTGCTCGGCATCGACCTTGCGGACGTAGTCGTCGAGCACGTCCTGACGGACGTCGATGGCGGCGACGTCTTGCTCGATCATGTCAGCGAGGCAGGCGGAAATATAGCGGCTCTGGCATTCCGACTGGAAGATGACGCTGCCGCCGTGGGCGGGGCCGGAGTTCGGGCCCAGCATGCAGAAGAAGTTCGGAAAGTCCGGGACGGTGAGGCCGAGGAACGCGGTCGGATTGTCGTTGGCCCAGGCCTGCCGCAGATCCTTGCCGCCGCGGCCGCTGATGTTGAGGCGTGCCGCCATCTCCGTCACCTTGAAACCGGTGGCGACGACGATGATGTCGGCGGGGCGGTGCTCGCCGTCAGCGGTGACGATGCCGTCGCGGTCGAAATGATCGATCGTGTCGGTGACGAGCTCGACATTGTCCCGCGTGAGCGTCCTGAACCAGTTGTTGTCAAGCAGGATGCGCTTGCCATAGGGCGGATAGGTCGGCACGCACTTGGCGATCAGGTCGGGGTGGTCCTTCAGCTCGGTGAGGATGAAATCGGTCAGTTCCTGGCGATGCCGGTCATTGCCCTTGTTGACGGCGCGCTCCGGATGCGGCCAGGTCGGGTCCTTGCGCAGGAACGGCAGCAGACCGTCGCCATAGCGCCAGAACATGTTGAAGCGGTACCATTGCACATAGAACGGCAGATGCGCGAGCAGCCAGCGCGCGCCCTCGGTGATGGGATCGGAATAGCCGTTAACGGGCCGCGCCCATTGCGCGCTGCGCTGATAGACCGTGACGGAGGCGACGCGGCCGGCGATCGACGGCACCAGCTGCATCGATGTCGCGCCGGTCCCGATCACGGCAACATGCTTGCCCTCGAGATTGACGTCGTCCGACCACAGGGCCGAATGCAGGATCGTGCCCTTGAAGTCTTCCTCGCCCTTGAAGCGGGCGCGAGAGGGATCGTTGAGCTGGCCGATGGCCGAGACCAGCGCGGTGGATTCAAAGGTCTCTTCGCCGTTCTTGGTCTTCAGCGTCGAAATCCAGCGCCGCTTGCCTTCGTCCCAGCGCGACGCTGTCAGCTCGGTATTGACCCGCAGATGCTTGCGGATGCCGTATTCCTCGGCGACCTTCAGCAGATAGCCGAGCAGCTCCTCGCGCTGGCAGAAATAGCGCGTCCATGCATTGCCCGAGCCGAACGAGTAGGAATAGGAATGGTTCGGCGTATCGACGCCGCAGCCGGGATAGCGGTTGATCCACCAGGTGCCGCCGAGCTCGGCGTTCTTCTCGACGATGGTGTAGGGGATGCCGAGATGGCCGAGTGCCACGCCGAGCGCGATGGCGCAGACGCCGGCGCCGACGATCAGCACGTGCTGGCCGGCAAGCTTCTCGGCGGAGGGGCGCTGCGTCCATTGCGGCTCGCGCGCTACAAATCCCATCTCCTCGCGCATCAGCGGTGCATATTCCGGCGCGACGTTCTCGCCGAGGCAGGCGCGCATCATCTTCAGCAGCAGCGCCTCGCCGGGATCGGTGATGACGGGCTTTGGCGTGCCGTCGGCAAACAGCTTGACCACCGCAGCGCGGATCTCGTCCTGGACCTCCTGGGGCACGCCGGCCTCCGGGTCGGGAATGAGGCGGATGTCGCGCTTGGGCAAGTACGGCGGCTCGAGCCAGCGCTCATCGCCGGTCATGTGCACCAGCACCATCAGCAGGCAGCGGATATCGCCTTCGGCGATCGCGGAGACGAGATCGTGCGGCTTTTGTGGAGATGCGATGTTCATGGCGTGTCCTGATCTCCGGATGCATTGAAGAGGCCGCGCGTCATCAGCTTGCGATAGGCGGAGATGACGTGGTCGGGGACGGCGGTGACACCGCCGGCCGAATAGGAGTAGCGACGGCTGAGATAGCCGCGCGCGCCCATCAGCATGTGGACGATCGCCTCGAATTCCTCGTCGCTGTAATCTTCGATCGCGCCTGCCGCTCGTGCGCGGCGCAAAATGCGGACATAGGCGACCGAGATGTTGTCGAGATGTTTCTGGTAGCCGATGGGCGCGAAGAATTCGGCCTCGTTGAGGATGCGCAGGAACTCCGGCACCTCACGGATAAAGTCGAAGAAGGCGGAGAAGCGGGCGATCTCCTGCCGCGCGGCATCGGCGGTGCCGGTGCGGGCGCGGATGAACTCGACCATGTCGAGGCCGATCTTCGGCAGGAGCTGGTCGAGCAGCTCCTGGCGGTTCTCGAAATGATTGTAGAAGGTGCCTTGCGCGACGCCGGCTTCTTCCGTGATGCGGGCGACGGAGGCTTCGGCATAGCCATGCTTGCCGACGACCTTGGTCGCGGCGTCAAAGATCTTCTGCTTGGTCCAGGCGTTCCGCTCGACGCGGTTGAGCTTTGTGACCTTGGCATTCGCTTGCGTCATTCAGAGGTCTCCAGCTCGGCGCGCAGCACGCGCTTGAGGATCTTTCCGCTCGGATTACGCGGCAGGCTGTCGCGGATGACGAGCTCCTTCGGCACCTTGAAGCTCGCCAGGCGCGTACGGCAGTGCTCTGTGAGGGCAGGGAGTTCAAGGCTCGCGCCTTCGGCCAGCACCACGATCGCGACCGGCCGCTCGCCCCAGCGGGCATCGCGCAGGCCGATCACCGCGACTTCGCGCACCTCAGGCAAATCGTAGATGACGCGCTCGACCTCGGAGGAGGCGATGTTCTCGCCGCCCGAGATGATCATGTCCTTCTTGCGGTCGGTCAGGTACAGGAAGCCTTCCTCGTCGAGATAGCCGACATCGCCGCTGCGGAACCAGTCGCCGAAGAACGCGGTTTCAGTCTTCTCCGGATCCTTCCAATAGCCGCGCGTGATCTTCGGTCCGCGCAAGCAGATCTCGCCATTGACGTTCGGCGGCAGCGTCTTGCCGTCCTCGTCGCGGATCTCGATCTCGACATGGGCGATGGCGCGGCCGGTCGAGCCGATCTTCTCGATCTCGCGGCCGGCTTCCATGAAAGTATCGCCGCCGACGGTCTCGGTGAGGCCATAGGCATCGATGTAGCGCGCATTGCGGAAGAGCTTCGAGAACGCGCGGATGCGCACCTCCGGCGTCTTCTCGCCGCCGCCGATCGCCCATCTCAGGCTGGAGACGTCGTAGCGATCGTGGGTGGGGCAGGTGAGCATCGCGGTGGTCATGACCGGCGCGAACCATGCCGCGTTCAGCTTGTCCTCTGCGATCGCCGCAAGCGGGGTCTCCGGCTCGAAATTGCGCTCGATGCGGATGAAGCCGCCGTGCCAGAGCACGGCGATGCCGGGCAGGTCGAGTGCGCCGACATGGTAGAGCGGACCTACGACGAGGAGGCGCGTCTCGGCGCTGAGGCCCAGCGCGATCGTCTGGTCGGCGGACTTCCAGTAGAAATTATCGTAGGTGAGCATCACGCCCTTGGGGCGGTCGGTCGTACCCGAGGTGTACATCAGCCGCATCAGGTCGGACGGCGTGCGGACGTGCATCGGCGCCGGCGTGGCCTCGCCCTCGAGGTGCGTGATGCTTTGCTGCGCGGCTTCGTTCAGCACGACAATCTTCGCGCCCGCTGCATTGGCGGTGAGTTCTTCATCGACGATCAACAACCGCGCGCCGGCATTGCCCGCGATGTAGCCGACCTCGTCGCGCGAGAGACGGAAGTTGATCGGCAAGAACACCGCGCCGAGATGGCTGGTGGCGAAGACGAGCTCCAGGAACGCCGCGCTGTTCTTCATCAGCACGGCCACGACGTCGCCCGCGTCGATGCCCTGCGCGGCGAGCCAGCCGGCCGCTTGCCGGATGCGCGCATCGAAATCGGCGTAGGAGATCTCCTCGCCGCGATATTTCAGCGCGGGCCGGTCCGGCGTGCGCCGGGCATGAAAGGTGATGAAGCTCGAAAGATTGATCATTTTGCGGGTTTTGGGCCGATTACTGGCCTCGTTTCCTCCTTTGATGAATTATGACTCGTAATTCATCTTTGGCTTGACGTCACCCCCCTGCCTCTGAAATTGTTGGGAACACGGAGACGAGACGATCTCCGGCAAGGGACCAGGAAACGCCGACCCGAAAGAGGGAGGGGAAAATGACGAGAACCCGCATGCCGGGCATCAGCCGCCGTTCAACGCTGGCGCTGACGGGCGCCGGTGCGATGAGTGTTGCCGCACCGTGGGTGGCGCGCGCGCAAGCCAAGACCATCAAGATCGGCATGCCGACGATTCTGTCGGGCCGCGTCGCGCAGCTCGGCACGTCGTCGCGCAATGCGGTGATGCTCGAGGTCGACAAGGTCAACGCCGCCGGCGGACTTGCCGGCCGCCAGATCGAGATGGTGATCCGCGACTCCAAGGGCCAGCCGCAGGAAGCCGCCCGCGTCGCGCGCGAGCTCGTCAACACCGATGGTTGCGAGTGGTTGATCGACGGCGAGGCGTCGTCCGGATCGTTTGCGGTTCACGAAGTCGCGCGCGATCTCGGTGTGCTCTGCGTCCACACCTGCTCGGAAGCGTCCTCGCTGACGGCCGATCCGAAGCAGCACATTCCGAATGCGTTCCGTTGCGTCCGCCAGGGCATCCACGATTCCATCGTCGGCGGCAGCTATGCCGCCTCGATCGCGAAGGCCAAGGGCCTGAAGAAATGGGCGACCTGCTCGCCGGACTATGCCTATGGCCGCGACACCACCGGCGAGTTCACGCTGTACCTGAAGCGCTTTGCGCCCGACGTCGAAATCATCAGCGAGTCCTGGCCTAAGCTGTTCCAGCCCGACTACACCGAAGTCGTGACGAAGATCCTCCAGGCCAAGCCGCAGGCGCTGTACTCCTGCCTCTGGGGCGGCGATCTCACCTCCTATATCGACCAGGCCAACATCTACGCGATGTTCGGCCAGATGGAGGTGTTCGCGGTCAACATGGCCGACTACACCGCGCTCACGGTGGTGAAGAACCTGCCCAAGGGCATCCACTCCGGCAACCGCTACATCAAGACCTTCCCGACCACGCCGGAGAACGCGGCCTGGGGCGATGCCTACAAGGCGAAGTACAACGAGTATCCGACCAACTGGTCGTGGCAGAACGCAACGGCGGTGATGTTCCTCGCTGAGGCCGCGAAGAAGGCGAACTCCACCGACGGCAAGAAGATCGCGGAGGTGCTGAAGGGCCTGACCATCAAGTGCCCGTTCGGCGCCGACGGCACCGTAACGATGCGCGGTGACGACCACACGCTGGTCGGCTACGCCATCGGCTGGGGCACCACAATCCCGCAGGAGCCCTACGTGCCGGAGGTCAAGGCCGGCGACTGGAAGACCATCTTCGAGCTCGAGGCCGAGTGGAAGAAGAGCAAGGGCTACACCTGATCCGATGCGCGGCGGGGACGGGCGACCGTCTCCGCCGTTTTTATTTGGTTCTCCGCGCCAAGTCCGGCGCGTCGCAATGAAAGTGCTCCCGTGGATCTCGACGCGCTCGCCGGCTGCCTCTCCAGTTCCGCCTGCCTGGTGACGCAAACCACCAGCGGCGTCATCATCGGCATGCTCCTGTTCCTGGTCGCAGTCGGGCTGACGCTGATCTTCGGCGTGCTCAAGGTCGTCAATTTCAGCCACGGCGCCTTCTACATGTTCGGCGCCTATTTCGCGATGACGGCCTATCAGCTCACCGGGAGCTTCGCGCTGGCGATGTTCGCGGGCGCGGCGGGGACCGCGATTCTCGGTCTGATCTTCGAGCGCGTCTTCATGAGCCGCGTCTATGGCGCCGACGTGCTGATGCAGCTCCTCGTCTGCTACGCCTTCGTGCTGATCTTCGACGATGTCGTGCGCATCATCTGGGGGCCGGAATTCAAGTCGATGGGCATGCCCGCGGCATTCCAGGTGATGCCGCTGTTCATCGCCGGCGGCGTGGTGCCGCCCTATTACCTGCTGCTGATCGGCGTCGCGCTCGTCGCAGCGATCGTGCTCGGCATCGGATTGTCGCGCAGCCGTATCGGCAAGGTGATCCGGGCGGCGGCACATAATCCCGGTATGGTCTCGGCGCTCGGCATCAACACCGGTCTGATCTATGGGGGCGTGTTCGCACTCGGCGGCATGCTGGCGGGCCTTGCCGGCGCGCTCGCGGCGCCCGTTCGTTCGCTCACCCCCGGCATGGGATTTTCGGTGCTGATCGAATCCTTCATCGTCACCGTGATCGGCGGCATGGGATCGATCCTGGGCGCTCTGATCGGCGCGCTGCTGCTCGGCCTTATCAGGTCCTTCGGCTCGCTCGGCTTTCCCCTGTTCACGGAAGGCCTGATGTACCTGTTCATGGTAATCGTGTTGGTCTCAAAACCCACCGGCCTGTTCGGCAAGGAGGCGGCATGACCGAGCTCGAGGCCGGACGCGCCGAAACGCTGGCGCCGGTGCGCAGCGCTGCGGCACTGCAACGTTATCGCGACGTCCTGATTGCCCTGATCGCGTTCGCCGTGCTGGCGAGCCTGCCGCTGTTCACCGGCAGCAAGGCGCTGCTCGATTTCGTCATCCGCTGCTCGGCTTACGGCCTGTTCGCGACCTCGCTGAACCTGCTGGTCGGGTATACCGGCCTGACCTCGTTCGGCCACGGCATGTTCTTCGGCCTCGGCGCCTACGGTTTCGGCCTGATCATGCAGAAGCTGAGCGTGCCGATTCCCGTGGCCTTCGTCGCGACGCTGGCGATCACGGCGGTGATCGCCGCAATCATTGGCGCGATCTGCGTGCGGCTGAAGGAGATCTATTTCGCCTTCGTCACGCTCGCCTTCCAGATGCTGATCCACTCGACCATCCTGTCCTGGGCGTCCTTCACCGGCGGCGACCAGGGCCTGCGCGGCGGCATTCCGCGACCCGTGTTTCTCGGCATCGATCTGTCCAACCACGTCCATCTTTATGTTGCGAGCTGCACGCTGCTGATCCTCGGCCTGCTCGCGATGCGCCAGATCGCGCAATCGCCGTTCGGCTACACCTTGCGCATGATCCGCGACAACGCCGCGCGCGCGAGCTTCCTCGGTATCGACGTCTGGCGGGCAAAGCTGACGGTCTTCGTGCTGGCGGCATTGTTCGCGTCGATGGGCGGCATGGTGATGGCGCTGTTCGTCTCCGGTGCCTATCCGGAATTCGCCTATTGGACGATCTCGGGCGAGGGCATCTTCATCAACATGCTCGGCGGCGTCTCGACCTTCCTGGGGCCGATGGTCGGCACCGTGCTGCTGCTTCTGCTCAACGACACCGTCACGCGCTTCACCGAATATCACGGCATCGTGCTCGGCGTGGTCATCCTGTTCTTCGCGCTGGGCCTGCGCAAAGGCCTGCTGGATTTCGTTGCCGACTGGTTTTCGCACCGGCGTGACGCAGGCGAGGGGCGCTAGCGATGCTCGAGATCCGCAACCTCGCAAAATCCTTCGGCGGCGTGAAGGCGACCAACGACGTCACGCTCGACTTCCCCGACGGTTCGCTCACGGCGGTGATCGGACCGAACGGCGCGGGCAAGAGCACGTTCTTCAACCTGATCACCGGCGCCTTGAGGCCGGATTCCGGCGAGGTGCTGCTCGACGGCGTCGATCTCGCCGGCCGTTCGCCGCCGGAGATCGTGCGCCACGGCATCGGCCGCGCCTTTCAGGTCGCCAGCATCTTCAAATCGCTGACGGTGCAGGAGACCATGCTCGCCGCCGTCAGCGCCGATCAGCGTACGTCCGCGGTGCTGCACAAGCGCTTTCCGTTGCCCGAGACGCGCGGCCGTGCCGAGCATGTGATGGAACTGCTGGGCTTGGCGAGCAAGCGCAACCGCACCGCCGCGACGCTGTCGCATGGCGACCAGAAGCTACTCGACATTGCGCTCGCTCTGGTGCTCGAGCCAAAGGTGCTGCTGCTGGACGAGCCGACTGCCGGCATGGGCCCGGAAGAGCGCTGGCGCATGATCGACAAGGTGCGCGAGCTCTGGGAGACGCAGAAAATCACCGTCGTCTTCATCGAGCACGACATGGACATCGTGTTCAAGATCGCCCCAAAGATCGTCGTGCTCTGCTACGGCCGCATCCTTGCGACCGGCACGCCCGACGAAATCCGCAACAACAGTGCCGTGATCGAGGCCTATCTCGGCACCGAACATGCGGGGGCCGCTGCATGAGCGCGACCATTATCGAAGTCGCCGATCTCGACGTCTACTACGGCACGAGCCAGATCCTGTTCGGCGTCGGCCTCTCGGTGCGGCAGGGCGAGACCATGGCGCTGCTCGGGCGGAACGGCGCGGGAAAATCGACGACCATGAAGGCGATCATGGGGCTGGCGCCGCCGCGGCGGGGCAGGATCAGCCTGCGCGGCGCGGTGATCTCGGGCCAGAGGCCGCACCATATCGCGCGCGCCGGTCTCGGCTTCGTGCCGGAGGATCGCCAGATCTTTCCGGAGCACACGGTCGAGGACAATCTCGTCATCGGTCGCAAGAAAGGGCCGGAGGGCCAGGACGAATGGCCGATCAAGCGCATCTACGACGTCTTCCCGCTGCTGGAGCCGCTGCGCCATCGCATTGCTGGACGTCTGTCGGGCGGGGAGCAGCAGATGCTCGCCATCGCGCGCACGCTGATGGGCAACCCTGCGCTGTTGCTGCTCGATGAGCCGAGCGAGGGCCTCGCGCCGATCATCGTGCAGCGGATCGGCGAGCTGTTGCGGCAGCTCCGCCAGCTCGGCGCGACCGTGCTGATCGCCGAGCAGAACATGCATTTCTGCCTGGGGCTTGCGAGCCACGCCACGGTGATCGACAAGGGCCAGATCGTCTATACTGCCGGGATCGATGAGCTGAAGGCCAACGACGCGATCCGTCGCCGTTATCTGGCGCTGTAACCGGGTTCCGGACCGCCACACCGGCCCAAAGAAGAAAACTGTTGTCTCGGGTTCGTCAGACGGAAGGAGTTTCCCCGTCGAGGGCCAAAAACGCCAATCGCTTCCATTGCCGTTTGGGTCCGAAACGACGACATTCCATTCAGAATTTGATGGATTGACGGTCATGGAACGCACCGGATTTGAGCCCTTCGGCGAGCAGCTGGTGTCCGCAACGGACACCCAGCCGCGATCGCGCACGTCAAAGCTCCTGCTGCGGGCCGGCACCACGGTGTTCTGGTCGCTGGTCGCGGGCATCGTGCTCGCGCGTGCGGCCTTCTTCGAGCCGGGCGTCTATGACAGCTTCAGCCGCGTCGCCTCGCTCGCCAAAAGCCTGATCTTCTGAGCCGATTATTCCGGGCTGAGGATAGAACTTCCCTCGGCCCTGATATGCTGAAAACTTATTCCCCAATCGGCTAGCACTGCGTATAAATATTTCTCCTCTGGGAGAGATTTGTGTCGCAGAATCAAGCATCCAACCCGGCCGACGCCAAGCCAACCACTGTCGTGAGCCGTATTGCGGCGCTGATTCCGGGAATCCTCCTGTGCATCGCCGTGGCCGGTATCTCGGCCTTGCTCGAACGGGCCGAGCTGGGTGTCTTCGAGCACCCCTATGTCGAAGCGCTGGTGATGGCGATCCTACTGGGGATGGCGCTGCGCAGCTTCTGGAAACCGGCGCCGCGCTGGCAGGCTGGTATCGCCTTCAGCGCCAAACAGCTGCTCGAAGTCGCGGTCATGCTGCTGGGGGCATCGATCAGCTTCGCCGCCATCGCGGCTTCCGGCGTGGCGCTGCTGGCATCGATCGCGGCGGTCGTCGTGATCGCGCTCTGCGTTTCCTTCGGCCTCAGTCGCATGCTGGGCCTGTCGACGCGGCTCTCGATCCTGATCGCCTGCGGCAATTCCATCTGCGGCAATTCCGCGATCGCCGCCGTGGCGCCGATCATCGGTGCCAACAACGACGAGATCGCGTCCTCGATTTCCTTTACGGCGATCCTCGGCGTGATGATGGTGCTGGGCCTGCCGCTGCTGATTCCGCTGCTGCAATTGTCGGCCACGCAATATGGCATCCTCGCAGGCCTGACCGTCTACGCGGTGCCGCAGGTGCTTGCGGCAACGGTCCCGGCCGGGCTCGTCTCGACGCAGATCGGCACGCTGGTGAAGCTGATGCGCGTGCTGATGCTCGGGCCCGTCGTCGTCGGTCTCTCCCTGGTCGCCTCGCGCTGGCAGACCGGCGCCAAGAAATCCAATGTCGGCTTCTTCCGCCTGGTCCCCTGGTTCATCCTCGGCTTCCTTGCGCTGGCGACCCTGCGCTCGCTGGAGATCGTGCCGGGCACGGTGGTCGGGCCGGTGACGAAGATCACGAGCTTCCTGACGGTGGTCTCGATGGCCGCGCTCGGCCTCGGTGTCGACGTGAAGGTGCTGGCGAATGTCGGGGGCCGGGTGACGGCCGCCGTGACACTGTCGCTGATGCTGCTCCTCGGGATCAGCATCGCGCTGGTGCACTGGTTTAAGTAAGGGGAGCGCAGCGGCTGCGAACTCCTCTTCCTTCTCCCCTTGTGGGAGAAGGTGGCGCGAAGCGCCGGATGAGGGGTTCTATCAGCGAGTCCGAACTGAGAGGGGAGTTTGCCGAAGCAGACCCCTCATCCGCCTTGCCTTCGGCAAGGCACCTTCTCCCACAAGGGGAGAAGGGAAGTAAGCGCGCAATCGTCGAGATGGGGCGCCTAAATCACATCCGCCAGCGAATGCCCATGCAGCTCGATGTTGAGCCCCTGCATGCCCATGTCGCTGATCTCGCCGCCCATCGCCTTCAGGCTCTCCTCGCGGATCAGTGACATCAGCCCGCGGCGGAGCGCCAAAAACTCCGACGACATCATCATCGATTGCTGCCGCGGCCGCTCCAGCGGGATCGGGATCTCCGCCTTGATCGAGCCGGGGCGGGCGGTCATGCAATAGACGCGGTCGGAGAGGAAGATGGCTTCATCGATGTCGTGGGTGACGAACAGCACCGAGATCTTCAGCCGTTGCCACATGTTGGTGAGGATCTGCTGCATGATGACGCGCGTCTGCGCGTCGAGCGCGCCGAAGGGCTCGTCGAGCAGCAGCACCTTCGGGCCCGTGGCGAGCGCGCGGACGATGCCGACGCGCTGCTTCATGCCGCCGGACAGCTTCTCCGGATAATGCTTTTCGAAGGCCTCGAGCCCCGCGAGCCCGAGCAGCGTGCGCGCCGCGCGCTCGCGCTGGGAGCGCGCCATGCCGCGCATCTTCAGGCCGAACTCGACATTCTCCCGCACCGTCTTCCACGGAAACAGCGAATATTGCTGAAACACCATGCCGCGCTCGGCGCTGGGGCCGTTGACCCGCTCGCCGTCGACGGTGACTACACCGGTGGTCGGCTTGAGGAAGCCGGCAACGGCATTGAGCAGCGTCGACTTTCCGCAGCCGGAGGGGCCGACAATCGAGACGAACTCGCCGGGCTTCACATGGATCTGCGTGTCGGTGACGGCCTGCACCGGCCCCTCGATGCTGTCATAGCTGAGGGAGAAATTCCTGACCTCGATATGGCCCTGCGGTGCTTTGGTCAGGATTTCGCTCATTTCAGCCTCCACGGCATCACCAACTGCCCGGCGCCCCTGATAAGCAGGCTCGATCCTAGGCCGAGCACGCCGATCGCGATCATGCCGAGCGCGATGTCGGCATACTGGACAAGGGAATAGGCCTCCCAGGTGAAGTAGCCGATGCCGTATTGACCCGAGATCATCTCGGCGGCGATCAGCGACACCCAGGCCACGCCCATGCCGACGGTGAGGCCGGTGAAGATGTGCGGCATCGACGCCGGGAAATACACCTCGCGGAAGATCGATCGTTCTCGCGCGCCGAGACATTGCGCGGCGCGCACCAGCACGGGATCGACCAGCGACATGCCATGCAGCGTGTTGACCAGGATCGGGAAGAACGCCCCGAGGAAGGTGATGAAGACGATGCTCTGCTCGTTGGTCGGCCAAAGCATGATCGCCATCGGCACCCAGGCGATTGCCGGGATCGGCCGCAGCACCTCGGCCACCGGGAAGATGATTTCATGCACCAGCTTGAAGCGGCCCATGATCAGGCCGAGCGGCACGCCGACCACCGCCGCGAGCGAGAAGCCGAACAAGATGCGCCGGCAGCTCAAGAGGATGTGCAGCAGGAATTTGGGATCGTGGATCGCCTTGGTAAAGCTGGCATAGACCGCGAGCGGCGAGGGCACGTTGGTGAAGCGCACGAAGAACACGACGCGATAGGTCGTGAGCAGGTGCCAGACCAGCAGGAAGGCGAGCAGCGATATGATGCCGATCGCCGTCGCGCGTAGCCCCGCTCGATTGAGCCGGTACCAGCGCAGCGCAAGCGTGCCGAAGGAAGGCGGTGTCGCGGGCGGGGAAGGGGCGGGTACGGGGCCCGCCTCGGCGATTGCAGTTGCTGCCGACATGCTGTCCTCGGGATGTCTGACGAGGGCGGGACTGCTCACGTCTTGCCTCCGCCGACCGCAGCCTTCACCGTCGAAGCCGAGCACCTTGCCGCCGATCTTGGCGGCATGGGCTTCCGCGTCCTTCTTCAGCAGGAACGGCGCGACCTCGCCGTCGCCGACCGCGAAGAAGGCCTGGTCGGCGAACAGCTTGATTCCGCGCGTGGTGTCGAAGACATAGGCGACGTTGATCTTCTTGCCCTTGGCCTTGTAGTCGGCATAGGCCCCTAACGTGCAGGCGGCGGACGCAAACGGCAGGATACCGGCATCGTCGACCCAGACCTCGCCGGCCTTGCGCGGGTGGGTGATCGGCTTCTTGCAGAACGAGTCTTCGCCGGAGATTTCGTAGTTCTTCGTGCTGTCGAGCTGCGCGTCGTAGTCGAGCTTCATCTCGGCATAGGCCTTGCGGATGTAGGAATCATCCACCCACTTCTTCGGATCGAACTCCTTCATGCGGCCGAGATTCTGCAGCACCTTGACGTCGGTCGCGGCCGCGTCGATCAGCGCCGGCTTAACCGTGGGATCGGTGGTCATGTTGCCGCTGGGACCGAGGAAGATATAGACGACTTCCTTGTTGATGCCGGTCCATTCCTGGATCTTTTCGGCCGCGAGCTTCGGATCGTCGCGCAGCCACTGGTTGGCGGCGATCAGCGCCTTGAAGTAGGCAACGACGACCTCAGGGTATTTCTCGGCGAAATCGGTGCGGACCACGATGCCGTGGAAGGTCGGCAGATTGGTCTCGACGCCGTCAAAGATCTTTCGCGCGAAGCCGCGGAACGGCAACAGCTCGGCGAAGGGGACGAAGTCGGCATGCGCGTCGATCTTCTTCTCCTGGAGATTGGTCGAGCCGACCTCCGGGCTCTGGCTGACGAGCTGGAAGAAGTCGGAGGCGTAACCGCGATCCTGCATCGCCTTCAGCACCATGCCGTGCGCGGCCGAGCCGAACGGCACGCTGACGAGCTTGCCCTTGAGATCGGCGAGATCGTAATAGAGCGAGTCCTTGTGGACGACGAGCCCGTTGCCGGAGCCGGACAGGCTGTAGGCGGCCACGCCGATCAGGCGGCTCTTGCTCTCCGGATTGCTCTCGAAGGTGAATCCGTTCACGATCAGCGGATAGTCGCCCATCATGCCGATCTGGAGCTTGTTCGCCATCATCGCATTGGTGACGGGCGGGCCGGAGGTGAAGTTCTGCCACTCCAGCTCGAACTTGATGTTCGCGTATTTGCCGTCCTTCGGCAGATATTTCTCGAGGAGATGCAGCTGGCGGATGACGACGCCGGCGGTCACCGTGTTGGTCGTGGTGTCCTGCGTTCCAATGCCGAGCGTGACGGTTTCCGCCGAAGCCGGCTGCGCAAGGAGTAGCGCCAGCGAGGTCACCGACATCGCGATCGAGAGCGTGGGAAGATGGCGGACCATTCTCATCCTCATTCGGTTGGATGTGCTGTGGTTGCCATGATTGGGTGAGGCCGCGGGCAGGGCAAATCCGGAGTGACCGCCGCAGTCGATTAGTTGCCGGGAAAAGCTGATTGCATACTCCTTGGGCAGTCCTGCACTATAAAGCCGCTTGCCTGTGCATCGACCCTAGTCGCCATTCTGGCCGCGCATCTCCTCGAGAGCGTCGGCCCGGCACACCACGATCTGCGAGCGCTTGGTGACGACGATTCCCTTCTCCTGCATCCGTTTCAGGCTGATCGTGACCCATTGCCTGGTGGCGCCGACCATGTGGGCGATGTCGGCATGGGTGAAGGCCGCCGCGATCACCCGGCCGTCGGCATCGTCGACGCCGTAGAGCTCGACCAGATGCAGCAGAAGATGCGCGAGGCGCTGGGTGATCGAGCGTGTTCCCAGCATCTGCGCCAGCGCCGAATAGCATTTGCCCTTGAAGGTGAGGCCTTCAATGAGGCCGATGGCGAGGTTCGGGATCTCCACGGCAAGCGACCGCAGCTCCTTTCCGGGCAGGTGCACGACGCTGCAATTGCTGGATGCGACGCCGGACCATTGATGCACGGTGCCCTCGAACACTTCGGGCCCGCCGACGAAATTACCGACATGCCAATAGGCCAGCGTGATCTCGCGTCCGAGCGGCGAAGTGTAGAACACGCGGATGCGGCCGCTCTCGATCAGCCAGATACCGTCATGCTTGCCGCCCTGGCTGAACAGCGTCTGGCCGCGGTTGAGCACCTTTCGCCGGCCCTGCTTCAGCACTAGCTCCCGCTCGCGCGGCGTGAGCTTGTCCATCAGCGGCGGCGGTCCGCCGATCCATTGCTGGTTCTCGGTGAGCAGCAGCGACGAGCCGCCGGCAGGCCGGACCGTTGCGGGAACCGCCCCGCGAACCACATTGGCCGCCTGCAACATCATCTGCCTCCGGAACGTTCAAATCGTTCTAAAGAGGAGCAATGTCCGTGCCAGCTTTACTCCGCTGTCGTCGCCCGGCTTGACCGGGCGACCCAGTATTCCAGAGGCAGCAATGGGTTACGGATAGGCTGCGGCGTACTGGATTCCCCGCTTTCGCGGGGAATGACAACGGAGCAAGGGGAACGGTCGAGGCGCTACCGCCCCGCCAAGCTCAGCAGATACGGCTTCGGATAAATCCCCCTGTTATGCCCATCCGAAAACGAGATGTTCAGCCCGTAGCCGAGATCGCCGATCTCGGTGATGGCGATGCCGGGAAAGCGTTCGGGGAAGCGATCGTCGAAGCGGGCGCGAGTGCAGTGGGCGCATTTGCAGGAGAGGCGGAGCTGCTCGGCAGCGATCCCGACCACATCGTCCTGCGTGGTGCGCACGACGAGCGTCGCGAGATCGGCGCTGGCTTCATAGTCGGCCACAGTCGGCGCCACCAAGGTCATGGTCATGACGAACCTCCAGCCTCTTTCTATGTCGGCGCCGGCGCGCACGAATAGCAACTAATTGCCAGCGCGGACGCGTGGCCGTCTGCCTCCTCTTCAATCACCGTCCACCAAATGTGAAACTAATCGACCGGGAATTTCACTTCCGAATTGCCGGGCTCTGCTCTCTCCGAAACCTTGTGCGCCAACGATGGCCGAGGAGAGACCATGAGCGCATTTCAGAAGGAAACGGTTTTGTCGGTCCGGCACTGGACCGACTCCCTGTTCAGCTTCACGGCGACGCGCGATCCGAGCTTCCGTTTCCAGAACGGCCAGTTCGCGATGATCGGGCTGGAAGTCGAGGGCAAGCCGTTGATGCGGGCCTACAGCATGGCGAGCGCCAATCACGAGGAGGCGCTCGAATTCTTCTCGATCAAGGTGCAGGACGGTCCGCTGACCTCGCGTCTCCAGAGCATCCGGGAGGGCGACATCATCCTGGTCGGCCGCAAGGCGACGGGCACGCTGATCACCGGCAACCTCATCCCGGGAAAGCGCCTGCTGCTGCTCTCGACCGGCACGGGCCTCGCGCCTTTCGCCAGCCTGATCAAGGATCCGGATGTCTACGAGAATTACGAGACCATCGTGCTCGCCCATGGCTGCCGCCAGGTTTCGGAGCTCGCCTATGGCGAGCACCTTGTCGAGGGCCTGCGTGAGCACGAATTCTTCGGCTCCCTGATCCGCGACAAGCTCGTCTACTATCCGACCGTCACCCGCGAGCCGTTCCGGAATCGCGGTCGCATCACCGACCTGATCGCCTCCAATCAGCTGTTCGACGACATCGGGCTAACAGGTCTCGATATCGAGACCGACCGCATCATGCTGTGCGGCAGCCCGGCGATGCTCGAGGAACTCCCCGCGATGTTTGCCGCGCGCGGCCTTGTCGAGGGCAACTACAGCCAGCCCGGCCATTTCGTCATTGAAAAGGCCTTCGTCGAGCGCTGAGGCGCAAATCGCGTCCCGGCGACAACTAATTGCTATCGCCGGACGACCACCTGAACAAATCTGATGCGAAGGCGCCGGACCGGCGAACCAGGAGCAAGTGATGGCACTAGATGAGATCGTCGACGGACTTTCGGAGGTTTCTTGCGACGTGCTCGTCATCGGCGGCGGCACGGCCGGCCCGATGGCGGCGCTGAAGGCGAAGCTGAAGAATCCGAAGGCCAACGTCGTCCTGCTCGAAAAGGCCAACGTCAAGCGCTCCGGCGCGATCTCGATGGGCATGGATGGGCTCAACAACGCCGTCATCCCCGGCTACGCCACGCCGGAGCAGTACACCAAGGAAATCACCATCGCCAACGACGGCATCGTCGATCAGAAGGCGGTCTATAAATACGCGCAAAATTGCTACAAGATCATCGAAGAGCTCGACAGTTTCGGCATCCGCTTCCTCAAGAACGAGAACGGCGACTACGCGGTCAAGAAGGTGCACCACATCGGCACCTATGTGCTGCCGATGCCGAACGGCGAGACGGTCAAGAAAGCGCTCTATCGCCAGCTCCGCCGCGCCCGCATCCTGATCTCCAACCGCTACATGGCGACGCGGCTGCTCAAATCGTCCGACGGCCGCATCGCCGGCGCGATCTCCGTCAACACCCGCACCGCCGAGATCCTGGTGATCAAGGCCAAGGCCGTGATCCTCTGCATGGGCGCCGCCGGCAGGCTTGGTCTGCCGACCTCCGGCTACATGTTCGGCACCTACGAGAACGCCGCCAATTCCGGCGACGGCTATGCCATGGCCTATCACGCCGGCGCGGCGCTGGCGAACCTCGAATGCTACCAGATCAATCCGCTGATCAAGGACTATAACGGCCCGGCCTGCGCCTATGTCGCCGGTCCCTTCGGCGCCTTCACCGCCAACAACGAGGGATCACGCTTCATCGAATGCGACTACTGGTCCGGCCAGATGATGCTGGAGTTTTACAACGAACTGCTGTCAGGCAAGGGCCCGGTTTTCCTCCAGCTCAAGCATCTCCATCCCGACACCATCTCCGAGATCGAATCCACGCTGCACAAGGTGGAGCGTCCCACGCGCGGCCTGTTCCAGCAGGGGCGCGGGGTCGATTACCGCAGCGAGTCGATCGAGATGCACATCTCGGAGATCGGCTTCTGCTCCGGCCACAGCGCCTCCGGCGTGTTTGTCGATGACAATGCCCGCACGACGGTGCCCGGCCTCTATGCCGCCGGCGACATGGCAAGCGTGCCGCACAATTACATGCTCGGCGCCTTCACCAACGGCTCGGTCGCCGGCATCGACGCCATGGAGTTCGCCGACAACCAAGACTTTGCGGAGTTCGATGCGGCCGATGTCGCGCTGGAGCGCGACCGCGTACTGGCGCCGACCAAACGCGAAGACGGCATTCCGCCGAACCAGGTCGAGTACAAGACCCGCCGCCTCGTCAACGACTATCTCCAGCCGCCGAAGGTCACCCGCAAATACGAGCTCGGCATGCGCCGCCTCGCCGAGACGCGGCAGGACATGCAGGAGCAAATGATCGCGCGCAGCGCGCACGAGCTACTCCGCGCGCTCGAAGTGCAGTCGATCATGGACTGCGCCGACATGGCGGTGCACGCCTCGTTGTACCGCGAGGAGAGCCGCTGGGGCCTCTACCACTGGCGCACGGATTTCCCGGAGAAGGACAACGAGAACTGGTTCTGCCACACGCTGCTCTCCAAGCAGAACGGCAAGATGACCAGCGAGAAGCGCGCCGTCGAGCCCTATGTCGTGCCGATCGCCGACGACGAGAAGGACCTCTACGACAAGCAGCGCATCCGCGCCTCCGCCTGATCCACCGCAACATCGCAACAGGAGACATAAAATGCCTCTCGCGTCCTATCAGACATCGGTTCCGGTGGTCGTCGACGACGTCAAATGCATCGCCGACAAGGGCTGCACCGTGTGCGTCGACGTCTGCCCGCTCGACGTCTTGCGCATCAGCGACATGACCGGCAAGGCCTACATGGCCTATGACGAGTGCTGGTACTGCATGCCGTGCGAGGCCGATTGCCCGACCGGCGCCGTCACCGTCAACATTCCCTATCTGTTGAGGTGATCATGTCGAGCCCGTTCGAATCCTATGACGACCTCGAAGATGCCGATGAGCGGTTGCAAGCTGCTGATCCCGCCGAGCGCCGTGTCGCTATCATCGCGCTCGGTCACTCCGGTGATCCCGCAGCCGTCGCGCATCTCGCCAACATGGTATCCGATCCCGACGCCGGCGTGCGCCAGCAGGTCGCGATGGCGCTCGGCGAGTTCGACGGGCCGGAGGCCGCGAATGGGCTGGTCAAGCTGCTGGTCGATCCCGAAAGAATCGTGGCGGCGACCGCGGCCGACAGCATGGCCGAATTCAAGGATCCGGCGTGCGCCGAGATCATCCTGCCGCTGGTCAAGCACGCCCACGCCTTCGTGCGCATGGGCGCGCTGCGCGCCCTGAAGGAGCTGCGCTGCAAGGACACGCTGAAGCCGGCACTGGAAGCGCTCCTGGATCAAGATGCGGCCGTTCGCGTGCAGGCGATCGGCGTGATCGGCTTCCTCAAGCTGGAGGAATCCATCCCCGCGCTGACCGCGCTGATCAACGATCCCGACGCCCATGTGCGTCGCGCCGCGGTGAGCGCGCTGGCCTTCTCGCAGCTGAAGCCCGCGGCCGAGACGATCACACGCGGGCTGAAGGACTCGGACTGGATGGTGCGCGAGATGGCCGCGGAAACGCTCGGCCTCAACGTCAACGGCTCGCTCGCGGCCGATCAGCTTGTCGGCTCGCTTGCCGATGAATTCTGGCAGGTGCGGCTGAAGGCGATCCGCAGCCTCGGCAGGATGAAGATCGAGCGCGCGGTACGCCCGATCGGCAATTGCATCAACCACGACCAGGCCAATTTGCGGAAGGAGGCGGCCGCGGCGCTCGGCGAGATCGCCCATCCCGACGGCGAGGCGTTCCTGGCCGTCATCGCCGACGATGCCGACCCAGACGTTCGCAAGAACGCGCGCTGGGCGCTCCAGCAGATCGCGGCGCGCAAAGCGCGAGCAGGCGCATAAAGGCCCGGACAGGGGCATAGCGGCTCTTCGCGGCCGGTCTGGACTTCCCCTGCCAGACGTTTATTGGTCTTCGCCAATGGGATCGGCTGCTATTTCAGCGTGGCCGATCCGAGAAAGAGCGAGGACGCGGCCATGACGACACTGTCTGTTAAAGATCTTCTCCCCGAGGATGGAACGAAGGGGACGCTGGTCGGCCGCGTCTGGCTGCCGCAGGCGAACGGCCCGGCCGTTGTCGCCGTCCGTGGAGACGGCGTCTTCGACGTCACCGCCAAATTTCCGACCGTCAGCGCGCTCTGCGAGGAAGACAACCCGGCCAAGGCGCTCGCCGCGGTCAAGGGCGAGCGCATCGGCGATCTCGAAGCGATCGTGGCCAACACGGCACCAGATGGACGCGATCCGAAGAAGCCGTGGCTGCTTGCGCCCCTCGATCTCCAGACCCTGAAGGCCGCCGGCGTCACCTTCGCCATCTCGATGCTGGAGCGCGTCATCGAAGAGCGGGCCAAGGGCAATCCGGCCTCGGCCGAAGCCATCCGGAAAGAAGTGACGCGGCTGATCGGCGACGATCTGTCGAAGCTCAAGCCCGGCTCCGACCAGGCGATGCATTTGAAGCAGGTGCTGATCGATCAGAACGCCTGGAGCCAATATCTCGAAGTCGGCATCGGTCCGGATGCCGAGGTCTTCACCAAGGCTCCGACCTTGTCCTCGGTCGGCACCGGCATGGATGCCGGCCTGCATCCGAAATCGACCTGGAACAATCCCGAGCCGGAGCTGGTGCTGTTCGTCTCGAGCCGCGGCAAGATCGTCGGCGGCGCGCTCGGCAACGACGTCAATCTGCGCGACTTCGAGGGGCGTTCGGCGCTCCTGCTCTCAAAGGCCAAGGACAACAACGCCTCCTGTGCGATCGGACCGCTGCTGCGCCTGTTCGACGACACCTTCACACTCGACGATGCGCGCAAGCTCGATATCAGCCTGAACGTGAAGGGCGCGGACGGCTTTGTCCTCGACGGCCATTCCTCGATCAGCATGATCAGCCGCGATCCGACGGACCTCGTCGAGCAGACGATCGGCAAGGTGCATCAATACCCCGATGGCTTCGTGCTGTTTCTCGGCACGATGTTCGCGCCGGTCAAGGATCGCGATGCGCCGGGGCAGGGGTTCACCCACAAGCGCGACGACATCGTCACGATCGCAGCGCCCCAGCTGGGCAAGCTCGTCAACCGCATGCGCACCAGCGACGAGTGCGAGCCCTGGACGTTTGGAATCGGCGCGCTGATGAAGAACCTCGCGCAACGGAAGCTGATCTAGCTCCGTTGCCCTTCGCCTCTCCCCGCACGCGGGGAGAGGCCGGATTGCATCGAAGATGCAATCCGGGTGATGCGGACTCTCCGCGAGTCGATTTGGTCGGCCTACGCCGAACTCTATCCACACCGTCATTGCGAGCGCAGCGAAGCAATCCAGAGTCCCTCCGTGGACAGTTTCTGGATTGCTTCGCTGCGCTCGCAATGACGCGGAGGAGAGGTTGCGAGCCGCACATACTCCTTCATCTCCCCGTTGCATCCACGGAACAAAATCGCTCTGGGCGTGTCATAGAAACCGTCCATGCCGCCAAATCGAAGTTTCGCGCTAATAGTAAAATAATATGACTAGTCGGAACTCGTCTTCCGTGAAATAGTCCCTCCCGCCGCCTCAAGGGCCGGCCTGCGGGTGCCATGCTACCAATCGGCGCCCGAGATAACACAAGATGACTTCTTGGGAGACACGCCTGATGACCCTCAAAGCCCTCTTTGCGGCCAGCGCCACGGCCGCGTTGCTGCTCGCGCTCCCGGCCAGCGCCGCCGAGCTCACCATCGGCTTCTCGCAGATCGGATCGGAATCCGGCTGGCGCGCGGCCGAGACGTCGGTCTCCAAGCAGGAGGCTGCCAAGCGAAAGGTCAATCTCAAGATCGCCGACGCGCAGCAGAAGCAGGAGAACCAGATCAAGGCGATCCGCTCCTTCATCGCGCAGAACGTCGATGCGATCTTCCTTGCACCCGTGGTCTCGACCGGTTGGGACTCGGTGCTGAAGGAAGCCAAGGAGGCCAAGATCCCGGTCGTGCTGCTCGACCGCGACATCGATCCCTCCGGCAAGGAGCTCTATCTCACCGCCGTGACCTCCGACAGCGTGCATGAAGGCGAGGTTGCCGGCGACTGGCTGGCCAAGACCGTAGGCGGCAAGGCCTGCAACGTCGTCGAATTGCAGGGCACGGTCGGCGCCAGCGTCGCCGCCAACCGCAAGAAGGGCTTTGACACCGCCATCGCCAAGCATGCGAACCTCAAGGTGGTGCGCAGCCAGACCGGCGACTTCACCCGCGCCAAGGGCAAAGAGGTGATGGAGAGCTTCATCAAGGCTGAAGGCGGCGGCAAGTCGATCTGCGCCGTCTATGCGCACAATGACGACATGATGGTCGGCGCGATCCAGGCGATGAAGGAAGCCGGCCTCAAGCCGGGCAAGGAGATCCTCACCGTCTCGATCGACGCGGTCCCCGATATCTTCAAGGCCATGGCTGCCGGCGAAGCCAACGCCACCGTCGAGCTGACGCCGAACATGGCCGGCCCCGCGCTCGATGCCATTGCGGCCTTCAAGGGCAAGGGCACCGTTCCGCCCAAGTGGATCCAGACCGACTCCAAGCTCTATACAGCGGCCGACGATCCGCAGAAGATCTACGACAGCAAGAAGGGCCTCGGTTACTGAGGCGGAGTGCCGCGCCGGACCGCTCCCCGTGGTCCGGCGCTCCCCCCTTCGAAACCGTTGCGCGAACGAATAGGCTGGGTGTCCGCAGCATAAGCGGACGCCGGTGGGAGTGACGTCGTTATGGAGAACAGCCCCGATCCTGCTCCTTCCCTGCTGGAGGTGCGCGGGATCAGCAAAAGCTTCGGTGCTGTGCGTGCGTTGCAGGAGGTCGACTTCACGCTTCGTGCCGGCGAGATTCATGCGTTGCTCGGCGAGAACGGCGCCGGCAAATCCACGATGATCAAGGTGATCACCGGCGTATTCCCGCGCGATGCCGGCATCGTCCGGCTCGGCGGCGAGGAGGTCGCGCCGCGCTCGGCCAAAGCCGCGCTCCAGGCCGGTATCGCCACCGTCTACCAGGAGGTCAATCTGCTGCCGAATCTCTCGGTCGCGCAGAACCTGTTCCTCGACCGACAGCCGATGCGCTTCGGCATGGTGCGTGAAGGCGAGATGCGGCGTCGCGCCAAGGCGCTTCTCACGGACTTCGGTCTCGATATCGACGTCGGCGCGCCGCTCGGCAGCTATTCCGTCGCCATCCAGCATGTCACCGCGATCGCGCGCGCGGTCGATCTTTCCGCCCGCGTGCTGATCCTAGACGAGCCGACCGCGAGCCTCGACCGCCACGAGGTCGAGATCCTGTTCGGCATCATGCGCCAGCTCGCCAAGCGCGGCATCGGCATCGTATTCGTCAGCCACTTCCTCGATCAGGTCTACGAGATCTCCGACCGGATCACGGTGTTGCGCAACGGCCGCCTGGTCGGTGAGCGCGAGACCGCCTCGCTGCCGCGGCTCGAGCTGATCCGGATGATGCTCGGCCGCGAGCTGGCTGAGACCACCAGCGCCCGCGCGTCGGCGGGAGAGCATCAGGCGCGCGAGGTCTGCGCGAGTTTCGAGAACTACGGCAAGGCCGGCTATGTCGCGCCGTTCAATCTCGAGCTGCGCCATGGCGAGGTCGTGGGTCTCGCCGGCCTGCTCGGCTCGGGCCGGACCGAGACGGCGCGGCTGGTGTTCGGCGCCGAGCGCGCCGATGGCGGGGAGGCGAGGGTGGAGGGGACGCCCGTGCGGCTGCAATCGCCGCGCGACGGCGTGCGCCACGGTTTTGGCTATTGCCCGGAGGAGCGCAAGACCGACGGCATCGTCGCCGAGCTCACCGTGCGCGAGAACATCGTGCTCGCGCTCCAGGCCAAGCGCGGCCTGCACCGGCCGTTGTCGCGCCGCGAACAGGACGAGATCGCAGGCCGTTACGTCAAGGTGCTCGACATCCGCCCGCCCGATCCGGAGCGCCCCGTGGGGCTGCTGTCCGGCGGCAATCAGCAGAAGGTGCTGCTGGCCCGCTGGCTCGCGACCTCGCCGCGCCTCCTGGTGCTGGACGAGCCGACCCGCGGCATCGACGTCGGCGCGCATGCCGAGATCATCCGCCTGATCCGCGAGCTCTGCGACGACGGGCTGGCGCTGCTCGTGATCTCCTCCGAGCTGGACGAGATCGTGACCTATTCCGACCGCGTGGTCGTGTTGCGCGACCGCGCCCATGTCGAGGAGCTCGCGGGCGAGGCGATCGACGTCGGCAACATTCTCGCGGCCATCGCCGCGGATGGCGCCGCTGTCGCGCATGAGGGCCGGGCATGACAGCGCTGTTGCCGCGCCGCGGCCTTGCCCAGATCCTCGCGTTGATCGTCATCCTGGCGGTCGATCGCATCGTGTCGCCGCAATTCTTCGATCTGCGCCTCCAGGACGGCCGGCTGTTCGGCAGCCTGATCGACGTGCTCAACCGTGGCACGCCGGTGGCGCTGCTCTCGCTCGGCATGGTGCTGGTGATCGCGACGCGCGGCATCGATCTGTCGGTCGGTGCGGTCATGGCCATCTCGGGCGCGATCGCGGCGAGCCTTGCCGACACTCACAGTCTGGCCGTGGTCCTTGCGGCCGCGCTCGGCGCTGGCCTGGTCTGCGGATTGTGGAACGGATTTCTCGTCGCGGTGCTCGGCATTCAGCCGATCGTGGCGACGCTGATCCTGATGGTGGCAGGACGCGGCATCGCCCAGCTCATTACCGAGGGGCGTATCGTGACCTTCTCCTCGCCGGATCTGGTCTGGCTCGGCAATGGCGCGGTGCTCGGCGTGCCGATGCCGGTCGCGATCGCCTTGGGTATGCTGATTCTCACCGGCGCGGTGGTGCGCGGCTCGGCGCTCGGACTGCTGATCGAGGCAACCGGCGGCAACGCGCGGGCGAGCGAGCTTGCCGGCGTCGGCACGCGTGCGATGATTCTGGCCGTCTACGTCTGGTGCGGCATCTGCGCCGCGCTCGCCGGCGTGATTGCGGCGGCCGACATCATGGGCGCGGACGCCAACAATGCCGGCCTCTGGCTCGAGCTCGATGCCATCCTCGCGGTGGTGATCGGCGGCACCTCCCTGTTCGGCGGCCGCTTCAGCCTCGTGCTGGCCGTGCTCGGTGCGTTGATCATCCAGACCATGAACACCGGAATTCTGCTGTCGGGCTATCCACCGGAGTTCAATTTGCTGGTCAAAGCGGTGGTCGTGATGACGGTGCTGTTGCTGCAATCGCCGAAATTTTCGGGGATTGCCGGCATCGCCGCGCGGCTGCGGAGGTCCAAAGCATGAAAGGCCTGCCGCCCGTCCTCATCACCGCCATCGTGCTCGTTGCCGGCTTTGCGCTGTGCGCCGTGCAATTCCCCAATATCGCCTCGACCCGCGTGGTCGGCAATCTCCTCACCGACAACGCCTTTCTCGGCATCGTCGCGACCGGCATGACCTTCGTCATCATCTCCGGCGGCATCGACCTCTCGGTCGGCTCGGTGATCGGTTTCACCACGGTGTTCGTCGCGCTTGCGATCGAGCGCTGGGGCGTACCGCCGCTGCTTGCCTTCGTCGCGATCCTCGCGCTCTCGGCGGCCTTCGGAGCGGCGATGGGCGCGGTGATCCATGTCTTCGACCTGCCGCCGTTCATCGTGACGCTGGCGGGGATGTTCCTGGCCCGCGGCGCGAGCTTCCTGCTCTCGACGGAATCGGTGCCGATCACCGCGCCGGTCTATTCCACCGTGTCGGACTTCGCGCTGCGGATGCCCGGCGGGGGGCGATTGACGGCGATTGCGATCATCATGCTCGTGATCGTGATCGGCGGCGCGCTGCTGCTGCAGCTCACCCGGTTCGGCGCTAACGTCTATGCGCTCGGCGGCAGCCGGGCGACCGCGAGCCTGATGGGCGTTGCCGTCGGCAAGATGACGGTGAGGATCTACATGCTGTCGAGCCTGCTCGCGGGCATCGCCGGCATCGTGTTCTCCTTCTACACCAGCGCCGGCTATTCGCTTTCCGCGGTCGGCGTCGAGCTCGACACCATCGCGGCCGTCGTGATCGGCGGTACGCTGCTCACGGGCGGACAGGGCTCGGTGATCGGCACCTTCCTCGGCGTCCTGATCCAGGGCCTGATTCAGACCTACATCAATTTCGACGGAACGCTGTCGAGCTGGTGGACCAAGATCGCAACCGGCGTGCTACTGTTCGCCTTCATCGCCTTGCAGCAGGGGCTGGTCGCGCTCGCGCGGCGGCCGGCGGCGAAGCGCGCAGGAGCAGCCACATGACGTCGCGCATCGTCGTCATCCCGACGCGCCGGGCTCACTCCAACCATGCGGAAGTGGCCCGCTCGATCGGCGTCGACATCATCGCCGGCCGCTACGCCGAGGGAACGCGCCTGCCTGGTGATGCCGAGATGATTGCGATGTTCGGCGTGTCGCGGCCGGTGCTGCGCGAGAGCGTGAAGACCCTGGTCGCCAAGGGCCTGCTCACCACCAAGGCGCGGGTCGGCACGGTCGTGCGCGAGCGCGCCGCCTGGAACATGTTCGACGCCGACGTGCTGGCCTGGCATCTGGACGCCGGCATCGACAAGCGCTTCCTCAACGACCTCGCCGAGATTCGCCTCGCGGTCGAGCCGCGCGCGGCCATGCTGGCGGCGGCGCAGCGGTCCGAGGACGACCTCGCCGAGCTCCGTCGTTGCATGGACCGCATGCGGTTTGAGGCTTCCGATTCCGTCGGCTTTGCCGACGCCGACCTCGCGCTCCATGTTGCGGTGGCGCGCGCTTCGGGCAATCTGTTCATGCGCTCGATCGGCCACGTCATCGAGGCCGCCCTGCGCGCCTCGTTCCTGCTCAGCGCTCCGGTCGAGCCGGAGGACCGCGACACCGTGCTGCTCTGGCACCAGAAGATCGTCGATGGCATCGCCGCCGGCGACGCCCAGACCGCCTCGGAAGCGATGGTTTATGTCATTCACAACGGTATGCGCCGCCACGAGGCCGAGGCGCTGCCGTCCGCGGATATTGGAGAAAAAGCGTGACCGAACTTCGCATTGCCATCGTCGGCTTCGGCAAGATCGCGCGCGATCAGCATGTCGGTGCGATTGCCGCGACGACGGGCGCCACGCTCGCGGCCGTCGCGAGCCGCAACGCATCGCTGCCGGGCGTGCCGCATTTTGCGACCATCGAGGAATTGCTGGAAAAGGGACCGCCGATAGATGCCGTCTCGCTCTGCACGCCGCCGCAGGTACGGCGCGCCCAGGCCGCCGTGGCGCTCGCCGCGGGCAAGCACGTGATGCTGGAGAAGCCGCCCGGCACCGGCGTTGCCGAGCTCGACCCGCTGATCGCGATGGCGGAGGAGGCCAAGCGAACGCTGTTTGCGACCTGGCATTCGCGCTATGCGCCCGCGGTCGAGCCGGCGCGCGCGTGGCTTCTCACGCGGCAGATCAAGTCTGTGCACATCAACTGGAAGGAAGACGTTCGCGTCTGGCATCCCGGGCAGGGCTGGATTTGGGAGCCGGGCGGGCTCGGCGTGTTCGATCCCGGCATCAACGCGCTCTCGATCCTGACCCGTATTCTGCCCCGGCCGGTGTTCGTCACCGCGGCCGAGCTGGCCTTTCCAGCCAATTGCCAGGCCCCGATCGCCGCGAACCTGACGCTGACCGACATCGGCGGCCTGCCTGTGACCGCCGAGTTCGATTTCCGCCAGACCGGGCCGCAGAGTTGGGATATCCTCGTCGAAACGGACCAGGGCCGAATGACGTTGTCGGGCGGCGGCCGGCGCATGGCGATCGACGGCGAGACCGTTGCAGAGGCGCCCGATCAGGAATATCGCGAGCTGTACGGGCGCTTCGTCAAGCTCACCGCGACCGGCGCGCGCGACGTCGACCTGGCGCCGCTGCGTCTCGTTGCCGATGCCTTCCTGCTCGGCAAGCGTAACATCGTCGAACCGTTTGTGGACTGAACATGGCTGGCTCAAGAATAACAAAAGACATCTTCGGAACGCTGCCGGACGGCCGCAACGTCGAGCGCATCGTGCTGCGCGGGGAGGGCGGGTTCGAAGCCCGCATCATCACCCATGGCGCGGCGATCCAGGCGCTCATCGCGCCGGATGCCAAAGGCGGTTACGACGACGTCGTGCTCGGCCATGACACGTTTGCCGGTTATCTCGCCGAACGAAAGTTCTTCGGTGCCACCGTCGGCCGCTACGCCAACCGCATCGCCAACGGACGATTTTCGCTGGACGGCGAAACGGTGCAGCTTCCGGTCAACAACGGCCCGAATGCGCTGCATGGCGGCCTCGATGGGTTCGATCGCAAGCTCTGGGAGATCGTCGGCATCGACGACGGCGCGGAGCCGGGCGTCACGCTCACCTATTCGAGTCCGCATGGCGAAGAAAACTATCCCGGCCGGCTCGACGTACAACTGACCTATCGCGTCATCGGCCCGGCCGAGCTGTCGTTGACGATGGAGGCGCGAACCGACCGGCCGACCATCGTCAACCTGACCAATCACAGCTTCTTCAATCTGGACGGCGCGACCTCAGGCACACCCATTCTCGACCACAAGCTGACGGTCGCCGCCGAGCATTTCCTCGCCATCGATCCCACCGCCATCCCGCTGCCTGAGCCGCCGCGCGCGGTGGCCGGAACGCCGTTCGACTTCCGCGACGGCGAGGCCGTCGGCGCGCGCATCCGCGAGAGCGATCAGCAATTGCGCAACGGCAGGGGCTACGACCATACCTACTGCCTCGGGCGTGACGGCAAGCTTGCGTTCGCGGCCCGCCTGGAGGCGCTGCGTTCAGGGCGCATCATGGAGCTCCTGACCAATCAGCCCGGCCTTCAGGTCTATTCCGGCAACTATCTCGACGGCACGATCTCGGGCAAGGGCGGCAAGCTCATCCGGCAGTCGGATGCCATGTGTCTCGAGCCGCACATCTGGCCGGATGCGCCGAACCGGCCGGATTTCCCGAGCCCGCGCCTCAATCCCGGCGAGCTCTACCGCCATCACACGGTCTATCGCTTGGAGTGAGGACGCCATGATGGAAGAGGTGCCGACCTCGGTTCTCTCGGACGATCCATGCCATCTCGGCGAGGGGCCGACCTATGATTTGGCCACCGACACGGCCTGGTGGTTCGATATCCGCGAGGGGCGGCTGTTCGAGGCGCATCTCGGCGGCGGCAGCATTCGCGTCCACGCGCTCGGCCGGATGGCGAGCGGTCTCGGGCGCATCGACGCCGAGCGCCAGTTGATCGTCGCCGAAGACGGCCTCTACATCCGCAAGCTCGCCGACGGCGCGTTGACGCTGGTCTGTCCGCTTGAAGCCGACAATCCCGCGACGCGCTCCAACGATGCCCGTGTGCACCAGTCCGGCACGTTCTGGATCGGCACCATGGGCCGCAATGCGGAGGCAGGAGCGGGCGCGATCTACGCGTTTCATCGCGGCAAGATCTCGATGCTGTTCCCCCGCATCACCATTCCAAATTCGATCTGCTTTTCACCTGATGGTGCGACCGGCTACTTCGCCGACACCGCGCGCGCCGTGCTCTACGCCGTTCCACTTGATCCGGCGACCGGTTTGCCGCGAGGCGAGCCGGACGTTCTGTTGCGCCACACCGGCATCGGGGGCCTCGACGGCTCGGTGTGCGATGCCGATGGGCAGATCTGGAACGCCTGCTGGGGTGCGGGCCGGATCGATGTCTACTCTCCGCAGGGCGAGCGTCTGCGCTCGCTGCGCGTGCCGGCAAAGCAGTCGAGCTGCCCGGCCTTCGTCGGCCCTGATCTGTCGCGCCTCCTCGTCACGTCGGCCTGGCAGGATATGGACGCGGCGGCGCGCGCCGCCGATCCGCAAGCCGGCTGCACTTTCCTGTTGCAGGCATCTGCGCGTGGCCGCGCGGAGCCTGACGTCAAGCTTGCATAGGAGGCTCGAAGCCGCACACGACCAACGTTCTCGACGAAACGAAGAAACAGTCTGACACCCAAGGGAGTAAAACATGCTGAAACTGAAGACGACATTCCTCGCGCTGGCGCTTGCCGGCGCAGCGACGATGGCCTCGGGCATCACCGCCTCCGCCCAGGACAAGGCGACGGTTGGCATTGCCATGCCGACCAAATCGTCGGCGCGCTGGATCGACGACGGCAACAACATGGTCAAGGTGCTGAAGGAGCGCGGCTACAACACCGACCTGCAATACGCCGAGGACGACATCCCGAACCAGCTCTCGCAGGTCGAGAACATGGTGACCAAGGGTGCGAAAGCGCTGGTGATCGCCGCGATCGACGGCACCACGCTGTCCGACGTGCTCAAGCAGGCGAAAGCAAAAGGCATCACCGTGATCGCCTATGATCGCCTGATCCGCGGCACGCCGAACGTCGACTATTACGCGACCTTCGACAATTTCCAGGTCGGCGTGCTGCAGGCGGAGTCGCTTGTCCAGGGGCTCGGCCTCAAGGACGGCAAGGGCCCGTTCAACATCGAGCTGTTCGGCGGCTCGCCCGACGACAACAACGCCTACTTCTTCTACAACGGCGCGATGAGCGTGCTGAAGCCGTACATCGACAGCGGCAAGCTCGTCGTCGTCTCCGGCCAGATGGGCATGGACAAGGTCGCGACGCTCCGCTGGGACGGCGCCACCGCCCAGGCGCGCATGGACAACCTGCTCAGCGCCTACTACGGCAACAAGAAGGTCAACGCTGTGCTGTCGCCCTATGACGGCCTCTCGATCGGCATCATCTCCTCGCTGAAGGGCGTCGGCTATGGCAGCGCCGGCCAGCCGATGCCGATCATCAGCGGCCAGGATGCCGAGGTGCCCTCGATCAAGGCGATGCTGCGCGGCGACCAGTATTCGACCATCTTCAAGGACACCCGCGATCTCGCCAAGGTGACCGCCGATATGGTCGACGCCGCACTCGCCGGCAAGCAGGTCACCGTCAACGACACCAAGACCTACGAGAACGGCGCCAAGACGGTGCCATCCTATCTCTTGAAGCCGGTCGTGGTCTACAAGGACAATTGGGAGAAGACTCTGGTCGACAGCGGCTACTACAAGAAGTCGCAGTTCCAGTAAGCTTCTTTCTTTCCTCTCTCCCCGCCTGCGGGGAGGGCCTCTTCTCCCTCTCCCCGCAAGCGGGGAGAGGTGAACTAGCAGCGATCGAGGGATGTGAAATCATGACCGCCATGCTGGAGATGCGCAACGTCAGCAAGAGCTTTTCAGGCGTGCAGGCTCTGCGTGACGTGAACTTCTCGGTCGAGGCCGGGCAGATCCACGCGCTTGTCGGCGAGAACGGTGCCGGCAAATCCACACTGATGAAAGTGCTCAGCGGCGTCTACCCGGCCGGCAGCTACGAGGGCACCATCGTTTTCGAGGGTGAGGAGCGCCGCTTCCGCGACATCAACGATTCCGAGGCGCTCGGCATCATCATCATCCACCAGGAGCTAGCGCTGATCCCGCTGATGTCGATTGCGGAGAACATCTTCCTGTCGCATCCGCCGTCAAAATTCGGCGTCATCGACCGTGACGAGGTCTACCGGCGCACCCGCGAGCTGCTCGCGCAGGTCGGACTGAAGGAATCGCCGGATACGCTGATCACGGATCTCGGCGTCGGCAAGCAGCAGCTGGTCGAGATCGCGAAGGCGCTGTCCAAGCGGGTGCGGATGCTGATCCTGGACGAGCCGACCGCGAGCCTCAACGAGGCCGACAGCGCCGCGCTGCTCGAACGCCTGATGGCCTTCCGCGAGCAGGGCATCGGCTCGATCCTGATCTCGCACAAGCTCAACGAGGTGGCCAAGGTCGCCGACCACATCACCGTGCTGCGCGACGGCCGCACCGTCGACAGCATCGACTGCCGCAGCGAGCCGATCCAGGAAGACCGCATCATCCGCAGTATGGTCAACCGCGATCTCGCCCATCGCTTTCCCGAGCGCAGCGCCAAGATCGGCGAGCCTGTCCTGACCGTCGAGAACTGGTCGGTCTATCACCCCATTCATCCCGAGCGGCAGGTGATCAAGAACGTCAATTTCGGCGTGAAGCGCGGCGAGGTCGTCGGCATTGCCGGGTTGATGGGCGCCGGCCGCACCGAGTTTGCCATGAGCCTGTTCGGCCGCTCCTGGGGTACCACTATCAGCGGCCGGATCCGGCTGGAGGGCAGGGAGATCGTGCTGCCGAGCGTTGCGGCCGCGATCGACGCCGGCCTTGCCTATGTCACCGAGGACCGCAAGCAGCTCGGCTTGATCCTGGCCGACGACGTCCGCAAGAACATCACGCTCGCAAGCCTCGACCAGGTCGCACCCGGCCGGGTGATCGACGACATCGCCGAGCTGAAGGTCGCCAGCGACTACCGGAGCCGCATGCGCATCCGCTGCTCCGACGTGTACCAGGAGACCGGCCAGCTCTCCGGCGGCAACCAGCAGAAAGTGGTGCTGTCGAAATGGCTGATGACCGATCCAAAAGTCCTGATCCTGGACGAGCCGACAAGGGGCATCGACGTCGGTGCCAAATACGAGATTTACTGTATCATCAACGAGCTTGCGGAGGCCGGGCGCGGCGTCGTGGTGATCTCCTCGGAGATGCCCGAGCTGCTCGGTATCTGCGATCGCATCTGCGTCATGAACGACGGCGCCTTCGTCGGGGAATTCAAGGGCGCAGAGGCGACGCAGGAGAAGATCATGCGCGCCATCATGCGCAACGAAAGAAGCAACGGAAACGGCGTGCCTGAGGCCGCGGAGATGGGAGGATTGCAGCCATGACCGACAAGACGGTGTCGCTGCCCGAGGAGCGCCGGACCGGCAGCTTCATCAAGAACAATTTGCGCAACTACGGCATGCTGATGTCGCTGATCGCGATCATGCTGTTCTTCCAGGTCATGACCGGCGGCACGCTGCTCCAGCCGCTCAACCTGACCAATCTGGTGCTCCAGAACAGCTACATCGTCATCATGGCGCTCGGCATGCTGCTCGTGATCGTCACCGGCCATATCGACCTCTCGGTCGGTTCGGTCGCGGGATTCGTCGGCGCGGTCGCCGCTCTGCTGATGGTGACGTACAAGGTCGACTATACGCTCGCCTTCATCGCCTGCCTCGTGGTTGGTGCTGCGATCGGCGCGGCGCAGGGCTATTGGGTCGCCTATTTCAAGATACCGTCCTTCATCGTGACCCTGGCCGGCATGCTCGTGTTCAAGGGACTTGCGCTGGCGGTGTTGCAGGGGCAGTCGCTCGGGCCGTTTCCGCCGACCTTCCAGAAATTGTCGTCGGGCTTCATTCCGGAGTTCCTGCCTGAAACCGGCACGCTGCATCCGACCTCGATGCTGATCGGCGCGGTGCTGGCGCTGGGGCTGGTCTATGCCAGCGCCAAGAGCCGCGCGCGCGAGCAGTCGCATGGCATCGAGGTCGAGCCTTATGCGTTCTTCCTTGGCAAGAGCGTGGTGCTGGCCTGCGCCGTGCTCTACTTCACCTACCTGATCGCGACCTATCGCGGCTTGCCGAACGTGCTGGTGATCATGAGCGCCTTGATCGCGCTCTACGGCTTCGTCACCCGCCGCACCGTGATCGGCCGGCAGATCTATGCCGTCGGCGGCAACGCCAAGGCGGCAAGCCTGTCGGGCATCAAGACCGAGCGGCTGACCTTCCTCACCTTCGTCAACATGGGCGTGCTGGCCGCGCTTGCCGGCCTCGTCTTTGCCGCGCGCCTCAACACCGCGACGCCGAAAGCGGGCCTCGGCTTCGAGCTCGACGTCATCGCCGCCTGCTTCATCGGCGGCGCCTCGGCCTATGGCGGGGTGGGTCGCGTCGGCGGCGCCGTGGTCGGCGCCATGATCATGGGCGTGATGAACAACGGCATGTCGATCCTCGGCATCGGCATCGACTATCAGCAGGTCATCAAGGGCCTGGTGCTGCTCGGGGCCGTGTGCATCGACGTGTATAACCAGCGGCGGTAGGCGCAAAATCACGTCGCGGGGGAGGCTCTGGCGCCGCCCCGCCAGGCGACTACCACTTTCGTCAATTTCGATCACGGCATCGCGACCGGAACCGATGCCTCGCGATGACCATGATTTGGGGACTAGATCCGGGGGGTGCCGAGCAGGGCACGGGCAGGGCAGCACCAGTGGCGGCTCATATCCACGAGATGACAGACGATGAATTTGAGGGCCGGCTTCGCATCCTCTTGCGCATCGTTTCCGTCTGCACCCTCGGGCTAGGCTCCTTTGCTGCAGGTTTATTGATCGGGGCCTTTGTTCTGTTTTGAACGAGGCGATTCACGCCAGAGCCTCGGAACGAGAGGCGCCGGCGCGTCTTCTTGATCTAGATCAACCGATCGCCCATTCCGTGCTAATCTCATGTGGTCGACGCAAGGGACCACGGGGAACCTGAGTGACGAGTACAGTGAGGTCATCGCCGGCTTCGGAGGTGATGCTGGTCTCGACTTTGCCGGCGTTGCAGCTGATCTACGACACCGCCCCGATCGGGTTGGCCTGTCTGTCGCCGGACTGCCGCTATTTGCTGATCAACCAGCGTCTGACCGAGATCTGCGGCATATCCATCGAAGGCCATCTTGGACGTACGGTCAGGGACTGCGTGCCGGCCTTGGCGGATTCCGTCGAGCAGATTGTGCGCTCGATCGTCGCGACGGGCGAACCCGTGATCGGTATCGAGGTGGCGGGGCAGCGGGCCGATCAGGTCGAGGAGCGTTCCTGGGTTACTTATTGGCACCCGCTGCGAATGCCGGATGGCGAGATTGTCGCGGTCAACGTGGCGGCGGAGGAGATCACCGAGCGCAAGCGCGCCGAGCGGGAGATTCGCAGCTCCAGGGACGCCGCTGAGACCGCGCTTCGCCATCTGCGCGATATCCAGGACACCCTGATCGAGGCGGAAAAGCTGGCGGCGCTCGGGCGCATGGTTGCCGGTGTCGCGCACGAGATCAACACGCCGCTCGGCAGCAGTCTGACGGTGGCATCGACGCTCCAGCGCAAGGCGGAGCAGTTCGCGGCGGAGGTCGCGCGGGGTAATCTCAAGCGCTCGACACTGACAGGGTTTCTGGAACTGGTCAGCGATGCGTCGGCGCAGCTGGTCACGAATCTCGGTCGCGCCGCCGAGCGGGTGCAATCCTTCAAGCAGGTGGCGGCTGACCAGACCGAGTCACTGCGGCGCAGCTTCGACGCAGGCGAGCTGACCGGCCAGGTTCTGTCGCAGTTCGAGCGGCAGTTGCGGGTGCGCGACATCGCGTTCAGCCTCCACTGCGAAACGAATCTCGCCATGGACAGCTATCCCGGGCCTTTCGGCCAAGTGCTCACCAACCTCGCAGTCAATGCGATGACGCACGCGTTCTCCGATGGTGAGACAGGGACGATCAACGTCTCGCTCCGTGCGGTCAATGATGACCACGTTGAGCTGCTGTTTGCCGATGACGGTTGCGGCATGGCTCCCGATGTGGAACGGCGGGCCTTCGACCCGTTCTTCACCACGCGACGGCACGACGGCGCCAGCGGCCTCGGTCTGCATATCGTGCACAGCATCGTCGTCGACCGGCTGGGTGGGCAGCTCCGGCTCGAGAGCCTGCCCGGCGCGGGGACGCGGTTTCAGCTCATCCTGCCGAGAATGGCGCCCGACCGGCGATAGCTGATCGTTTCCTCATCGGTAGTGCCCGGCTACTGCGTCGTGAACAGCACCGTCGCGATCGCGACGGAGAGGCTCACCGCCGATACCGTCGCCACCGTCGACAGCACGCCCATGCGCCGGAGCGCGATGGCGAAGGCGATGATGATGGGTGTCGCGGTCATTAGCCCGATTTGTGCATCGCTCATGTCATTGCTCACCGCTCCTTGCGAACCCTGAGTCTGTTCGTACCGGGCTCCGGCGAGCGGGACGTTGCGTCGGCGCAAACATCTCGGCCGGTGGCCCCCCAGTTTGTCCTGCGACAAATTCCGAACTGGACGGTTGAGCTAAGTCTGGCCGGTGTCCTGATCCGGAAAGCAGATGTCGGCAGCCGATTGCGAGCAACAGGGAACCGGCTGGGGAATCCTGGAGGATCTCCCCGGCGATCCCATGATCTGGGTACTGATCTTCAGCGAGCTCGTCGCCTTCGGCCTGTTCCTCGGCGCCTTCGTCGTTGCCCGGGCGATCCATCCCGTTGTGTTCGCGGCGGGGCAGGCGGCACTCAACGCGAATCTCGCCGGCCTCAACACAATCGTGCTGGTGACCAGCGGCTGGGCCGCGGCGAGGGCGACCAGATCTGCGCGCGCCAGTGAAAAGCGGGCATCGCGCCGCTGGCTACTGATTGCCATGGCGCTCGGCGGCCTCTTCATCGCGATCAAGCTGACCGAATATGCCGAGGAGATCGGTCGCGGCGTTGGCCTCGAGACCAGCCCGTTCTTCACCCTCTACTTCCTCCTGACCGGCTTCCATCTCCTGCATGTCGGCCTCGGCATCATCATCCTTGCCGTGGTCTGCCGCCGCGCCGAGATCTCGGGCGTCGAGACCGGCGCCGCCTTCTGGCACATGGTCGATCTGGTCTGGATCGTCATGTTCCCGATCCTCTATCTGGTGCGCTGATCATGCCCGGCCGTCTCGACATCACCTGGCTCGTGCTGATCGGCTTCGCGCTCGCGACGATCCTGCTTCCGCCGCTGATGCCGCGTCCGCTGCTCGCCAACGCACTTCTCCTGGTCCTTGCCGCCATCAAGGGCCGCCGAATCGCGCTCGATTTCATGGACCTTCGGGCGGTGCCGGCGCTCTGGCGCGGCCTCGTCAGCGCATGGATCCTCATCGTGGTGCTGGTTGCCTGGCTCGCCTCCGCCGTCGTCGCATTGATCTGACGCCGCCAACGCAGCGCTCATTGCGCCCGGACAAAGACCCGACGGCACCAATCGGCAAGATACAGCATCACTGCTTCCTCACGACTGGACTCACAACGGAAAGGACTGGCAATGGCTGAACGCCTGACCAAGTCGGCGGCTCGAAACGTCTTCTACGGCGGCTCGGCTTTCTTCTTCGCCATCTTCATCGGGCTGACGGCGCACAGCCACTACTATATGGCGACGACCTCGACGGATGCGACGACGCTGACATCGTCGGTCGCGCGCGGCAAGCATGTCTGGGAGAAGAACTCCTGCATCAATTGCCACACGCTGCTCGGCGAGGGCGCCTATTTCGCCCCTGAGGTCGGCAATGTCTGGGATCGCTGGGGCGGCAATGAGGATCCGGCCGGTGCGCGCGAGACGTTGAAGGCCTGGATGCAATCGCAGCCCTCGGGCGCGGAGGGCCGGCGGCAGATGCCGCAGTTCAACCTCACCGACCAGGAGCTCAACGATCTCGCCGACTTCCTGCAATGGACCAGCAAGATCAAGCGCCAGGAGTGGCCGCCGAACAAGGCCGGCTGACGCCTTCCTCTTTCAGGGCCTTGCCTCTTTCAAGACCTTGCCTCTTTCAAGACAGAGAGAACCCGAAATGAAATATCAGACCCAGAAAGTCGCGATGCTGTATTTCTACGGCGCGCTGACGCTGTTCCTGGCGCAGGTCCTGTTTGGCCTGCTTGCTGGAACCATCTACGTCCTGCCCAACACGCTCTCGGTGCTGCTTCCGTTCAACATCGTCAGGATGATTCATACCAACGCGCTGATCGTGTGGTCGCTGATCGGCTTCATGGGTGCGACCTACTTCCTGCTGCCTGAGGAAACCGAGACCGAGCTTTACAGCCCGCTGCTCGCAAAGATCCAGTTCTGGATGTTCTTCGGCGCCGCTGGCGTGGCCGTGGTCGGCTATCTCTTCCACTACCACGAAGGCCGCGAATTCCTCGAGCAGCCCTTCATCATCAAGGTCGGCATCGTGGTCGTCTGCCTGATGTTCCTGTTCAACGTGACGATGACGGCGCTTAGGGGACGCAAGACGACGGTCACCAACATCCTGTTGTTCGGCCTGTGGGGTGTTGCGATCTTCTTCCTGTTCGCCTTCTACAATCCGGCCAATCTCGCGGTCGACAAGATGTACTGGTGGTACGTCGTGCATCTCTGGGTCGAAGGCGTCTGGGAGCTGATCATGGCGTCCGTGCTCGCCTATCTGATGATCAAGCTCAACGGCATCGACCGCGAGGTGGTCGAGAAGTGGCTCTACGTCATCATCGGCCTTGCGCTGTTCTCGGGCATCCTCGGCACCGGCCACCACTTCTACTGGATCGGCGCGCCCGGCTACTGGCAGTGGATCGGCTCGCTGTTCTCCACGCTCGAGGTCGCGCCCTTCTTCACTATGGTGATCTTCACGGTGCAGATGACCTGGAAGGCCGGCCGCAAGCATCCGAACCGCGCCGCGCTGCTGTGGTCGGTCGGCTGCTCTGTGATGGCGTTCCTCGGCGCCGGCGTCTGGGGCTTCCTGCACACGCTGTCCTCGGTGAACTACTACACGCACGGCACGCAGGTCACCGCCGCACATGGCCATCTCGCCTTCTTCGGCGCCTATGTGATGCTGAACCTGTCGGTGATGGCTTACGCGATCCCGCAGATCAAGGGACGTGCGCCCTATAACCAGTGGCTCAGCATGACCAGCTTTTGGATCATGTGCACGGCGATGATGACCATGACTTTCGCGTTGACCTTTGCCGGCGTGATTCAGGTCCATCTCCAGCGCGTGCTTGGCCAGAGTTACATGGACGTGCAGGACCAGCTTGCCTTCTTCTACTGGGTGCGGCTCGGCTCCGGCGTGTTCGTCGCGATCTCGGCATTGATGTTCGTCTGGGCGGTGCTGGTGCCCGGTCGCGAGAAGCAGGCGACTATCCCGGGCGCCCTGCAACCGGCCGAATAAACACAAGGCGGCCGCGCAAGTCGCGGCCGCCGTTCCAGAATGATTTCCGGAGAAGAACCATGACAGCAGCACTTCACGCCCTGGCGGCACCCGCGCTCGTGCTCCCGGCTTACGTTCCGAGCGGCAACGAATGCGCGCTGTTCGAGCAGGCCTGGCGGCATCAGCTCCCGGTCCTGTTGAAGGGACCGACCGGCTGCGGCAAGACGCGCTTCGTCGCCCACATGGCGGCGCGGCTGGGATTGCCGCTTCATACCGTCGCCTGCCACGACGATCTCACCGCCGCCGATCTTACCGGCCGCTACCTGCTGAGGGGCGGCGACACCGTATGGACCGACGGTGCGCTGACACGCGCGGTGCGCGAGGGCGGCATCTGCTATCTCGACGAGGTCGTGGAGGCGCGCAAGGACGTCACGGTGGTGCTGCATCCGCTCACCGACGACCGCCGTATCCTGCCGCTGGAGCGGACCGGCGAGGAGCTGGTCGCGCCGAAGAGCTTCATGCTCGTGGTCTCCTACAATCCCGGTTACCAGACGCTGCTGAAGGCGTTGAAGCCGTCGACGCGTCAGCGCTTCGTTGCCATCGAGTTCGGCTTCTTAGCCCCGGAGCAGGAGATCGCGGTGGTCGCGGCCGAGAGCGGGCTCGCGCCCGACTATGTGCGACCGCTGGTCCTGCTGGCCGGCCGGCTGCGCGCGCTGAAGGGGCACGACCTGGAGGAGGGCGTTTCGACCCGTCTCGTCGTCTATTGCGCCACCCTGATTGCGGCGGGAGCCTCAATTACGGATGCGGTGCTGGCCGGCATGATCGAACCGCTCACCGATGACGCAGACGTCAAGGCGGCGCTGCTCGACGTCGCACGCGCCGTGATATCCTGAGGGGGATGCGATGCTCGATTTCCTCGAGCTTGAAGAAACCGTCGGCCGCGCCTGGCATCGTCTGGTCGGCGGTACCGCGAGCTATCCGGCCCATGCCGAACACGCGGTGTCGCTCGCGGAGGTGCGCAGCCGGATCGCGATCATGTTCCGCGCGCTTGGCGGGGAGACGGGCGTGCAGATCGCGAGCGCGAGTGCCCGCCGGACCGGGCATCGGCTCGGATGGCGGCAGCGCATCGGGCTCGGCGACGAGCGGCTCGGGCAACCCGGGCGTGACGCCGCGACGATCTTCCTGCCCAACAACATCGCGATCTTCGCCGATCGCGGGCTGAATGCTGCGCTGTACCGGTGGCTGGCCGCGTGGTTTGCCTTTGCGCCGGTCGACGCGATCGCCGAGGCCGATCCGCTGCGGCGCGATCTGCTGACGCTGCGGCAGGCCAGCGAAGTCGCGGTGCTTGTGCTGACGGAATGTCCCGGCCTTGCCGAGCACTACGCCCGGCTGGCCGCGGCCACGGCCATGGCGCGGCCACACCGGCCATTGCCGCGCGTCGAGCAGGACATGGAGCAGATCGTGCTTGCTCTGCTCGGCGCCGATACGCCGCCGGTGGGAAAGCTGTGGCCGGCGATGATGGGGACGGGGCCGCTGCCGGACAGGGCGCCGCCCGGCTATCGTTCGATCCTGCCATGCCCGCTCTGGGGCGATTGCTGGACACGGGCGCTGTCGCCCACACATGAAGGCGACGACGAGTGGGCGCCGACCGCCGCGCCAGCGCCATCGGACGATCGCAAGCGTTTCGCCGTCCGCGAGCGCGAAGACGGTACCAATCGCCGCGATCCTTTCGTGCTCAATCGCTTTGAAAAGATCCTCGCGATGGCCGAGATGATCAATGTCGACCGCCCGGCCGACGACAGTGAGGACGAGGATGCGCAGAAGGCAGCCGACGACCTCGAGGAGATCACGCTCAGCCGCCGCAGCAGCAAGCCGGCGAGCCGACTCAAATTCGATCTCGACCTGCCGCCGGAAGCCCTCGATTTATCGCCATTGAACGCGGACCTGAGCTATCCCGAATGGGATTATCGCAGCGGCTCCTATCTGCCCGATCATTGCCGCGTGCTCGCGGGTGCGGCCTCCGAGCTGGGTGAGGGCTGGACGCCTGATGACGCCATGCGTCGGCATATCCGCCAGGTGCGCCGCCGCTTCGAGGTGTTGCGGCCGCGTCGTGAATTGATGCGCGCCCAAGCCGATGGGCACGACCTCGACCTCGACGCGCTCGTGCGTGCGCGGTGCGATCTCCGCGCCGGAAGTGGCGGAGGCGGTCTCGATCGCGTCCATGTCGCGATGCGACCGCGAGGGGACGATCTTGCCGTCACGCTGCTCGTGGACGTCTCGCTCTCGACGGACGCCTGGGTCGATGGTTATCGGGTCCTCGACGTCGAGAAGGAGGCGCTGCTGGTGCTTGCGCACGGCCTGTCAGCCTGCGGCGATCACCACAGTATCCTCACCTTCACCTCGCGCCGGCGTTCCTGGGTGCGGCTCGAAACCGTCAAGGCCTTCGGCGAGCCGATGAGTGGCGCGATCGAGCGCCGGATCGGCGCGCTGAAGCCCGGCTATTACACGCGGATCGGTGCGGCGGTACGTCACGCCTCGGCCCAGCTGGCGCGCCAGCCGCAGCGCAAGAAGCTGCTGCTTGTTCTCACCGACGGCAAGCCGAACGACGTCGATCACTATGAGGGACGCTTTGCGGTCGAGGACACCCGCAAATCCGTGCAGGAGGCGCGGCGGCTCGGCATCGCAGTCTTCGGCGTGACGGTCGATGCGACGGCGCAATCCTACGTCCCGACGCTGTTCGGCCGCAGCGGCTACGCCATCGTCGGCAACATCCGCCGCTTGCCTGCGGCCTTGCCGGCGATCTATCGACAGGTCGCCCATTGACCCCGGAGAACCCGCATATGTCCTCCACCGGGTGAACTATTGCTCAAAGCATGGGTATATGATCGAATGGCCGGATGGACCGAAGCCGGCAAAGGCCCGATCTCGTCATCTTCGACTGCGACGGCGTGCTCGTCGACAGCGAACTCGTGAGCTGCCAGTGCCTTGTGGACGAGCTGTCCGGATTTGGGGTATCGCTGACACTCGCGCAGGCGCTCGAGCTGTTTCTCGGACGAAGCACGAGCGCGGTCACGCAGCATTATCGCGAACTCGGCCAGGCGATGCCGGCCGATTTTCCTGTCCGGCTGAAGTCGCGCGTACTGACCGCTTTCGAGAAGGCGCTCCATCCGATTCCCGATGCCGATACCGTCCTGTCCGGCCTGCGCGTGCCGAATTGCGTGGCCTCGTCGAGTGATCTCGACCGCGTCGCGCTGTCGCTGAGGGTGACCGGTCTCGCGCCCCATTTCGGCGACCGGATCTACACGGCGCAGATGGTCACGCACGGCAAGCCCGCGCCGGATCTGTTTCTCCACGCGGCGGAGAAAATGGGCGTGACACCCGCGCGCACGCTGGTGATCGAGGACAGCGTCAGTGGCGTGCTGGCCGCGAAGGCTGCCGGCATGACCGTCTGGGGATTTGTCGGCGGCAGCCATTATCGCGGGCGCGACGGGCAGGCTATATTGTCCCGTGCCGGGGCCGATCGGGTCTTCGCGCGCATGAGCGATTTCTGGGAGGCATAGGCCGCCATGGCCGTCGAGAACGAAAAGTCCAGGCTCGACGATGCCGCGCGTGCCGGCTGGCTCTATTTCATTGCCGGTCACACCCAGGACGAGATCGCAAAGATGCTCCAGGTCTCGCGGGCCTCCGCGCAGCGGCTGGTCTCGCTGTGCCTGGCCGAGCGTCTCATCACCTTCCGTCTCGAACATCCCATCGCCGCCTGCATGGAACTGGCGGCACGCCTGAAGGCGCGCTTCGACCTCAGCCATTGCGAGGTGGTGCCGGCCGATCCTGCCGCGCCGCAGGCCACGGCGGGCATCGCCGAACGCTGCGCCAATCTGCTGGATTCGACGTTGCGTTCGGAAACGCCCGTCATCGTCGCGCTCGGCACGGGGCGGGCGGTGCGCGCCGCGGTCGAGCGCGTGACGCCGATCGACCGGCCCAACCACCAGATCGTCTCGCTGGTCGGCAACATCTCCGCCGACGGTTCTGCGAGCTTCTACGACACCGTCGGCCGGCTCGCCGACCGCACCGGTGCGCGGCACTATCCGATGCCGCTGCCGTTCCTGATGTCGTCGGAGGACGAGCGCAACAAGATGGTGCGGATCGAGCCGATCGCGAAGGTCAAGGCGGTCGCCGCCAAGGCGGACTTGCGCCTCGTTGGCATCGGTCAGATGGACCAGAAGGCGCAAATCCACATCGACGGCTTCGTCACCCGCGACGAATTGTTCGAGATGATGCGGCAGGGTGCGATCGGCGAAATCACCGGCTGGGCCTATGATTCCAAGGGCCGCCTGCTCAAGGCCGGCACCAACAAGCGCCTCACCAGCATTCCGCCGGAGGTGCCGGCCAAGACCACCACGATCGGCGCCGCGGTCGGTGCGGCCAAGGTGCCGGCGATCGCGGCCGCGCTGAACGGGCGCCTGATCAACGGCCTGATCACGGACGAGGCGACGGCAAGGGCGATTTTGGAGCGGTAGGGCGGGCGCGTTTCCAGCGTCAGCGAGGCTGACGGTCTCACCACCCCCGACACTGTCATCGTCCGCGAAGGCGGGCGATCCAGTACGCCGCGGCTCCTCTTGGGGCAAACCAATAGACGACACGGAGTACTGGATGCCCCGCTTTCGCGGGGCATGACAGCCGTGGGCGAGGCAACATCTTCATCCCCTCCCGCACCGCAGCACTCATAAGTTGCGGGAACGTCCGCGCGCCTGCTTGACAAGCGCTGCACCTCGGCCGAACATACGCCCAACGCGTGGGCATATGCTCAGAAGCGCGATCCTAGGGAGGTCACCGTGAAACACGTCCTCGGCGCCGTCTGCGGCGCGTCTTGCCTGTTGCTGGCCGTCCCTGTGATGGCCGAAACGACCCTGACCATCGCCACCGTCAACAATGGCGACATGATCCGCATGCAGGGGCTGACCAGCGAATTCACCAAGAAAAATCCAGACATCACCGTCAAATGGGTGACGCTGGAGGAGAACGTGCTGCGCCAGCGCGTCACCACGGACATCGCCACCAAGGGCGGCCAGTTCGACGTTTTGACCATCGGCACCTATGAGGTGCCGATCTGGGCCAAGAAAGGCTGGCTGGTGCCGCTTGCCAATCTCGGCGCGGACTACGACATCGCCGACCTGCTGCCCAAGATCAAGGACGCGGTCTCCGTCGACGGCAAGCTCTACGCCGCGCCGTTCTATGGCGAGAGCTCGATGGTGATGTATCGCACCGACTTGTTCGAGAAGGCCGGTCTGAAGATGCCGGAAAAGCCGACCTGGGATTTCGTCATCGATGCCGCCAAGAAGCTCACGGACAAGAGCGCCGGTACCTACGGCATCTGTCTCCGCGGCAAGGCCGGGTGGGGCGAGAACATGGCGTTCCTGTCGGCCATGGCCAATTCCTACGGCGCGCGCTGGTTCGACGAGAAGTGGGAGCCGCAGTTCAACACGCCGGAATGGAAGACGACGCTCACGACCTACGTCAATCTGATGAAGGAGGCCGGCCCGCCCGGCGCGAGCTCGAACGGCTTCAACGAGAATCTGGCGCTGTTCAACGCCGGCAAGTGCGCGATGTGGATCGACGCGACAGTGGCGGCGTCGTTCGTCACCAATCCGAAGGAGTCCAAGGTCGCCGACAAGGTCGGTTTTGCGCTCGCGCCCAACACCGGGCTCGGCAAGAATGCCAACTGGCTGTGGGCCTGGAGCCTCGCGATCCCCGCCGGCTCCAAGAAGACGGAGGCCGCCGAAAAGTTCATCGCCTGGGCGACGGGCAAGGATTACACAAAACTCGTGGCGTCGAAGGAGGGCTGGGCCAACGTGCCGCCGGGCACGCGGACCTCGCTCTACCAGAACGAGGACTATCTGAAAGTCGCGCCGTTCGCGAAGCTGACGCTGGCCTCGATCGATGCTGCCGACCCGAACAAGCCCACCGTGAAGCCGGTGCCTTACGTCGGCGTGCAATACGCCGCGATCCCCGAATTTCAGGGCATCGGCACCCAGGTGGGCCAGCAATTCTCCGCCGCGCTCGCGGGATCGATGACGGTCGATGCCGCGCTTACCGCGGCGCAGTCCGCCACCGAGCGCGAGATGAAGCGCGCCGGCTACATCAAGTGAACCCGAGCTCTCCCTCCTGAGCTCAAACTGGCGGCCATCCACCAACCAGCCCCGAATGGATGGCCGCCTTCTTCCTCTGAGCGGAGACGCCAAGGATGGCAACCCGGCAGACGCAGTTTCTTGCGCGCTCGCTCCTGACGCCTGCGGTCGGGCTGCTCTTCATCTGGATGATCGTTCCGTTGGCGCTGACGATCTATTTCTCGACCCTGCGCTACAGCCTGCTCGATCCCGGCTCCGAGGCGTTCGTCGGCCTGGAGAATTTCCGCTACTTCCTCACCGACCCCGCCTTCCTCGCCTCGCTCCAGAACACGCTGGTGCTGGTCGGCTCGGTGCTGGCGCTGACGATCCTGCTCGGCATCCCCCTGGCGCTGCTGATGGACCAGCCCGTGATCGGCCGCAACATCGTGCGGCTGATGGTGATCGCGCCGTTCTTCGTGATGCCGACGGTGAGCGCGCTGGTCTGGAAGAATCTCTTGATGCACCCGGTCTCCGGCCTGTTCGCCTGGCTCGCCAAGCTGGTCGGATTGACGCCGATCGACTGGTTCACCGACGCGCCGCTGCTCGCGGTGATCCTGATCGTCGCCTGGCAATGGCTGCCCTTCGCGACCCTGATCCTGCTGACCGCGCTGCAATCGCTCGACGAGGAGCAGAAGGAGGCCGCCGAGATGGACGGCGCCAGCGCCGTCTCGACCTTCATCTACATCACGCTGCCGCACCTGGCGCGGCCCATCACCGTGGTGATCCTGATCGAGACCATCTTCCTGCTCACGGTGTTCGCGGAGATCTTCGTCACTACCGGCGGCGGACCGGGCCTGCAAACCACCAACATCGCCTTCCTGATCTATTCGCAGGCGCTGATCCAGTTCGACGTCGGCAGCGCCTCCGCAGGCGGCCTCGTTGCCGTCGTGATCGCCAACGTCGTCGCTTTCTTCCTCGTCCGCATCGTCGGCCGCAATCTGGAGGCATGAAAAATGGCGCGGATGGCGACGACGCAGCGGGTGGTGGTTTCGACGATCGGGGCGTGGTTCTTTGGCTTCCTGATCTTCTTCCCGATCCTCTGGATGGTGCTGGCGAGCTTCAAGACCGAGTTAGAGGCCTTCGCCATTCCCCCGTCCTTCCTGTTCTTCCACTGGACCATGGAAAATTACGCGACCGTGCAGGAGCGCAGCGACTATTTCCACCACGCGCTGAACTCGATCATCATCGCCGGCGGCTCGACGCTCATTGCGATGCTGATCGCGATCCCCGCGGCCTGGTCGATGGCATTCTCGCCGACCAAGCGCACCAAGGACATCCTGCTCTGGATGCTCTCGACCAAGATGATGCCGCCGGTCGGCGTGCTGGTGCCGATCTATTTGATCTTCAAGACCTTCGGCCTGCTCGATTCCCGTATCGGCCTCGTCTTCATCCTCTGCCTCGGCAATCTGCCGATCGTGATCTGGATGCTGTTCACCTATTTCAAGGAGATTCCGCGCGACATCCTCGAAGCCGCGCGCATGGATGGCGCCACCATCGGGCGCGAGCTCATCTACGTCCTGACGCCAATGGCGATCCCGGGGCTGGCGTCGACCATGCTGCTCAATCTGATTCTGGCTTGGAACGAGGCGTTCTGGACGCTGAACCTTTCAACGTCGAACGCCGCACCTCTCACAACGTTCATCGCCTCCTATTCGAGCCCGGAAGGGCTGTTCTGGGCAAAGCTGTCGGCGGCCTCGACGCTGGCGATCGCGCCCATTCTCGTCCTCGGTTGGTTCAGCCAGAAGCAGCTCGTACGCGGGCTCACTTTCGGCGCGGTGAAGTAAAGGGGCCGGCGGATCATGGGTCAGATCACACTTCAGGACGTGCAGAAATCGTTCGGCCCCGTGCACATCATCAAGGGCGCCGATCTCGACATCGCCGACGGCTCCTTCGTGGTGTTCGTCGGTCCCTCAGGCTGCGGCAAGACCACGCTGCTGCGGTTGATCGCCGGGCTCGAAGACGTCTCAGGCGGCAAGATCCTGATCGACGGCAAGAACGTGGTCGACACGCCGCCGGCCAAGCGCGGGCTGTCGATGGTGTTTCAGTCCTATGCGCTCTATCCGCACATGAGCGTGCGCGGCAATATCGGCTTCGGCCTGAAGATGGCGGGCCTGGCCAAGGACGAGATCAACCGCAAGGTCGAGGCCGCCGCAGCGACATTGAATCTCTCGCCTTATCTCGACCGCAAGCCGCGCGAGCTCTCCGGCGGCCAGCGCCAGCGGGTCGCGATCGGCCGCGCCATCGTCCGCGAGCCCAAAGCGTTCCTGTTCGACGAGCCGCTGTCCAATTTGGATGCGGCCTTGCGGGTGCAGATGCGGATAGAAGTCACGCGGCTCCAGAAGCAGCTCGGCACCACCGCGATCTACGTCACCCACGATCAGGTCGAGGCCATGACCATGGCCGACAAGATCGTCGTGCTCAACGGCGGCAAGATCGAGCAATATGGTTCGCCGCTGGAACTCTATGAGCGGCCCGCCAATCTCTTCGTCGCCGGCTTCATCGGCTCGCCGAAGATGAACTTCGTCACTGGCGAGCACGCCTTGCAGAAGGGCGCGGCGACGATCGGCGTGCGGCCGGAGCATCTCAAGATCGAGCGCGACGGCGCCGGCGGCTGGCAGGGAACGATCGCGGTCGCCGAGCATCTGGGCAGCGACACCTTCCTTTATGTCGATGCCGGACCGCTCGGCATGCTGACGGCGCGCTACATCGGCGAATTGAGCCTGCATGCCGGCGACCACGTGTCGCTGGTGCCGGATCCCGCGCGCATCCATCGCTTCGACGACAGCGGCAACGCGCTTCGGGGCTGACAAGAAACGGCAAGAGACGGCAAGAAACGGAAAGACCACCATGTATCTCGAAAAATTCAAGCTGAGCGGCAAGACCGCGTTCATCACCGGCGGCGGGCAAGGCATTGGCCTCGCCTGCGCGGAAGCGCTGGCCGAAGCCGGCGCGAAGGTCATCATCGGCGACCGCGACAGCAAGGTTGCCGACAGCGCGAAGGCCAGCCTGAAGGCGAAGGGCTTTGACATCGAGACGGCGATCATGGACGTCACCGACACGAAGCGCGTGGCGGAGGTCGCGGCCGACCTCGTCGCCCGCCACGGCAAGGTCGACATCCTCGTCAACAATGCCGGCATCGCCCGCAGCGAGACGCCGGCCGAGACCGTCACCGACGAGCACTGGCTCAACGTCATCGACGTCAATCTCAACGGCACCTTCTGGTGCTGCCGCGAGTTCGGCAAGCACATGCTGAAGGCCAGGAGCGGCGCCATCGTCAATGTCGGCTCGATGTCGGGCTTCATCGTCAACAAGCCGCAGGAGCAGTGCTTCTACAACGCCTCCAAGGCCGGCGTGCACCATTTGACCAAGTCGCTGGCCGCCGAATGGGGCGCGCGCGGCATCCGCGTCAACGCGGTGGCGCCGACCTATATCGACACGCCGCTCAATGCTTTCGTGAAAAGCACCCCGAAAATGTATGACGCCTGGATCGGCGGAACCCCGATGGCGCGGATGGGGCAGGTCGAGGAGATCGCCTCCGTCGTGCTGTTCCTGGCCTCGGAGGCTGCGAGCCTGATGACCGGCAGCATCGTGCTGGTGGATGGCGGCTACACTTGCTGGTAGGCTTGCGTCAAAACTGACGAGAGCGACCGGGAGCGACAATGCCGCGAGCGTATATTGGCGTCGACGTGGGGACCACGAGCACGCGGGCAGGGGTGTTTGACGAGGCCGGCACCCTCGTTGCCACCGCCAAGCACCCGATCAGGATCTGGCACGAGGCCGGCGACATCGTCGAGCAATCGTCGTCCGACATCTGGGACGCCTGCGCCAAGTCAGTGCGAGCGGCGATGGCGGAAGCTGCCATCGCGCCCGACAGTGTCGGCGGCATCGGTTTCGACGCCACCTGTTCGCTGGTCGTCCTCGATCGGCAAGGCGAGCCGGTCACCGTCAGTGCCTCCGGCGACCGCCAGCGCAATGTCATCGTCTGGATGGACCATCGCGCCACGGCCGAGGCACGGCTGATCAATGAGACCGGGGACGCGGTGCTGCGTTATGTCGGCGGTTCGATCTCGCCCGAGATGGAGATGCCGAAGTTGCTTTGGCTGAAGCGGCACATGCGCGCGAGCTTCGATGCCGCCGGTGATTTCTTCGATCTGGCAGATTATCTGACCTGGCGCGCGACCGGGTCGCTGCAGCGCTCGACCTGCACGGTCACCTGCAAGTGGAACTACCTCGCACACGACGGCGGCGGCTGGAGCGCGCCGTTCTTCAAGCGCATCGGCCTCTCCGATTTCGTCAGCGAGAAATACGCCCGCATCGGCACCGAGATCGTCGCGCCCGGCACGCGGCTCGGCGAAGGCCTCACCCGAACTGCGGCTGCGGAGCTCGGCCTGTCGCCGGGCACGCCGATCGGCGCCTCGCTGATCGATGCCCATGCCGGCGGCATCGGCGCGATCGGCGGGCGCGACGGATCGGGCGGAACGAGCGATGTCAGCGACCGCCTCGCCTACATCATGGGGACGTCGGCCTGCATCATGGCGACGACGAAGGAGCCGTGCTTCGTGCCCGGCGTATGGGGCCCTTATTATTCCGGCATGGTGCCGGACTTCTGGCTCAACGAGGGCGGCCAGTCGGCTGCGGGCGCGGCGATCGACCATCTCCTCAAGTCGCATCCCGGCCATGCCGAGGCGAGCGCGGCGGCGCTGAGCGAGGGCGTCGACCTCATCGAGTACCTCGAGCGGCGCATCATCGCGCGCGCCGGTGACGCCAGCCGCGCCGCGCTGCTCGCCCGCGACGTCCATGTGCTTCCCGAATTCATCGGCAACCGCTCGCCCTACGCCGACCCCGACACCCGCGCGGTGATCGCGGGCCTCGATCTCGACAGCGACGTTGGTGCGATGGAGCGGCTGTTCGTCGCCGGCCTCTGCGGTCTGGCATATGGACTTGCCGAGGTGATCGAGGCCTTTGCCGCGCATGGCGTCCATTCCAGCATCATGATCATGGGCGGCGGCGCGAGCCGCAGCCCGCTGGTGCGGCAGATCATGGCGGATACCACCGGTCTCACCGTTGCGCTGCCGCAAACGAAAGAGCCCGTGCTGCTGGGCGCTGCGATGCTCGGCGCGGTGGCCGGCGGCGCCTATGCCTCGATCGGCGAGACCATGGCGAAGATGTCGGCGCTGGGACGGAAGAGCGAGCCGACCGCGCCCGGCATGGCCGCGTTTCATGCCCGCAAGCGCGAGGTCTACAAGCTGCTGCGCGAGGTCGATCGCGGCAGCCGTAAAGCGATGCGCGAGGGTGACGGAGATTGAAGCGGATGTTGATTGCCTGCGGCGATGCGCTGATCGATTTCGTCCCGACGCGAAACACCGAGGGGCGAGAGGCGGTGATGCCTGCGGTCGGCGGCTCCTGCCTCAACGTCGCGATCGGCATGGCGCGGCTGGGCGCGCCGACAGGATTTGTCGGCGGCGTCTCGACCGACATGTTCGGACGAATGATCGCAGATCATGCGACGGCGTCGAACGTCGAGCTGGGGCTGGCCACCCGCAGCGATCACCAGACCACGCTCGCCTTCGTGCGCATCGTCGCGGGCGAGTCGCACTACGCCTTCTACGATGCCGAAACCGCGACACGGAACTGGACCTACCGGCGCGGCGCAGTTCCGTTCGCGAATATCGAGGCCGTTCATGTCGGCTCGACCACGCTGGTGAACGACCAGGGCGCGGCCGAGACGAAAGCCCTGATCGCGGACGCGCGCGCGTCGTCGACGATCTCCTTCGATCCGAACTGCAGGCCAAATCTGGTCAAGAACAAGCCGGCCTATCTCGCGCGCATGGCCGAGTTCGCAGGCCACGCCGATCTCATCAAGATGTCGGATGTCGATTTCGCGTATCTCTTCGGCGAGGAGCCCTACGAGCAGCGCGCGAACGCGTTGCTGGGGCAGGGCACGAGCCTCGTCGTCATCACCCGCGGCAACAACGGGGCCATTGCCTGGCACGCGGGAGCAGGGCAGATCGAAGTTCAGGCGCCGAAGGTCGAGATCGCCGACACCATCGGCGCCGGCGACAGTTTTCAGGCTGCGCTCCTGTTCGCCCTGCACAAGCAGGGCCGCATCAGCCGGCAGCAGCTGAAAGACATCAGCGCGGACGAGCTCCGCCGCGCGCTGTCCTTTGCCGCCAAATGCGCCGGCCTGACCTGTACCCGCCCGGGTGCCGATCCGCCGTGGAGCCATGAAGTCACGTGGGGCGTCTAGCGCGGCTGCGCATCACAGCCGTGCCACGACCTTCTCGGCGCATTTGAGGAAGGTGCGGATCAGCGGGCTCTGCGAATCCCGCCGCCAGCACACGGCAATATCGATGGAGTCGGCGGCATCTCGCAGCGGCCTGAACACGATGCCCTGCGGCGCGCCGAGTTTTGCGCAGGCCGGCAGGATCGCAAGGCCTTCACCGGCGAGAACGAGGCTCATCGCCGAATGCAACGTCTCCACCCGGCTCGCGATCGGCATTACGATCTGATGCCGCCGCAGCAGGGCTGCGACCGCGGAGGAGGCGGGGTCTTGCTCCGGCGGCGGCAGCGCGATCAGCGGGCGGCCCTGCAGTCGCGCCATCGGCACGGCGCTCAGGCGCGCAAGCGGCGAACGCTTCGGCATCGCCAGCATGAACGGCTGCGCGCCAATCCGCGCCACCTGGATCTCGGGATGGTGGATCGCCGGCATGCACAGCGCGACGGTGACGCTGCGGTCGAGCAGCCGCGCCTCGCGCGTCGAGGCGCTGAGCTCGGCGAAGTCGAGGTCGACGCCGGGAATGGATCGTCGCAGCTCGGGGATCAGGCGCGGCAGCATCGCGTTCGCCAGCACGAACATGTATCCGACCGAAATCCGCCCGCGGCTCCCGGCCGCGACCGCGCGCGCGGCTTCCACCCCGTCGGCTGCAAGCGCCAGCGCCTCGCCGGCGCGCACCAGCAGGGCCTGGCCCGCTTCCGTCAGGTCCATGCCGCGCGTGCCGCGGCGGAACAGCGGCGCGCCAACCTCGGCCTCTAACTTGCGGATCTGGACCGACAACGGCGGCTGCGCCATCCGCAGCCGTTCGGCGGCCTTGCCGACGCTGCGCGCCTCGGCCACGGCGACGAAATAGCGAAGCCGGTGAAGATCCATTGGCATACCGAAAACGTATGGGTTGACCATCAAAATGGTATTGGACGCTGAGTTAACAGAAGTGTCATTCTCGCTGTCAATGCCATCGGCCAACGAGGGCCGGCTCCGGAGCGATGATTTGACGATGAACGGCGATCCCTGCCTGCTGTCCGCAACCGAGCTGCGCGGCCTCGTTGCCACGAAGAAGATTTCGCCTGTCGAAGTCACCCGCGCCGTGCTCGCGCGCGCCGAGGCGCTTCAGCCCGAGCTGAACTGTTTCATTACGCTCTGCGGCGACGAGGCGATGGCGGCGGCACGCAAGGCCGAGCGCAAAATGATGGCCGGCGAGCCGCTTGGCCTGCTGCATGGCCTTCCCGTCACCGTCAAGGACATCGTCAACACCAGCGGCGTGAAGACCACGTTCGGCGCCGTTCCCTACAAAGACAACGTGCCGAGCGAGGATGCCGTCGCGGTTGCAAAGCTCCGCGCGGAAGGCGCGATCCTGATCGGCAAGACCACGACGCCCGAATTCGGCAGCAAGTGCCTGACCGACTCGCCCTTGTTCGGCCGCACCCGCAATGCGTGGAGTGCGGAGCGGTCCTCCGGTGGCTCCAGTGGCGGCGCGGCCGTGGCGGTGGCGAGCGGCATCGCGCCGCTCGCGATTGCGACCGATGGCGGCGGATCGACGCGAATTCCCGCCGCCTGCAATGGCGTGGTCGGGCTGAAGCAGAGCAACGGGGTGATCGCACACAGCCAGGCGCTCGACGCCTTCGGCAATCAGACCTATGTCACGCCGACGACGCGCACGGTCGCAGACACCGCGCTGATGATGCAGGCGATGGCCGGCGAGGATTCCTGCGATCCCTGGTCGATCGGCGTGCCCGTGCCCGATTTCATCGGCACCGCCTTGCCGCGCGGCGATCTGCGCGGGCAAAGGATCCTGTTCTGTGCGTCGCCGCCCGGCCGCCCGGTGTCGTCAGATGTCGCTGCCAGCTTCAAGGCGAGCCTCGACCGGCTGGCCGGTCTCGGTGCCGAGCTCGAGGAGTTCTCCGGCGAGGGGTTTGACATCGAGCCGATCTGGCGCGCCATCAACCACACCGTCTGGCGCACGCGTTTCGCGAAGCTGGTGGCCGAGCATGGCGACGTCCTCAGCGAGGCCTTCGTCAAGCAGGTCGCGCTCGCGACCAATGTCAGCGGCGTCGCCTATCAGGAGGCGATGTTCGCGCGTACCGCGCTGTTCCGCCGCGTGCAATCCCTGCTTGCGCGCGGGCACCTCTTGGCGATGCCGACCCTTACCCGCACCGCGCTGCCGATCGACCAGGACCTGTTCGGCACCATCGAGATCGACGGCAAGCATTTCGACAGCGTCCGGCCGCACTGGTTCCCCTGGACCATGCCATTCAATATGACCGGACACCCCGCGATCAGTCTGCCCTGCGGCTTCGGCCGTGACGGCCTGCCGATCGGGCTTCAGCTCATCGGGCGCTTCCGCGCCGATGCCGAATTGCTGCGGGTGAGCGCGCTGTTCGAGGCCTCGCACGATCTTCTGTCCCGCCGGCCCGGCTGAGGTGAGACACATGCCGCAAAGGACTTGCCTCCGGCGCCCGGACATGTTGATCGTGCGGCGGATGAGCCCTGAAGCCGAGCGCGCATGAGCGTATTCTTTCTTCGACGTCTGCTGACCTTGCTGGCGACGCTGGTCGGCGCATCCGTGATCATTTTCCTGGTGCTGGACGCTCTTCCGGGCAACGCGGCGCAGATGCTGATGGGCGCCGATGCCTCGGCCGACGCGGTGCGCGCGCTCACCGTCAAGCTCGGGCTCGACCAGCCGCTGGCGGTTCGCTATTTGCAATGGATCAAGGGCCTCTTCGTCGGCGATCTCGGCAACAGCTATGTCTACGGTACGCCGGTCGCGAGCCTGATCGCGGAGCGGCTGGTGCTGACCGTTCCGCTCGCGATTATGTCGATGCTGATCACGGTGACGCTGGCGCTCTCGGCCGGCATCTACACCGCGGCCAACCACAACAAGCTCGGCGACGTCGGCGTGATGTCGTTGACGCAAGTGGGCATCGCGCTGCCGAACTTCTGGTTCGCGATCCTCCTGGTCCTGCTGTTCTCGGTGCGGCTGCAATGGCTCTCCGCAGGCGGCTTTCCCGGCTGGGAGGATGGCATCTGGCTCGGCATCAAGTCGCTGCTGCTGCCGGCGATCTCGCTCGCGGTGGTGCAGGCCGCGATTCTCGCGCGCGTCACGCGCTCGGCCGTGCTCGAAGTGCTGCGCGAAGACTTCGTCCGCACGGCGCGCGCGAAGGGTCTCGGCAAGCGCGAGGTGCTGTGGAGCCACGTGCTGCGCAACGCCATGATCCCCGTGATGACGGTGATGGGGCTGCAATTCGCCAATCTGCTCGCCGGCACCATCGTGATCGAGAACGTTTTCTACCTGCCAGGCCTCGGCCGCCTGATCTTCCAGTCGATCGCCAACCGCGACCTGATCGTGGTGCGCAATTGCGTGATGCTGCTTGCGGCCATGGTCGTCATCGTGAATTTCGTGGTCGACGTACTCTACGCCTTCATCGATCCCCGCATCAAGGTCCACGATTTGTGAGCGCGCCTCTGACCACTTCGGTCGACGCCCCGATCGCAACGCGTCCGCTGCCGGCCCGCACCTTCTGGGCCCGCGCGCTGCGTCACCGCAGCTTTGTGCTGGGCGGAGTGCTGAGCCTGCTGGTACTCGCCTCGGCGCTGCTGTCGCTGGTGTGGACGCCGTGGTCGCCCTACGAGATCGACATCGCCTCGAAACTCCGGCCGCCGTCGGCGGCGCACTGGCTCGGCACCGATTCCTTCGGCCGCGACATCGTCTCGCTGCTGCTCGCGGGCGCGCGCTCGACCATTCTGGTCGGCATCATCGCCGTGAGCATCGGTCTCACCTTCGGTGTCTGCCTCGGCCTGATCGCGTCGGCCAAGCGCGGCTGGACCGAAGAGATCATCATGCGCTTCTCCGATTTCACCTTCGCCTTTCCGGCGGTGCTCTCCGCGATCATGCTCGCCGCCGTCGTCGGGCCGGGCATGGTGACCTCGATCATCGCGATCGGCATCTTCCAGATCCCGACGCTGACCCGGCTGACGCGCGGGTCGGCCAACGCGATCTGGGCGCGCGAATTCGTGCTGGCGGCGCGCGCCTCGGGGAAGGGCAAATTCCGCATCACTATCGAGCATGTGCTGCCGAATATCCTGTCGATCCTGATCGTGCAGGTCACCATTCAGTTCGCGCTCGCGATCCTGGCCGAAGCCGCGCTGTCCTATCTCGGCCTCGGCACGCAGCCGCCGCAGCCGTCCTGGGGACGGATGCTGAACGATGCGCAGACGCTGCTGTTCCAGTCGCCGATGCTCGCGGTCTATCCGGGCGCGGCGATCGCCATCGCGGTGCTCGGGCTCAATCTGCTCGGCGACGGACTGCGCGATCTGCTCGATCCGCGACTGGCGCGGGAGCGATGACGATGGGGGAGCGCTCAACCCTGCCGCTGATCGAGGTCGCCAATCTCGGCGTTCGCCTCAACACCAGCCGCGGACCGGCACAGGCCGTGCGCGGTGTCAGCTTCACCCTCAAGCGCGGCGAGACGCTGGGTCTCGTCGGCGAATCCGGCTGCGGAAAGTCGGTGACGGCGCTGTCGCTGATGGGCCTCTTGCCGGACAGTGCTGTCGTGACCGGCAGTATCAAGCTCGATGGCAGCGAGCTCGCCGGTCTGTCGGATGCGGATTATTGCAAGCTGCGCGGAAATCGCATCAGCATGATCTTCCAGGAGCCGATGACGGCGCTCAACCCGATGCACACGATCGGCCATCAGGTCGCCGAGCCGCTGCGGCGTCACAAGAAGTATTCGGCGGCGCAGGCGCGCAAAGAAGCGATCGCCTTGCTCGACCGTGTCGGATTGCCCGATCCCGCAAGGCGGATCGACGCCTATCCGCATCAGTTCTCCGGCGGTCAGCGCCAGCGCGTCACCATCGCGATGGCGCTGGCCTGCGAGCCCGACCTCCTGATCGCGGACGAGCCGACCACGGCGCTCGACGTCACCATCCAGGGCCAGATCCTCGACCTGATCGCCGATCTCGTCGAGGAGCGCGGCATGTCGATGATCCTGATCTCGCACGATCTCGGCGTCATCGCCGAGAACGTGCAGCGCATGATGGTGATGTATGGCGGCACGGTCGTCGAGAGCGGGCCGACCGACGAGGTGTTCCGCCGCATGGGCCATCCCTATACGCAGGGCCTGTTCCGCGCCCGGCCGAAGCTCGGCGCGCGCAAGGGGACGCGGCTGACGACGATCTCGGGCACGGTGCCCGAACTTGCGGATTTGCCTGCCGGCTGCACATTCGGCGACCGCTGCCCGCTGGTCGAGGACAAGTGCCGCGTGGCGCTGCCGCCGATGGTCGAAGTCGGTCCCGGTCACGGCGTGCGCTGTGTGCGCACCGATGTTTCCATGGCCGCGAATGTCGGAGCGCTGCCCGCATGACCGCAGCACCGCTTCTCGACGTCAAAAATCTCGAGCAGCGCTACACGCTGCCGCGGGAAAGCCTGTTCCGCCCGCCTGGCCAGGTGCGCGCGCTCAACGGCGTCAGCGTGCAGGTCGATGCCGGCAAGAGCCTCGGCGTTGTCGGCGAGTCCGGTTCGGGCAAGTCGACCTTCGCGCGGGTGGTGATGGCGCTGGAGCGACCGACGTCGGGGCAGGTCGCACTGCTCGGGCGCGATCTCAACCGCATCTCGCCCGACGAGTTGCGCCGCGCGCGCCGCGATTTCCAGATGGTGTTCCAGGATCCTTACGGGTCGCTCGATCCGCGCCAGACCATCGCGCGCATCGTCGCCGAGCCGCTCACCGTGCTGGAAGATGCCGACCGCACCACGTTCCGCGCCCGCGTCTCCGCGGTGCTGCGGCAGGTTGGCCTGCGCGATGCCGACATGGACAAATATCCGCACGAATTTTCCGGCGGCCAGCGCCAGCGCATCGCGATCGCGCGCGCGCTGATCACCCAGCCCAAGCTGATCGTCGCCGACGAGCCGGTTTCCGCGCTCGACGTCTCCGTGCAGGCGCAGGTGCTCAATTTGATGCAGGATCTGCAGGAGCAGTTCGGCCTGAGCTACATCCTGATCAGCCATGACCTGGCCGTGGTCGACTATCTCTGCGACGAGGTCGCGGTGATGTATCTCGGCCGGATCGTCGAGCAGGGCAGGCCGGAGGACCTGTTCGAGCGCTGTGCCCATCCCTATACGCGGGCGCTATTGGACGCCGTGCCGCGGGCACGCGCCGGCGGGGGCCGGCGGCGGCGCGGGGCCCAGGCGATCGCCTCGCAATCGGCGGCCGCTGCCGGATGCCCCTATGTCGCGCGCTGTCCGCTGGCCGACCAGCATTGCCGCGAGGTTCCGCCCTTGCTACGCAAGGCCGGCGAAGCCCATCTCGCCGCCTGCCACAAGGCGGAGGCCGTGATGGCATTGCCGCACACGGTCATGGAAGGTTAGTGTCCCCCATGGGATTGGCGTAGGCTGAGACAAGAGAAGGCCGGGGAGTTACGCATGTTCAGGAAGTTATCGATCGTCGCATTTGCCGCCGCGCTTGTCGCAGCACCGCTGCCGGTCCAGGCGCAGAGCAAGAAGGACAGCGTCGTCATGGCGATGGCGCTGGAGCCGCCGGGGCTCGATCCCACCATCGCCGCCGCGGCCGCGATCGCCGAAGTGACGCTCTACAACATCTATGAGACGCTGACCAAGATCAACGAGGACGGCTCCGTCTCGCCCTTGCTGGCGGAGAGCTGGACCGCCTCGCCCGACCTGAAGACCTACACGTTCAAGCTGCGCAAGGGCGTCAAATTCCAGAACGGCGAGCCGTTCGATTCCGCGGCGGTGAAGTTCTCGTTCGAGCGCAACGCGATCGCGACCAGCACCAACAAGGACAAGAGCCTGTTCCAGGCCTTCGAGAAGGTCGACGCGCCCGACGCCGACACGGTCGTGATCGCAGTGAAATATTCCGAGCCGAACCTGCCGTTCCTGCTCGGGCAGGCGAGCGGCTCGATCGTCGAGCCGAAGAGCGCTGCGACCAACGGCACGCAGCCGGTCGGGACCGGGCCCTATCAGTTGGGGGCCTGGGCCAAGGGGTCCTCGCTCACGCTGAACAAATGGGCCGACTATCGCAACGCCGCCGCGATCAAGCTCTCGAAGGTGACGATCCGCTTCATCTCCGATCCGGCCGCGCAGACCGCGGCGCTGCTCTCGGGCGACGTCGATGCGTTCCCACGCGTTGCGGCAGCGCGCGCCATCGGACAGTTCAAGGCCGATCCGCGCTTCAACGTGATGGTCGGCGGCTCCCGGGCCAAGACCATCGTCGGCATCAACGAGCGCAAGAAGCCGCTCGACGACGTCCGCGTGCGCCGTGCCATCCTCGCCGCGATCGACCGCAAGGCGATGATCGACGGCGCGGCTGACGGTTTCGGCACGCCGATCGGCAGCTTCTACGTGCCGGGCGCGCTTGGCTTCGTCGACACCTCCGGCATCAACCCCTACGATCCCGAGAAGGCCAAGAAGCTGCTGGCGGAAGCCGGCGTCACCACGCCGCTCGAACTGTCGCTGAAGCTGCCGCCGCCGTCCTATGCGCGGCAGGGCGGCGAGATCCTGGCGGCGCAGCTCGCCAAGGTCGGCATCATCGCCAAGATCGAGAATGTCGAATGGGGGCAGTGGCTGTCGCAGGTGTTCGCCGGCAATGGTCCGCACAATTTCGACCTCACCATCGTCAGCCATGTCGAGCCGTTCGACCTCGTCAAGATCACCGAGCCGGACTACTATCTCGGCTACAACAACGAGGCCTTCAACGCGCTCTACAAGCAGATCGTGTCGACGCCGGATGAAGCCGGCCGCGCTAAGCTGCTCGGCGATGCCCAGCGCATGCTGGCCACCGACGCGGTCGCCGGCTTCCTGTACCAACCGCAGCTCATCACCATCACCAACAAGAAGCTGAAGGGCGTCTGGAAGGACGTCCCGCAATACGAGAACGATTTCTCGACCTGGTCCTGGGAGTAGGGGCCGTTCGATCAAGTCGAACCTGCTGCAACGTTGACCTCTCCCCATCGGGGAGAGGTCAATCTTTTTGGGAAACCCAAACATAAACCTGAAAAACAACCCCATGCACAGTAGCCGGGCTTAAATATTTCAATGGCTTGCACGGTCCGCTCGATGGCTTGCTGAGCCACGCGATGCGGTTGACCCGTCGGGCAAAACACCGGCAATATACGATCATCGCGGCGTCATGGTTCGGGACGCGCCGTCAGGCGAGGCACGCCATGAAGAAGCCATCCCGCCGCGATGCCGGCATCGCCGCGGCTGTCGTCAGCGCTGAAGCACCGATCACCCTGAAGCTCGACAATGCGCCGATGAGCGATATCGCTCGTGCGCTGGCCAGCGGGCAGGTCACTGCCACGGCGCTGACTAAAGCTTACCTCGCGCGCATCGAAGCTTATGACCGCAACGGGCCCGCGCTCAACTCCGTGCGCGCGCTCAATCTCGACGCGCTTGGGATCGCGGGCAAGCTCGACGACACGAAACCATCGGCCAGGCGGCCGTTGGCGGGCATCCCGATCCTGGTGAAGGACAACATCGCGACCGGCGACAAGCAGCCGACGACCGCGGGCTCGCTGGCGCTGGAGGGCGCGCGCGCCAGGAGAGACGCGACCGTCGTCAAGCTGCTGCGAAAGGCCGGTGCGGTGATCCTGGGCAAGGCGAACCTGACGGAGTTCGCCAACATTCTCGCGGCCGACATGCCCGCGGGATATTCCTCTCTGGGCGGTCAGGTGAAGAACCCTTATGCGCCGGCGCTGATGGATGATCGCGGCATCCCGGTCGTGCCGCCGGGCGGATCGAGCGCGGGCTCGGCCGTCGCCGTGGCGGCCGGCCTGTGCGCAGCCTCGATCGGCACCGAAACGTCCGGCTCGCTGCTGTATCCCGCGAGCCAAAACGGCCTCGTCACCGTGAAGCCGACCGTTGGGCTGGTCAGTCGGGCCGGGATCGTGCCGATCGCGCACAGCCAGGACACCGCAGGACCGATGACGCGCACGGTGCGCGACGCTGCGATGCTGTTGAACGTGCTCGCGGCCGAAGACCCACTCGACCCCGCGACCGAGCGGCAGCGGCGGCCGGTCGACTACAGCGCCGATCTTGCAACCGACGCGATGAGGGGCGCACGCATCGGCGTGCCGAGCGACCCGGCCGATCCGCTGAACGATCGCTACTACGGCAAGCTGCCGCCCAGGTCGGCCAAGGTGATGGCCGACGCGATCAAGGTGCTGGAGGATCTCGGCGCGATCATCGTGCGCGCCAACATGCCGACACTCGGCTGGATCGGCGGCCCGGGCACGAGCATGAGTGTGCTCAACCGCAATCCCCTGAGTCGCAATAGGGGTAATCTGGCGGCGCCGCCGATCGTCTTCCTCTACGAGCTGAAGCACGATCTCAACCTCTACCTCAGGGATTGGGCGACGAACACAGAGATGAAGACCATGGCCGACATCGTGGCCTTCAACGAGGTGAACGCGGAGACGGCGCTGCGGTTCGGCCAGGACCTGTTCCTCGCCGCCAACCTGACCAGAGGCGATCTCAGCGAGCGCGAGTACAAATCGGCGCGGGCCATGGACCTGCTCTCCGCCAAGACGCGCGGCATGGACGCCTACATGAACCAGCACAAGCTCGACGCGGTGCTGTTTCCAGGCAGCGGAGGCTGCGTGATATCAGCGAAGGCGGGCTATCCCAGCGTCATCGTGCCGGGCGGTTTCATTTCGGGAGCAGACGACAAGGACACGCCCGACTATCCGCTCGGCGTCACCTTCGCGGGCCGTGCCTGGAGCGAGCACCAGCTGCTGCGTCTGGCCTACGCCTATGAGCAGGCCACCAACATGCGCAAGCCGCCGCCCGGCTTGCCCGCGCTTTAGATTTCACTGGGCGATGTATCAGGATTTCTGGTCGGCTGTGTTGGCCAATTCAAACGCCGCTTCGGCCGTGATCGCTGGTATGGGCTGCTTCTTGGCCCGATTTTCGCCGGCGAGGCGATGGCGAAGGCGATTCAGTGGCCTCTCAAGACCAACGACGATGAGACAAGACACCAACAGGCTTGTCGCGACTACGACAACATAATTGTTGCTCAGAAACTGAATGACCGGAAAATGCACGAGATAGATCGGAAATGAGAGATCGCCGACAAACCGGTCGATGCTGACGTCCTTGAAGGCTGCGAAGGCAACCGGAACGACCGCCGCGGCCATTGCAGCCGCAACGAAGCCGTACTGTTCCGGCACGTTCAGAACAAAATACTGTCCGAGCACGATCAAGCTGGCGATTGCGACGAGCGCCACGGCCCTGGGTTTCGAGAGCGGAAGCGTTTCGATCTGGTTGAACAATCGGAAGCTGAGCATGCCGAGCACAAACAGGGGAAGCTCGAACGGGAAGAAGCGATAGTACCAGGGATCGTGATCCAATCCGACGCTATACGCTGCAAGTCTCGCTCCGGTGAGTATGAGAGCGATTGCACCCAGGCGGAAGCTGCTCAGCCGCGCCAGGAACGGAGCCATCAGGTAGAAATACAGCTCCAATGCCAGCGTCCACGATGGGCGCACAACCAGGTACGAGGACAGTTGAGGGGCAGTGGAGTGGAAATTTGCGGTAACGAACAGCTCGCCGCGATCCACTCCGAGGAACAGCAATGTGTCCTGAAGAAAGATCAGGATGCTGGATGCGAACACGAGAATGGCGGGCTGCCACCCCAGGCTGGCAATCTCGCGGAAATCGTTCACGGGCCAGAGCGCGAAGGCAAGCGCAGCCACGAGCCAGTATGTCGGGAAAATTCGAAAGGCTCGACTGAGATAGAATGCTCCTGCGGACGCGTAGCGCTGCGACAGGACCATCTGCATGTAGAATCCGGAGACAACAAAGAAGACTTCGACCGCCATGACCCCTGTGGTGAGACGCAGCCACGGGAATGGCGGCAGCACGTGGTCGCCGACAACGGCCAGCGCCAGGAGTAATCGCAAGAGGCCCATCGATGCACGCGATCAGGCGCTAGCCTTGCTCCTCTTGGGCGATTGTGACGGCATCCAACAGAAACCCGGCGCCATTTGCAGCCACTCCCTGTGTTGCGGGAATGTACGTGCCACAACAACTATTAATAGAGTCACAACATTAGCGTGTATTTTGGCGCAACTCTCGCGGATCGAGCCTGGAGCAAGTACAGGCTGCTGCGCCTGGCCTACGCCTGTGAGCAGGCCTCCAAACACGCGCAAGCCGCCGCCCGGCTTGCCCGCGCTTTAGATTTCACTGGCCGAGAGCATCAGGCGGAAATCCCTGCTCGCGCGTCGGATCGCGTTCCCGGCCAGCTCCAAAAGTTCAGAGCGACAAATTGCGCGACACGCCCAAGGCATCGACAAGAAAATCGATGAACAGGCGGGCTCGCAGGGGGAGTTGTCGTCCGAATGCGTGCAGGACGTAAACCGGTGTGGTGAACATCGGTATGCCCGGCAGCACGACATTCAATCGCCGGCGGCGAGCTCGTCCTCGATTGCGATGCGCATGAACTGCGTGATGCCAACGCCTTTTATGACCGCCTCAATCAACGACTGAGCATCGTCGCTATCGAAGGGGCCATTGGGGATGACCCGTGTGCCGTCCGCAAAAGTAAATGCTTGCGGCCGGCCGCCAAGCAGATGGCGAAGGCAGGCATGCTGCGTGAGATCGTCGATCGACTGCGGGATTCCTCGTCGCTGAAGGTATTCCGGCGATGCGCCCAGAACATATTGCAGGACACCTAACGAGCGGCCGATCAGGTTTGTGTCTTCCAGTTCGCCAATTCTGACAGCGAGGTCGAAACCCTCGCGGATGAGATCGACACGGCGGTCCGTGACGCTGAGATCAAGCTTGATGTCTGGATAGCGCTCCAGGAACGAGCCCGCCCATGCGGAAATCAACGGGCGCCCAAATGTACTCGGCACAGTGACCCGAAGCAGGCCACGGACGTTTCCTGGAACCTGCACGATGTCGTCGGCTTCCTCTATCGCGCGCAGATGGGGAGCGACGTGCTCGTAGTAAGCGGCGCCTTCGGACGTCGGGCTGAGTGTGCGCGTTGAGCGCTGCAGCAAGCGCACACCGAGACGTTGTTCGAGGCGCGAAACGCTTTTCGATACCGCTGAGGGGCTGGCGCCGATCGATCGCGCGGCGCCGGCGAAAGAACCCGCGTCAACCGTCCGCACGAAGGCCAGCAGACCGGCCGTTCTTTCTAGAATCGTTGTCATTCAGGACTTTTGATCGCGAAAGAACCGAACGAAAGACGGCTAATCGGCCATTTATGAACGAATAGTCTGACTTTCGCAATGGGGGCCCCGGCAACCGAGTTAGTCTTCCAATGCCCTCCATCGCTGAAGTTCGTGCAAAAAAGGAAAAGCAGTATGTCTGCGCAAACCAAGCCAACGATCGTTTTCTGTCACGGCATTTGGGCCGATGGCTCCTGTTTCAGCAAAGTCATTCCAGCATTGCAGGCCGAGGGGTACGAAGTGATCGCCGTTCAATATGGCCTGGACTCCTACGAGGAGGACCTGGCGACGGTGAAGCGCACACTCAATCGTGTTGGCAGCCCGGTCCTTCTCGTCGGCCATTCGTATGGCGGCGCCACCATCACAGGCGCGGGCACCGATGAACGCGTGGTCGGTCTCGTCTACATTGCAGCGGTCGCGCCGGATGCCGGCGAGACCGTTCAGGACCAGCTCGACAAGTATCCGTCGGATATCTTCTCCCGCGTCGAGGTCGCCGATGGGCGTGCCTGGATGCTTCCGAGCGGCACCGAGTTCTTCGCAGGAGACCTCTCCGCAGAAGACCAGAAGCTGGTTTGGGCCACCCATTATGCGCCCGTCTACAATCTGTTCCAGCAACAGAGGCTCAGCGCCGACAAGATCGCGTGGAGGTCGAAGCCGAGCTGGTACATTCTGGCCACGCAAGACCATACTGTGCATCCGGATCTGCAGCGCTGGGTGTCGAAGCGCATGGGAGCGACCGTCACCGAGGTGGCGAGCAGCCACGTGCCGATGCTCTCCCAGCCAAATGTGGTGATCGACGTGATACGCAAAGCCGCGGCCGCCGTTCAAAAAAGCTGATCGCAACAAGCGTACATTTCCGGACACGAAGGAGAGGTCGTTCGCAAGGCGACCTCTCTCATTCATGGGCCGGTGTGCAACGGCCGCTCTTGGCCCTTCGCAGGCGCGGCGTTGCTCGATGCTGATTTCGGCTTGGACCCTAAGCTGGCGTGTTGGGGCGTTGGCGCGGTGTAGGCCTTTGACCCACAGCGGACGTCGGTCAAACTTCTCTCGCTCAAGCCGCTACTGCTTCGAGGATGCTTGCAGCTGAATTGGTGGGGACGACCCGCGCAAGGCGAAAACGGGCTTTGCCAAGAAGTGACGCATACTCGGACTCCGTTCTTTCCTGCCCGCCCAATAGCACTAGCATCGCCATATCGAGCATCTTTCCCTGATGTGCTGCATCGCCGGACGGAAGAACCATTTCGACGACAAGCAGCCGTCCGGCGGGGTTCATTGCCTTGCGGACGTGGCCAAGGATTGTGAGACACTGGTCCTCGTCCCAGTCATGAATGATGTGCGAAAGAATGTAAGCGTCCGCCCCAGCAGGGACGCTCTGGAAGAAATCACCAGGCACTATTGTCACCCAGTCGCTTACACCCCTGGCAGTTAGCAATGCCGGCGCGTCAGTCACGACATGCGGACGATCGAACAGGATGCCGCGCGGTCCCTCATGACGGGAAAGCACAGTGGCCAACATGTTGCCGGTCGCACCGCCAACGTCAACGATGGTCTTGAAAGCCGCAAATCCATATGCAGCGGCGACGGCAGGAGGTTCCTGATTGTGGAGGCCGATCATTGTCTCGCTAAACAGCGATGCTTGTTCTGGATGATGTGCGAGATATTCGAAGAATGGCACACCATGCGCTTTGTTAAAGCCGGGTTTGCCCGTTTGAACAGAGTATTCCATATAATCCCAAGCACCGCGCTGCCAGGCACTCCCGAAAACAAGCAGGGACGATCTTGCCGAGCCCGGCGCACCGGTCTTCAGAGCCTCGCCTAAGCTAGTCAGCGCAAATCGCTGCGCCGATTGCTCTGTCAAGATGCCCAGGCTCGCTAGAGTGCGCATCAATCGATGCAGTGATGGTGCATGCACCTGCATCGGACCAGCTAGTTCCAAAGCGCTCTTCGGCCCAGATGCGAGCTGATCGGCTAGTCCCAACTTTGCAGCGACGCAAACGGTTCTTGAGGTAACCGCCGCTCTCATTTGGATCAATTGGATGTGCGGCGGCAGCTGTTCAGGAGTATTGGCAGTCATGGCAATTCTCCAAAGCGAAAAAGCCAGCGTACACGGCTGTTGGGTAGCTGACTACTTCCGCTTGTGGCCCTTCGCAGACGTGGCGTTGCTCGATGCTGATTTCGGCTTGTGATCCCAAGCTGGCGTGTTGGGGCGTTGGCGCGGTGTCGGCTTTTGACCCCGAGCGCAAGCCGGTATCTGGGCCGCCAAGCGGCTCGCGTCGACCAATTTCCGACGGACCGTCCACCGCTCCTGGAGGTCGACATCATCCGACCGATCGGATGCCTCGCGGGTCAGTATTTCGGTTCGAGGCCACGTAGTCGATCTCGCCATACGTAATCCCGATATCCTTCAGTTCCTGATCACTTAGGCTGCAAAGATCGCGCCGCAGGCGCTCCCATTTCCGCCACTCCTGAAAAGCGTTCCAGCAATTCTTGAAAACGCTGACATTGCGTCGCTGAGAGTCTGTCGTCTGGACCAAGCCCGTTGTCTGATAAATCATGCTCATCGCAGCATCCTCGGGCACCTTGTTTCCACCCTGGCATGCTGCCAAAATCCGGGTCAGCGCGCTTGATCTGCTGCTTACATTTTCCTTACGGACAGCTTATTCTTTATTTTCCAAGGTGTTGCCGGGCCTGACCGGAGACCGTCCAAGGGATTTCGCGTCTTGCGCTATCTCTTCGAAGACTACCAACTGGATTCCGGCCGCCGCGAGCTGTACCGCGACACAAACGTCGTTGCCCTGGCGCCACAGACCTTTGACTTTCTGGACTACCTCATCCGCAACCGTGAGCGCGTGGTTTGCAAGGATGAGCTCATCACAACCATTTGGAAGGGGCGGTGCGTATCGGATGCCGCGCTGACGACCCGCCTGAATGCCGCCCGGTCCGCAATTGGCGATTCCGGGGAGAAACAGCGGTTGATCAAGACGCTGCCAAGGAAGGGCTATCGCTTTATCGGTATGGTGCAGGAGGCTGACGGCGCCCCCACTGTGGCGGTAACAGAAATCCAGAAGGAGACGGCTGAACCCGCCCTCCCACTTCCCGACAAACCGTCGCTCGCCGTTCTGCCATTCACCAACCTGAGCTCCGATCCAGAGCAGGAGTATTTCGCCGACGGCATGGTCGAGGACATCATCACCGGCCTTTCACGGTCCAAATCGCTGTTCGTCATCGCGCGACAGTCCACTTTTACCTACAAAGGCAAGGCTATCGACATCAGGCAGGTCGGGCGCGAGCTGGGCGTTCGGTATGTGCTCGAAGGCAGTGTGCGCAAGTCCGGCGATCGGGTTCGCATTGCCGGGCAGTTGATCGAGGCCACGACGGGTGCTCATCTTTGGGCGGACCGGTTCGACAGCCAACTCAAAGATATCTTCGATCTGCAGGACCAAGTGACGAGTAGCGTGATTAGCGCGCTCTTTCCTCAATTGGAGCGCGCCGAGATAGAGCGCGCAAAACGCAAGCCAACCGAAAATCTTCAGGCCTACGACTACTATCTGCGTGCACTCTCGAGCTTCTATGAATTCACCCGCGAACAGAACATTGAAGCCCTCAGGCTGATCCGTCTTGCTGTCGAGATCGATCCCGGATTGGCCTCAGCGTACGCGCTTGGTGCTTACTGCTATCTGCAACGAAAGATCTTCGGCTGGACGATCGACGCGGCTCAGGAACTGAACGACACCCGACGGTTGGCAAGACGTGCGATCGAGCTCGATAAGGATGATCCAACCGTACTTGTGAGAGCCGGGCAGGCAATTGGCGCCGTATTATATGAGATCGACGAAGGCGTGGCCCTCGTCTCCCGAGCGTATGAACTTAACCCGAACCTGGCTGTCGCACGGTATACGATCGGCTGGGAACACATACGGCGCGGCGACATAGAGGGGGCGCTTAAGCAGTTCCACGCCGGGGGGCGTCTAAGCCCGATGGATCCGTTTCTTTTTCTGACGCAGACCGGCATAGCGTTTGCGCATTTCCTGACGGATCGATACGAGGACGGGGCGTCATGGGCCAAGTCGGCTGTGCTGCACCGGCCCAACTATCTCAACGCACAATTCATTCTGGCGGCATGCCACGCAATGTCTGGAAGGGTCGAGGAAGCCCGGATGATCGGTGCACGCCTGATGGAAGCGAGGCCGGCTCTCCGCGTCTCCACACTCGTTCCAAAGCTCGCTCGATTTTACGGGCCGGAATACCTCGAAAGGGTCATGCGAGCTTGCTCCATCATGGGTCTGCCCCCATGAGTGCATGCGGTTGTCGGGAAAGACCGGTCTCATTCCAATTCCCATCAACGGCGCAGTATGCAATGTCCGCTTGTGGCCCTTCGCGGACGTGGCGTTGCTCGATGCAGATTTCGGCTTGGACCCATACCAGACATCATCCCTCCGGTACCTCGGCCAAACGCATACCTTCATAGACGCGTTCGCGTCCGGCGAGATGGGTGGGGTTATCACTCGCTGCGCCGAGGCGGAACCGGCGGATGGTAAAGCTTGGATCAAGCGCAAGTCCTGCCTTCGCAGCGGCCCGCGCCTCATCCAGCGAGCCGAGCAGCGCCAGGACGGCGGCGAGTCCAAAATGCGTAATCGGATAATTTCGGTTGGCCTCGAGACTTCGACGGAACCAAGCTACCGCTTCGGCGTCGGCATTGAGCTGCACTTTGGCGAAGCCGACCATCTGCAGCCACCGGAAGGCGGAGATGTCGCGAGGAGAGAGGCGGAGCGCTTCGTTGACATGGGCCTCAGCTCTGCGCCGCGCCCGAGAGAATTCATGGCGAAACCGATGGCCGCGTGCGCGTTAGCCAGATTTCGATCCAACGCCAACGCTCGCTCGCATTCGGCGATGCCTTGAATCGCACGATTCGTAAAAATCTGGACTACCCCTAATATCATGTGGGCCAAGGCGTGGTTCGGCGCGAGAGACAGCGCCTTTGTCAACGTCGTCTCGGCTGCCGCGAGATGCGCGGCCCGGTCGTCGGCCAGGAAGATCGCTCCGATGGACGCATCCACCAACCCCACACCGACCATTGCTCCGATATTTCCAGCATCGAGCGCCAAGGCTCGTTCAAAAAAGCTGCGGGCTTGTGCCATCGATTCGGACGTGATCCCCTTGTTCCACAAGGCCACGCCTCGGAAATAGAAGTCCATCGCATCGGGATGCCGCGAACGTTCCGCTCGGCGCGCCTCAACCGCGATAAGCTGGGCGTCCAGCGCATTGGCGAGCCTTGCTACGATTTCGTCCTGCGTATCGAAAAGGTCGGTGACAGGCTTGTCGAAGCGCTCGGCCCATAGATGCGACCCGGTTTCGGCGTCAATCAGCTGCACATTTACTCGAAGCCGATTGCCGCCACGCTGCACGGAGCCCTCGAGCAGGTAGCGAACATTCAACTCGCGACCGATCTGTTTGAGATCAATCACTTTGTTCTTATAGGTGAATGCGGTGTGTCGGCCGATTACGAATGCGCCACTGATGCGCGACAGGTCCGTCGTGAGGTTCTCAGTCACGCCATCGACAAAATAATCCTGCTCGGTATCGCCCCCAAGGTTCATGAAAGGCAGGACGACGATCGAAAGTCGTGGCGCTGGAAGCACGGCCGGCCTCGCGCGGTCGGCTTGTACCGGCGGGTTAGGTCCTTCCTGGAGCACAGCGTAGGCTCGCACTGGGCGGTCGATGTTTTTGAGGTTCTGCTCGCCAAGATCGGCAAACTCAACCTCGATCTTGTCTCGGATTTGATCGTAGGCGGCGGACGAGATGCAGATACCGCCGGGCTCAGCGATGCTCTCAAGCCGCGCAGCGATGTTAACGCCGTCTCCAAAGATGTCATGAGGCTCAACGATGACGTCACCGATGTTGACACCCACACGGAAAGCAATGCGCCTGTCTTCCGCGTCGTCGATTGTAAGTTCCCCGATGCGGGTCTGAAACTGCACCGCAGTTCGGACGGCTTCGACAGCGCTCGGAAACTCCGCCAAGAAGCCATCGCCGATGTTCTTCACGATGCGGCCGCCGTGTTCGGCGACTGCCGGTGCGACAGCGTCCGCGAGGAGCGCCGTCACCTTGGCGTAGGTCGCCTCTTCATTCTCGTGCATCAGCCGCGAATAGCCAGCCACGTCAGCTGCCACTATCGCCGCCAACCTGCGCTCAACCCGGACTGGCGCCAACATCGCTTTGACTGAATGCCCGCTCAAGCTGGTGACCGTTCCTGGGTTCTTCTGAGACATGCCGACCGTCAGTTGAAATCTCTGCGTTCGAGGGCTAGCCGGAAAACACTTGCTCGCACCGAGGTCTTCTCAATTTGAACCAGCTCGGACATGCGCGTCCGAGGCTACGCTTGGGCTGCACCCAAATCGAAGGCGGAACATTCGAGAGAAATGCGCGTAGTCGCGGAAGCCACAGGAATAGGCGATCTCGCTAAGCATCTGGTGCGATTTGGTTGGCTTTCGTCTGGTCAGAAGATGTGCCGCGTGATCCAAACGAAGCGACTGAATGAACCGGCTGCACGTTAGTCCGCGCGCCGTGAACAGCTTTTGGAGATAGCGCAATGAAATTCCTGCTTCGCTGGCCACATCGCGAAGGGAAAGGTCAGGATCTGAGAAGTGGTTCCTGGCGATGCTGCAGACGCGCGTGAACAGCTTGTCAGTGTGAGAGGAATTAGGCGGCAAATCGGACTCGGCGAATAAGGCGCCGAGCAGATCGTAGATCGCGAACTGGCTGTAGGGTTCGGCCGCAGTGGATGAACTATCGTCTTCGCCAGGGGCGGCCGAAACGAGACGGAATAGGAGGCGACACGCGGGTGTTGCACCATGCCAGCATATTCCGCCGCGTGGTTCCAAGCCCAAATGGGAGATCAGCCGCCGTCGTGGGATAGACAGAGAAAGCCATCGGCAGGATGTGCTCCCAGAGATCAAGCTCACTGGTCGGGCCATATCGACAAGTCCAATGTCGCCCACAGCAAGCTCGGCCTCATGATCGTCCTGTATCAGTGTCGACCGACCGGAGATCTGAAACACCACGTTGTAATAATCGCTGCTATTGAGGCGAGGGTCCCGGCGCATCCGATCGAACCGGCTGATGTTGGGGCTCGCAAATGCAGTATCGAGCGCAGTCATTCCCCACATGCATGAGCCACGGACCGAACCTCTACAAATTCTGGAATCGACGCCTTGAGAACCGAAAACACCGATTGAGCGGATGCCGGTTAGCCACGTCTCGTAATCCGATGTTGGCCCGATGAGAAATTCACTGCGGCTAGGCATCTCGCTTTCCCTTTCGCAACCAAGGAATGAGGCGACCTCTTTACCGCAAGTGCGCACAAGTCTGAATGCTGCAACAGCGGCACACAAAAATGTGTTCCCAGCCGTTGCTGGGAAATGACGCGCTCCTGTTCGTTTAAGGAGTGCGCGTCACCGCATCGGAAAGGGCGCGCCAGCCACTCCACGTTCATTCCTCATTGCTCTAGATGTCAACCGCTCGAGAGAGTGATCGGACCAGCACAGCAATCCTTGTGCCGATCTGACGGCGCTCTGGTGGCAAACTGCTGCGGTCAACAAGCCGAGCGTTATCTGCAAGTGTCTTGCCTGCAGCATCATGCAAGAGGTCTCTGACGATGTCTGACAATCTCAATCCGAATGATTGTCGCTCGACGAGCGCAATCAATGCCCAAGAAGTGTTTTCCCCGCAGCAAAACTTGCGTCCGATGAACGAGTATCTCACTGAGGTTTCCGATAATGCAGGAGACTACTGTCTCATCCGATGTACCCTGCCCGCGGGCGCGGTGGTGCCGATGCACAGTCACGCCGATCGAGAGACGTTTTACGTGGTGTCCGGTAGCATAAATGCTCTTCGCGGAGACCGCTGGGAGGAGCTTGGACCAGGCGATGTCTTCGATGTGCGAGACGGTGCCAAGCACGCTTGGAGAAATTCGTCGCAACTGGCTGCTTCGATCATATGCGTGACAACAACAAAGATGGCCCGGTTTCTGCAGGAGATATCGAGTTCAGCTGCCGGCTCTTTGCCGGAAGAGCAAGCGCGACGCTTCCTCAAGCTCGTCCAGGCAAACGGGTATTGGCTCGCGAGCCCGGAGGAAAACTCAGCGGTCGGATTGACTGTCAATTGGAGTGGGGCGGCGACTGACTACGGTTCCTGCCTCGTGCTGGATGCCCTGAATTATTGCACTGAAGAAGGGGCGGGCAACCGAAACGAGTGGCTAAGCACTATCGCTTAGCGGACAAATTCGCGTTCTGAACTGATGGACTGCTTTTGCCCCCACCCGATGCGCCCTTTAGCGGCCATCCTCATTCTTACAGGTGTAACCATCTCACTCTGAGGAGACATCGTTCGGTAGCGCGCGCCCCGCCATTCTTGGCGTGGCCCGCGCGGACACAGGCGCGGCCAAGCATCCGTCCGGAAGCCTGCGCCCAGGATGGATTGCACCGGCGAATTCATCCCTGTGGCGAAAGAGGTTCTACGATGTCTTATGATTTTCTGCTGGCGTCGTGGGGGACCCTCGGGAATTTGAGCCCGCTGCTGACTGCGGCGCGAAGGTTGCACCGGAATGGACATCATATCCGGGTGATGGCGGATCCGGCGATGCGCTCTGAAGTCGAGGCCTCCGGCTTTGCATTTGTAGCATGGCGCCGTGCCCCGACCGGAAAGGCCGCGGATCCGGTGGACGTCTCGGATGTGAAGGACTTTCTACGCCAGGCCGTCTTTGATCCTGCCGCGCTCTATGCGGCCGATGTCCGGGATGAGATCGGCCGTATGCCGACGGATGCCGTTCTCGTGCTCGACGTGCTGTTTGGTGCTGCGCTCGGGGCGGAGGCGTCAGGCGAGCCTTTCGCTCTTCTGTCCCCTCATGTCAGCATTCGGCCCCTGCCGGGCATGCCGCCGGCCACCAGCGGGTTGAGGCAACCGAAAACGCCGGAAGAGCGCGCCGAAGTCGACGCCGCCAATGCCAGGCTGGCCGAAACACTCAATGTGTTTCTGCCAAGTCTCAACCGCGCGCGTGCCGATCTGGGTCTTCCGCCTCTCGCAGATGTCTACGATCTGTTCGATCGGGCCAACCGGCTTTTGCTCGCGACCAGTCGAGTGTTCGACTTTCAAGCTGACTCGCTGCCCGAGAATTTCCGCTACGTCGGACCGCTGCTCGATGTGCCGAATTGGTCCAAATCTCGGCAGACGGAGGCGTGGCGAGCGCCATGGTCGGCTCAGTCGGGTCGTCCTCGCGGGCTGATCGCATGCAGCACGGGCGCGCAAGGTCAGCGCGAACTGTTTCAGCGCATTATCACAGCGATGGAAGCGGTCGAGATCGATGCGCTTGCAACAGCCGGTCCCAATGTCGACGTCGCCGATCTCCGGGCTCCGAACAACGTGCATTTGGTCCGGGGCGCCCCCCATGACCTCGTCATGAAGGATGTTTCCGTAGTGATCTCGCAAGGCGGCCACGGAACGACCACGCGTTCACTCATCAACGGACTGCCGCAGCTCATCCTGCCAATGGGGCGCGACCAGGCTGCCAATGCCGCGCGCGTCGAAGCGAAGGGGGCAGGGCTTCAATTGCCTCCAACCGCGTCCGAAGCGGAGATTGCCGCGGCGGTGAACCGATTGATTGCGGAGCCGCAATTCAGGAAGGCGGCCCGTCTGCTCGGCGAGGCCATGAAAGTCGATATCGATCGGTCCGGCCTGGTCGACGAGATGGAGGCGATCGCCGCCATTGGCCGCGCGGCGAGACCGCAGCCGAAGAAACAACCGCTTCGAAAATCTGCCTGACAGTTCGCAAGGCGAATGAGCGGCGCACCGTTCATGAACGATGCGCCGCTCGTTGGTTCATGCCGCTTTGGCGTCGATGCTGCCGATCCAGTTGCGGGCCAGCGTGACGTCGGCCTGCGACAATTGATGGCCTGCGGGGAGCACCCTGTGGTCGACACACGCACCGGCTTCCGACAACAGCGCCGCAAGCTTTGCCGAATTGCTCGCGGGCACGATCGGATCGGCCCGCCCGGACAGCAGCAGAATCGGCTTGCCACCAAGCTCTGCCTCCGGCGGATCCGACAGCGGCACTATGGCACGCAGCAGGATCGCGCCTGCCAGGACGTCCGGCTTCAGCAGCAACAGCGCGGCTGCGATGTTGGCGCCGTTGGAGAAGCCGACCGCAACGGGAGCGGCGATGCCGTATTGCTGCCGCGCGTCCGCGACGAAGTCGCCGAGCTCCAGCGCGCGCCGGCGCACGTCGTCCTCGTCGAACACGCCCTCGGCGAGGCGGTGGAAGAAACGCGGCATGCCGTGCTCGAGCACGCGGCCGCGTGGCGAGAGCAGGGCAGAGCCGGGCGAGATCATCTTGCCGAGCCCGAGCAGGTCGTTCTCGTCACCGCCGGTGCCATGGAGCAGCAGCAGCGGAGGGGAGCCCGCGCTGGTCGCGGGCTCGAAACGATGGATGAATGTGCTCTCGGTCATGACGCGCTTTCTTCCAGGCTCGGCAGAACATTTTCGATCTGCTTGCGCTGCGCTTCGAGGAAACTCGGCAGCTTCAGGTCGCGTCCCAGCGTTGCGACCGGTTCATCGACGGCGAAGCCGGGGATATCGGTCGCGATCTCGAACAGCACGCCGCCGGGCTCGCGGAAGTAGATCGAGCGGAAGTAGTTGCGGTCCCTCTGCTCGGTCGGATGCAGGCCGTGATTGCTCACGAGCTTTTGCGCCATCCGGCCCTGCTCGGCGTCATCGGCCGCGCGGAAGGCGATGTGGTGGACGGAGCCGCCGCCCTGATGTCCGCGCAAGAAGCCCTTGGCTTCGTAGATGTCGACGACGCTGCCTTCGGCATCGCCCAGCGCCTTGAAGCGGATCACCGAGCCCTCGCGTCCGGTCTCCTTGAAGCCGAACACGTCGGTGAGGACGGCAGCCGTCTTCGCCGCGCTGTCGAGCAGCAAGGTCACGCCGTGGAACCCGCGGATCGCGTGCTCGGCCGGGACGTCGCCATTGCTCCAGCCGGGCTCGGTCTCGGCGCCGGGAATGCCGACCAGCGCGAGCGCCATGCCGTCAGGGTCGGTGAACGGCAGCACGGACTCGCCAAAACGCTTCTCCAGCGCCTCGTAGGCGATGCCCTTCTCGGTGAAGCGCTGCGTCCAGTAGCCGAGCGAGCGCTGCGGCACGCGGAAGGCGGTCTGATGGGTCTCGCCGACGCCGCGACGCCCGGCCGGCACGCCGGCCCAGGGGAAGAAGGTCAGGATGGTGCCGGGGCGGCCGGTCTCGTCGCCGTAATAGAAGTGGTAAGTGCCGGGATCGTCGAAATTGACCGTCTTCTTGACGAAGCGCAGGCCGAGATCCCGGGTGTAGAAGCCGAAATTGCGGATGGGATCGCCGGCGATCGCGGTGACGTGGTGCAGTCCAGACATTGTCGTCCTCCAAAATTCGGGGAGCGGTCTTGCTCTGGGTCGAAATATCGTTCCGCTTTGGATTGGAGACAATCCATGCAAATATGACGTCTATGTCTACGATTTGGAAACAATCGCCGGGGCCGCCCCTTGGATAAGGTCGCCAGCCTCCGGGCCTTCGTGAAGGTGGTCGAAAGCGGCAGTTTTGCCGAGGCGGGCCGGCAGCTGCGGCTGTCGCGCTCGGCGATCAGCAAATACATCGCCGACCTCGAAGAGAGCCTCGGCGTCCAGCTCCTGAACCGGACGACGCGCCACGCCAGTCCGACCGAGAACGGCCAGCGCTATTTCGAGCGCGCGGTCGTGATCCTCTCGGAGATCGAGGCCGCCGACCAGGCGGTGGCGCAGGCCCAGTCGGCGCCGCGCGGCCTGCTGCGGGCCAACGCGCCGATGTCGTTCGGGACGATGCGGCTAGGTCCTGTGCTGGCCGATTTCATGGCGCGCTATGGCGAGCTTCAGCTCCAGATCGTGCTCAGCGACGATCTGCTCGACCCCGTCCAGGACGGCTTTGACGTGACCTTGCGGATCGCGGAATTGGAATCCTCGAGTTTGATCGCGCGAAAAATCATGCCGGTGGCGCGCATGATCTGCGCTTCGCCGGATTATCTCACGCGTCACGGCACGCCAAAGCACCCGCAGGACCTGCGCGAGCATGCCTCGCTGACCTACGGCTTCCTGCTGACAGGCAATCAGTGGAAGCTCACCGGCACTGATGGCGATCACTGGATCCAGCCGGCCTGGTCGCTCTGCGTCAACAACGCCGAAGTGCTGCGCGACGTCGCGATCAAGGGCAGGGGGCTGGCACTGCTGCCGGAATTCATCGCCGCCGATGCGTTGAAGAAGGGCGAGCTGCGGACGGTGCTGGACGATTATTCCGCGCCGCCGCTCGCGCTTTATGCGGTGTATCCGCCGACGCGGCATCTGTCGGTGAAGGTGCGGCTGTTTATTGATTTTCTGGTCGAGCGGTTTAGCGGCGACGAGGCGCGTTGAGGCCAAGGGGCCGATGTCTGCCGAGCCCGAGAAGCGGGCCGTGCGGCGATATCCCCTTTAGGTCGCAAGCTATCCGGCAAGCTTTTCAAGAAGTGCGTGGACCGCGAACGCGACGATTGGAAGCACGACGATCACCGTCAAAAATCGCTGCTTCAGGTATTGCCTTTGCTGATCATCCCTGGGGAAAACCTCCCAGATCAAGTGCTCCCATAAGCTCGTTCGAGGTGATGGCCTAACTCCTCGGACCCAAAGCGAGCCATGAACGATCGTTAGGCTGATGATCAGCGTCAACGCCAAAAACAGAAAACCCCTGGTCTGCAGCAATTTCGCCCCTCTCAGTCCCGCACAGGGTGGCTGCGCTAATTTGTCCGCGGCCTGTTTGAACGCGTCCGCCAAGCTTGAGACAAGCCAGTTCGATGCGAGGTGTCAATGGCTGGAAATCTCAGTCTTGGGCCCCGCGCGCTGCTCTTCTGGCCGCAGCAATTCGTCCAGCGCGCGCATCGAGGCCTTCTGAAGCGCGGCGAGCTCGCGCGTTGCGCTCTGGCATTCAGGCGGGGACATTGAGGCCGCTGCCAGCTCGACTTCGCGGCAGCGCTCGAACAGGCGGACGAGGCCGAGCGCGCCGGCGGCGCTGCCGAGTTGGTGCGTGAGCCGCGCGAGCTGCTTGTGATCGCCGATCGCCGCGGCCTTGGCGATGTCATCGATCAGCTTGTCGCTGGTCTCCTGGAGCAGATGATGCAGCTTGGTGATTTGTGCCTGGCCCAGCAGTTCTTTTTGATCGTCGAGGAAATGCCGATCGATCAATGCGCCGGCCGCAAGCTGTGCCGTGGGCATCTTCTGCGCTGGATCGTCCTCGATCGCCTCGCGCAGCGCGTTGATCAGGATCGGCTTGCTGACGACCTTGGCGATGCCGGCACCGGCGAGCCGCTCGCGGGCGCTGCGCGACACGTCGGCGGTCACGGCGATGATGCGCGGCATTTTCGGCAGATCGAGCTTGCCGATCCGCGACGCCGCCTCGACGCCGTCCATGTCGGGCATGTGCAGATCCATCAGGATGATGTCGAACGCCTGATCGCGGGCGAGCGCGATGGCCGACGCGCCGTCTCTCGCAATCGTCGCGCGATGGCCGAGCCGGTTCAGAATGGCTTCACCGACCTCGCAATTGACGGGATCGTCGTCGACCAGCAGCACGCGGAGCTGCCGCGACGGCGGCGGGACCGCGCCTTGCGCCACGCCGCTTGCGGCGAGGCCGAGCGGCACCTGAAGCGTGAACGTGCTGCCCGCGCCCGGCGTGCTCTCCACCGTCAGCTCGCCGCGCATCAGGCGCGTGAGCCGGCGCGCGATCGCGAGTCCGAGGCCGGTGCCGCCGAACCGTCGCGCGATGCTATCGTCGGCCTGGACGAAATCCTCGAAGATGCGCTCGTGCATGTCGGGCGCGATGCCGATGCCGGTATCGCGAACGGTGATGCGCAGCAGGACATGATCGTCGCGTTGCTCGGTGGCCGCCGCGAGCGCAATCCCGCCGTGCGGGGTGAACTTGATGGCGTTGCCGATCAGATTGAGCAGGATGCGGTTGAGCCTGACCGGATCGCCGTGCACGGATGTGTCGACCGTCGCATCGCAGGCGAGGTCGAAGGTCAGGCCCTTGCCGAAGGCTTGCGGACACATCAGCTCCGCCGCGGTCTCGATCAGCTGGCGGAGGCGGAAGTCGCGCGTCTCCAGCGTTTCGGTGCTGGCCTCGAGGCGGGCATATTCCAGGATGGCATCGACCAGCGCGATCAGCGTTTCGCCCGATGCTTCCGCGGTCGCGAGGTGGCGGCGCTGGGCCTCGCCGAGGCTGCTGTCGTCGAGCAGCTGCAGCACGCCCATGACGCCGTTCAGCGGCGTGCGCAGCTCGTGGCTGACGACGGCGAGGAAGCGCGACTTGGTCTCGTTGGCCAGCACGGCGGCCCTGCGCGCGCGCTCGGCGGCGTCATGTTCGGCCAGGGCCTGATCGCGGGTCTTTTCGAGTTCGGCGGTCCGCTCGGCGACCTTGCGCTCGAGGGTCGCATAGGAGTCGCGAAGATGCGCGGCCATCCGGTTGAACTGGTCGCCGAGCGCTTCCAGCTCGTCGCCGGTCTTGATCGCGAGCCGCAGGCCGAGATCGCCGCTGCCGATCCGCCGCGCGCCCTGCGTCAGGATCTGGATCGGCACGGTCATGCGCCGGCTGAGCCAGAGCGACACCAGGACCGCGCAGGCGAGCAGGACGACCAGGAGAAACGTCGCGCGTCCGATCGATGCATAGATCGGGGCGTAGGCCTCGCTGAGCGGAAGCTCGACGAACACCAGCCAGCCGAGCGAGGGGACCGTCGCATAAGTCGAGAGCACGCGCTGGCCCGACAGATCCTCCTTGACCAGGCCGCCCGAAGGCGGCCCCACGCCATCGAGCGCGGCGCGCACGTCCGCATGCCCGGAGAGATCGCTCCGTTGCAGCGCCGGCCACAGATCGGGATGTGCGATCAGGACTCCCATGCGGTCGACCACATAGGCCTTGCCGGTGTTGCCGACCCTGATCCCGGCGACGAGGTCCCAGATGAAGCGCAGATTGACGTCGGCCACGATCACATTGGGATTCCGCCCGGTCCCGCGCGTGGCGAGCGTCATGAACGGCTCGGTGTCGCCGAGGAAGTAGACCGGCCCGTAATAGGCCCGGCTCTCGTTGGCACCGCGGAAGGCCGGCGAGGCCGAGAGATCGGCCTTGCTGCCGACCCTGTCCGCGACGCGGCGCGACACGTGCACCTGCTCGTGGCCCTGCGAATCGAGCTCGGCAATTTCCGCGATCGCGGGCGAGAGGCGCAGGAGCCGGATCGCGTTCAGGCGGTCGTCTTCGTTGCTCGACAGCTCCGGAGGCAGCCGCGAGAGCCATCTGATCTGGCTTTCGATCTGGCCGATGAACTGGCCGATCTGGATAGCCGCGCTCGCTGCCTGCTCGCGCTGGGTCGCCGCGAGAAGCTGCTTCTGCTCGCGATAGGAGAACCAGACGTCGAAGCCGGTGTTGATGGCGAGTGCGGCAAAGGCGAGGGCGACGATCGAGTAGAGATATTTTCGGAACAACTGGCCCGGGGGCGTCCGCAAATGTCCCTGGTCGATCGCCTCGTTCACTCGCGGATCTCGTCGGCGCGCGCCAGCAGCGTGAATGGAATGGTCAATCCGAGCGAGCGGGCGACCGTGCGGTTGATCAGGAGCTCGTATTTCCGCGGCGATTGCACCGGCAGATCTCCGGCCTTGGTGCCGCGCAGGATGAGATCGACGTAGTCGGCCGAGCGCACCTCCAGCGTCGGCCCGTAGCTCATCAGTCCGCCCGCATCCATGAAATAATGGAACGGATAGATCGTGGGGACGCGATGTTTGGCCGCCGCCGCCACGACCGCCTGACGGTGGATCACCAGGAAGCTGTCGACCAGCGCAACCATCGCCGCCTTGGGCGATTCGGAAAAGCGCCTGATGGTTTCGTCGATGTCCGTTGGCGCATTGACGGGCGCGGGGGTCACGGACACCCCTGACGTCGCAGCTTCCTGCTCGATCGAGTCGAGGAAGAAGCGCCCGGCGCGCGGCGTGGTCGCCGGGTTGAAAAGGACGCCGACGCGCGCGAGACCCGGCACCGCCTCCCGGATGAGCTGAAGCCATTTGCCGCCCATTTCGGCGGTGCTGTTGGTGAAGCCGGTGACGTTGCCGCCGGGATGCGCGAGGCTTTCGACGAAGCCGTTGCCGACGGGATCGTTGGCGGTCGCGAAAACGATCGGGATGGTTTTGGTGGCGGCAAAGACTGCGGCGGTTTCGATGGTCGAGCCGGTCAGGATCACGTCCGGCTTGAGCTCGAGCAACTCCTGGACCGCGGTCTTGAGCTTGTCCGGTCCGCCGAAGGTCGAACGAAGTTCGAGGCGGAAGTTGACGCCTTCGACCCAGCCTCGCTGCCTCAAGCCGACGATGAGACCACCCAGGCGGGAGGTCGGGCTGTCGGTCATGCTCCGTCTGGTCAGTTCGTCGTCGAGCGGCAATCCCGTCAGCGAGGCAACGATCCGCATGCGATCTGACGTTGCGCCGAGCGCAATCCAGCCTGCGGCGGTTGTGCCTGCGAGGCGAATGAAGCCGCGGCGATCGAGCGCGAACGCGGAAGGCCGTTCGGTCATGGAATTCTTTGCACGATGGTCTGTCCCAGCCGGATGCTTAACGCGAAAGGGCGGTGTCCACAATTGATGAAAAAATGCGCTTATGAATGTTCATTCGCAGCATTCGGCAGTCCGATACCGTATTCCTACCCCGCCAAAGAGTCGCTGTTTCGAGCTTTGTCTGCTCCGTGACGATCTGCAACGCATTGTGGCGTTGCAACATTTTCCGTCTCGTTGAGACGACGGTTCGGAGAAGTCGATTTCTGAGCGGCTGATTTTTTGAAGCGTTGTTTCAGGTTTGTTTCGAAGGTTGTCGATGCGCAAAATCTATCTTTTTCCGGCCCTCGTGGGCCTGCTGACCTCAGTTGCAGCCGGGCCGCTCGCGGCTCAGGGAGTGGTGCCGAAGCAGAAGGCTGCGCCGGCACCCAGAGCTGCCGGTGCGGCGCCGGCTGCCGCCGCCGGTGCGCCGGTCGCTGCTGCGACCGAGATGCCGGCCGCCGGTGCGGACGACAAGACGACCAAGGCGATCGACGGCTTCCGCTCCGCCAAATTCGGCATGAACGAAGCCGACGTGCGCGCGGCGATGACCAAGGACTTCAGCGCCAAGCCCGACGCGATCAGGGCGCAGGACAACGCGTCCGAGTTGACGCACAGCCTGCTGCTCTCCGTTCCCGAGCTGCTGCCGAACGGCGGCACCGCCGAGCTCTCCTATGTGTTCGGCTACAAGTCCAAGTCGCTGATCCAGGTCGGCTCGGTCTGGTCGAAGGGGACCGACACGGCGATGACGCCGGAGAAGCTGTTCTCCAACGCCAACATCCTGCGCGCCCATTTCATGGGCGAAGGCTTCAAGCCCGATTCGATCGCGATGAACATGCCTGTCGCCGGCGGCATCGTGATGTTCCGTGGCAGCGACGCCAAGGATCGCTCGGTGATCCTGCTTCTGCAGGGCACGTTCGAGAACAAGGAGAACAACCAGCGTGTGCTGACCCCCACGAGCCTGCTGCTGTTCTACGTGGCCGACGCCAAGAGCCCCGACATCTTCAAGCTGCCGCCCGGCCAGTTCTGATGCCGGACGACCTCACGACATTCTCCCACCCAGTTGTGGATCGGCGCGAATGTCGATGAAGAGGATATGAAATGCGCGGACCATCTGCGACGCAACACAATGACGAGCTGACGACGCTGCGGAGGCTGGCACGCTTCCGCTCGATGTCGCTGCTCTGCGCGATGCAGATGGTCTTCCTGCCGGTGTTCAGCGTCCGCCTGCAGGCGCAGACGGCGAACGTGATCACCCCGGACGGCCGCACCGGGACGAGCCTTCAGACATCAGGCAGCGTCACCAACGTCACGACGTCGACGATTTCGGGCAACAACGCCTTCAACTCGTTCTCGCAGTTCAGCGTCGGGCAGGGCAACACCGTCAATCTGCAGCTGCCGACCGGCACGCAGAACCTGGTCAACATCGTTCGCGACGCCCCGGTCTACGTCAACGGCACGCTGAACTCCTACATGAACGGCGCGATCGGCGGTAACGTCTATTTCGCCGACCCCAAGGGGTTCGTGGTCGGCCGCAGCGGCACGGTGAATGTCGGCAGCCTCAACGTCTCGACGCCGACACGCGAGTTCACCGACAGCCTGATCGGCGCAGGCGGGCAGATCAACCAGTCGGCGGTCGGCAATCTGATGGCGGGCTCGTTCCCGGTCTCGCCCGACGGCAACATCCGTATCTATGGCCGCATCAACGCGATCGACGGTGTGCGCCTGACCGGGCAGAACGTCTTTGTCGGCGGCGCCAGCCAGCGCGACATCGCCAATCTCGACCACGCCGCGAAGTTCGCAGCCTCCGTCAACTCCAAGGGCCTGCGCAGCGCCAGCGCGATCACCGTGAGCAACGGCTCGATCCATATCGGCGCCGTCAACAATGCCAGGGTCAACGGGCGTCTCACCGCGCAAAGCAAGACCTCGACGCCGAGCAACATCACGGTTCAGGCCGGCAACAACATCGATGTCGGCAAGAAGGCCAATCTCAACATAGCAAGCGCAAACGGCAATGCCGGAGAGATCCGCCTGAAGGCGGCGCAGAACCTGACCGTCGCGGGCGGCGCCAGGTTCGATGCCAGCGCGAAGACGGGCAATGCCGGTCTCGTCGACTTCAGCGCGAACGGGATCATCGACATTGGGAAAGGCATCAAGGTCGACCTCAGTGCGGACAACGGCAAGGCCGGCACGCTGCTGATCGACCCGACCGACGTGGTCGTGGGTGATGCCGCTCAGGGCGACACCGGCGTGACGCTGTCGAACAGCTCCATCGTGAATGCGCTCGCCGGGCTCAGCGCCGGTGCCGACTACCTCATCCAGGCCGATCATTCCATCACGCTCGCCGCGCATGCGATGATTGATGCCCGCCGTCTCGATGGCTCCGGCCATTCGACCGGCAACGCCAACAACGTCATCATCGACGCGCCGAACATCGAGATCATGAATGGCGCGCAGATCCTGGCCCAGTCGGTCAACTTCGGCGGGACCACCTACGCCGACGGCAACGTGACGCTGAGGGCAACCGCGAGCGACATCAAGCTGTCCGGCCAGGCCACCGCCACGACGTCGATCACGGTCGACGGCAAGGTCACCGGCGGCATCATCTCGATCAGCGCAACCTCGACGGCCGTGTCGAGCTTCCTGAACGGTTCGGTGGCCGGTGATTTCGCGCTTGTCGGCTCGACGCTTGCCGCCTCGGTGCTCGGGCTCAATGGCGGCTATCTCGCCGCAAGCGCTACGGCGACCCTCAACATCAACAGCCATGCCGACATCAACGGGCGCGGCGATGTGACCATTTCGGCGCACGCCACGGAGACCGTGTCGGATCCGGCGGTCGCTACCACCTTGCTCGGCAGCCTCACGCCGGTCGCGGCCGGTGTGGTCGTCGGCAAGATCGACGGCACTGCCACGACCAACGTGGCCTCGGGTGCGACGGTCAACGCTGGTGGCAACCTCGAGATCAAGGCGCTCAATGATGCGACCATCGCCGTCTCCGCTGTCGCAGCGTCGACCAGCGCGCAGATCGTCCCGACGGTGGCCTATTCCACGGGATCGGTGACGACGACCGCCAACGTTGCAACCGGCGCGCATATTGCGGCTGGCACGGTGAACACGAGCGGCAGCACCCTGAAGGTCCGCGCGATCAACAACAATTCGTTCTCGACCAGCGCAACGTCGGTTGCGGCGAGCGGGCCGAATGCGAGCGGCGCTGTCGGCGCCGCGGTCGCCATCAGCGACGTCACGACGTCTGCGACCGCGACGCTCGGCGCATCGCTCGGAACCAGTGCCGGCGACCGGATGAACGGTTCTGTTCTGGTCGAGGCGACGTCCGACACCACGAGCAATTCCACGATGGCCTCGGCCATCGCCGGCCTGCCGGCGCTGGTCGCGGCCATCCAGGAATTCGCGGTCTCGAACGTCGCTTCGCCGACGCACTTCGTCATGGACCACATGACCTCGCTGGTGCCGCTGAGCTTCGATTTCAAGGTCGCAGGCGCACTCTCGCTGGCCAACAGCACGCAGAGCGCGACCGCTGCGATCGCGCAGAATCCGAGCGGCGGCGCGCCGAGCATCTATGCCAGCGGCAACGTCGCTGTCGCCAGCAACGTCATCGATCGCGGCGTTCGCAGCAATGCGACGTCCAGCGCGATCACGAAGGACGTGTCGACAGGCGAGGGGACGGCGATCAGCGCAGCCATTGCCTGGGGCAATTTCACCCACAATTCGAACGCCTATGTCGGCAACGGCACGCTGATCAACGCGGCCAATATCGCCGTCGATGCCACCACCGAATTGCCGATCACCAACACCTGGCTGAAGTGGGACGGGCTGGGTGCGGTCCTGAGCCATCTCAACGGCAATCTCGGCGTCGGCGGCAACATCCTGACCAGCTATGCCAACGCAACGGCCGATGCCGGAGACACGATCGGCATCGCAGGTTCGCTGAACCATTTCGTGGTGAACAACAACACGACGGCGTGGGTGGCCGGCTCCGCCAGCCTGACTGCGACCTGCACGACCGCGACCTGCGGCAGCAGCTGGTCGGCCGGCATGGACAATGGCGACGTCCATACCTACAACGCCAGCCTCCAGATCGCGGCCACCACGACCACGGCGTCGATCGACGCCGCCGGCAATGTCGGCACGCTCGGCTTCCTGTTCGGCAACACCTCGGGCGGCTCCTCGGTCGGCGGCGCGCTCAATCTCGTCCAGTTCAACACCAATACCATCGCCGGCGTTTCGGACCGTGCGACGCTGCGTGCTGCGGACGACATCGCCGTCAACGCGATCACTTCCGACCGGTTCGTCGCTGTCGCACCGTCGTCCGGCAAGGCTGCCGGCACGCTGGCGCTGAACGGCATCACTTCGCTCGGTTTCCTGAACAACACGACGCACGCGTCGATCTCGAGCCAGGCCACCGTCTATGCCCCGACCGTCGGCATTCTGGCGCAGCAGGATCTGTCGGTCGTGACGCTGTCCGGCGCGATGAGCTATAACGGGAGCGGCGGTTCGGCGGTCGGCTTGTCGGTCGCCTATCTCGGCGCAAATACCGACACCTCCGCCTATATCGGCGACAACCATTCCGACATCCGGCCCGGCGTGTTCAGCGCCAACGATCCGTTCGCCGGCACCAGCGGCGGAAGCGGGGCGGTCAATGTCGACAATCTGACACTCAGCGCGACCACTTCGGGACGCATCACGGCGGCCGCCGTCGCGGCAGCCGTCTCCGACCCGGCGTCGTCGAGTTTCTCCGACAAGGCAGGCGCTGCCGGCGCCGCCTCGACCGGAGGCACCGCCGGCGTGACGACGGCGGCGGGCAAGATTGGTTCGACCTCGGGATCGAGCACGAGCGGCTTCAGCCTCGATCTCGCCGGCAGCTCGTCGGTGAGCGACGTCTCGCTCGGCACCAGCGCCTATATCAGGAACACGACGGTCAACAAGTACACCACGACCGGCGCCGTGCTGACCAACACGATCGTTCAGGCGCTGAACGACACTATGCTCAACAATGGTTCCGGCTCCGCGGCGCTCAATCTGGCCGGAGGGTCTGCCACGGGGGCTGCGATCGGCGGCGCGATCGCGGCGGCGATGTCGAACAATGCGACGCTCGCCTATATCTACGGCACCACCATGAACAATCAGAGTTCGGTGACGGTGCAGGCGCTCAATGGCGGCTCGGAGACCGTCGTTGCCATCGGCGTGGCGGGATCGAAATCCAATGCAGCGTCGCTGTCGGCCTCCGTCGGCATCATCACGGACAGCGCCAACGCCTATATCGAGAGCTCGACGATCACGGGGCAGGCGTCCGGCGTCAACCGGGCGCTCGAGGTCGATGCCTACCAGACCACGAACATCGCGATCGGCGGCGGCTCTCTCTATATATCGGGCGGCCAGGCCGGAGTCGGCATCGGGCTGACCTATGCCTCGATCGCCGATCCCACGGGCGGAAACGCGACCGACGCGCACATCCGCAGCACGGCGATCTCGAACTACGACACCCTGTTGGTGATGGCCGACAGCGCCAGCGTGATTGCGGCCGGTGCGGCCTCAGGCGGGGGCGGGGCCAGCGCCAACGGACTTGCCGGCGCGATCGTCGTCAGCGAGATCACGCCGACCACGACAGCCTATATCAACAGCGGCTCGACGGTGAGCATCAATGTCGGCCGCGTGACGGTGCTGGCGGACAGCGGCGCGGTGTCGGCGCTCGACACTGCGCTCGGAAACCTCGTCAAGAAGTCGAACAACAATCATCTCGCCGAGGACACCTGCACGGTCGCCGGCGGCACCGGCGGGCAGAACTGCATCGACTTCGGCGCAGCTGCGCTCAACGGCGGCACGGGCAACGGTCCGGGAGCCAGCATCGTCTCCGTTGCGGGTCTCATCCAGGCGGGCAAGAACAATGTCGGCGCCTCGATCGTCTACAACACCATCGCAACCACGCATTCGGCCTATATCGCCAACGTCCTGATGACGGCCGGCAGCAACGGCAATGTCAGTGTGAGCGCGGTCGACTCCTCCAAGATCCAGGCGGTCACGATCGGCTTCGGTCTGGCGACCGGACAATTTGCGGGCGTCGGCGGCACCACGATCAGCAGCATCTCCAATACCGTTACGGCGGCCATCGGCAACGGCCAGTCCAGCGCGACGCAATCGAGCGTCACGGCCAAGAACATTTCCGTCTCCGCGACCGACAACTCCAGCATCACCGGAACCGCCGCGGTCGCGGGCGCCTCGACGCAAGGCAGCGCTGCGGGTCTGGCGCTCGTCTACAGCAGCATCGCCAACAATGTCAGCGCCGGCGTCACCGGGTCCAAGCTGACCGCCTCGGGCAGCGTCGCCGTCGGTGCGAACTCGAACGCCAACATCTCGACCGTTGCGGTCGGTATCGCGATGTCCTCGCAGGTCGGTCTGGCCGGCTCGGTCGCCACCAATCTGATGGGGACCAACGTCACCGCCAGCATCACCGCCGCCGGCACCAATGGTATCAACGGCGCCGACGTCACCGCCACCAACAACGTCGCCGTAATCGCCGGCAACAACGACAAGGCGGGCGTGTTCGCCGGCGCCGTGTCGATCAGCAAGGGGGCGGCCGGCGGCGCCGGCTCGCTGGTCACCAACCAGATCACGGGCACCACCGCGGCCTATATCAGCGGGGCGAACACCAAGGTCGATGCGCTCGGGACCAGCAGCGCGGATACGCTGTCGGTCAACAGCGGCTCGCTCGCCCATGCCTTCGACCTCGGCACCGCGCATGCGCCGACCGACACCACGCCCGACCTCACTGAGACCCAGGACACCGTGCGCGGCCTTGCCGTGGTCGCGAGCTCGCACCAGGCGGTCGTGACCAACGTCGCTTCGCTCGCCGCGAGCAGCGGCATCGCCATCATGATCAACCCGATCACCAATGTGATGAGCGGGCAGACCCGGGCTTATATCGACAGCGCCGCCATCGACACGCGCCTGACCTCGTCGACGCTGGCGCCGCAGATCGAGGTTGCCGCGTCGAGCTTCTCCTATTCCGGCGCATTCGGCGCCGGCATCATCCCGCCCACCGGCAATGGCGGCGGTGGTGCCACCATCATCAGCACCACGATGCAGCGCGGGACGTTCGCGTACATCACCAATGCCACGGTCGGCGGCGTGCAGTCGTCGAGCGCGACGGTCGGAGCCGTCACCGTGAAGGCCAATGCCGAGCAGGACGCGTCCTCGATCGCGATCGGCTTCAACACCGGCTCGGTCGGGTTGAACGTCTTCCAGGCCACGACGGAAGCCTATGTCGACGGCGGCGCGCTGACGGCTGCGTCGCTGACGGTGAACGCCACCAACAACACCGGCATCTTCTCCGCGAACGGCTCCGGGGCCTATGGCAGCCAGGCCGCGATCGGCGCGGCGTTCCTGGTCCAGGTCTCCTCGAACCGGACCGAGGCCTATGTCGGCGACGAGTTCCACTATCAGGGCAATGGCGCTGCACACACGACCGCGCTCAATCTGAGCGGCGCGCTCGACGTCGAGGCCAAGACCAAGAACCGCTTCGAGGCCTATGCGATCGGCGGTGCGCTCTCGACCGGCACGGCCGCGATCGCCGGCATGGCGAACATCGAGATCGCCAACAACACCACCATCGCCGGCGTCTACGACACCACGCTGCAATCGGTGACGGGCGGTGCGGCCGGTGCGGTCACCATCAACGCCAACGAGGACGTGGCGATCAAGGAGATCGCAGGCGCGCTTGCGGTCGGTGCGAGCGGCGCAGGCGTCGGCGTGGGCGCTGCGGCTAACGTCATCAGCTTCAAGAGCCAGACCATTGCGGAAAGCCGCAACAGCAATCTGAACTCGGCCGGCGCGATCAACGTCAATGCGCTCAGCACCAAGGAGGTGCTGTCCTACGCGGTCACCGCGGGCATCGGCGGCAGCGTCGGTATCGGCGCGACCGTCGGCGTCATCATCATCGGCACCAACACCGCCGATGCCGATACCCAGGGCCAGCAGACCGGCCAGCTCAATCAGGGCAACAACGGCACCATCGCGTCCGTGAACAACGGCACCAACCACACGCAAGGCAGCAACGCGGTCGCCAGCGGCACGGCCGGCAATCCGAACAGCGCCAACGTCAGCTCGACCTACGACGTCAGCAGCGTGCTGAGCGGCGGCAACGACGCCGTCGTCGCGCAGATCACGGGCGGCAACGTCACGGGCACGCAGGTCAATGTCACTGCCACCAGCGCCAATGCGGCCAAGATGTATCTGCTCGGCGCCGGCTTTGCGAAAAATGTCGGCATCGGGGCCGGCATTGGCTACACCAGCGTCAACAGCACCGTGCTCGCCAATCTGAGTGACTACGGACGCGACGGCTCCGGCGTGCTGGTGGCCGCAGATACGCCCTTGGCCGTCACGGCACCTGTCGTCACCGTTGCGGCGGTCGTCAAGGACGCGACCACTGGACCTTATGCCGGCAAGACCATCGACACCGAGGCGGTCGCCGGCGGTGCCGCGCTTTACTTCGGCGCGCAGGCGGCGGTGGCGGTCGGCAATGTCAGCAATTCCGTGGTGGCGCTGCTCGGTGGCCAGATCACCGGCGCGAGCGGCACCGGCAATGGCGCCGCCGTCATGGCGCAGGACTCGACGACCCAGGTGGTCTTCACCGGCGGCGTCACCGGCGGCGCCGTGGCTGTCGGCGCGTCGGTCGCGACGGCAAGCCGAACGAACTCGGTCGCAGCAAGGGTTCTGAACGGCTCCACCGTCAACGTCGCGACCTTGGCGGTTGGCGCAAGCGGCGCCGGCACGTTGACGACGACGTCCACCGCCCTCGGCGGCGGCATCGTCGCCGGCGTCGGTGCGGATGCGGAGGCTCACGAGAACTCGTCCGTGCTGGCAGAGATCGGCAGCAGTGCCTCGATCACGACATCGGCGACCGGCGTCGGCACGCTGGTGTCGGCGTCGATCACGCCCAATCTGTCGAGCGAGGCGATCGGCGTTTCGGTCGGCGGCGGTGCCGTGGGCGTTGCCATCGCCAAGTCCACGGTCGGCGCCACGGTGACGGCCGATGTCGGCGACAACGTCAGCTTCTCGGGCGGTGCGCTCGCGGTGACCGCCATGGCGCTGGTCCCGACCAGCGGCACCACGACCTGGGCCAAGGCGCTCGCCGGCGGCGGCGGCTCGCTGATCGGCGCGCAGGGCAGCCTGGCCGTGGCTTCGGAGAATGCGACGGTGAACGCCTATGGCGGAACGGGCATCGTGCTGCCCAACGCCAACGTGACCATCGCGGCCGAGAACGACAGCGCGCAATATGCCGAGGGGACGGGCCTTTCGACCGGGTTCCTGGCGCTCGGCGCCACCGTCGCGCAGACGTCGTCGAGCGCGCACACCTATGCCTATCTGGGTGCGCCCGCGGACATGGATACCCTGAACCATGGCAGCTACACGGGTATCCTCCGGATCACGGCGACCGGCACCGATACCAACGTCTCAAATGCGACGGTCGGCGCCGGCGGCACCTATGCCGGCGCCGCAGCGGTCGCGACCACCAGCTCGACCGCCGTGACCAATGCGCGGTTCGACGGCGGCACAGCGGATGACACGCTCTATTTCGGCGGCCTCCGCATCAATGCCATCCACACCACGAATTATGCCGCGAGCGGCGATGCCTATCAGGCGTCCACGGCCGGCGTCTCGGCCGGCAAGGCCCAGAACGACGTCGACTCCACCACCACTGCCGAGATCGGAACGCACCTGATCATCAATTCGGCGGGCGGCAACATGGTCGTCATCGCCAACGACATCGTCAACCAGGGCGGCGGCGGCGCGCGGTCGGGCTCCGGCGGCTCGTTCTCGGGCGCAGCCGCACTCAGCACCTCGACCGTCACCCAGCACATCAACACCAATATCGGCGCCGGCACGGTCCTGAGCCTCAACGGCGATCCGCGGACGTCGGCGGCGTTCATCAATATCGAGGCCTACAACACGCTGAACACCAACGATACGGCGAGCCTGGCCACGGCCAGCTTCTTCGCCGGCGGCGGCGCCGAATCCAACATGACGGCGAACGCCACGCTCGCGGTCAACATCAATGCCCGCGAGCTGTTCAGCGTGGGCAAGATCTATATCGGGACGGCCGCGAAGATGGCGGCGGCGAACAACGCCAATGCCAGCCTCTACGGCGCGATCGCGGGCGTCGGCGCCAGCACCAACAGCTGGGTCCACGCCAACCAGTCCGTCAATGTCGGCGACAGCGCGAAGATCGCGGCCTGGCGCGACATCACCATCTATGCCGGCATGTCCGGCGACGGCACCGTCTTCAGCAGCGTGCAGGCGACGGCGACGACGGTCGTCTACAACAACACCGCCGTTCCGATCTCCACGCTTTATCGCGGCACGGCCAATGCCGACGACACGACGAGCCTGACGCTGGCCCCGACCTCGAGCATCCTCGGCGCGCGCGACATCTATCTCGGTGCAACGCAAGGGCAGGTCACGGCGGCCGGCAACGGCAGCAACTACAATCCGTATCTGGACATCTTCAGCGCCAAGAACAGCGACAACCACAGCCACACCAGCGGAATCGGCGATGTCGCGCTCAATGGCCTGGTGGTGGCCGGCGTCAACAACGATTTGACGATCACGATCGAGCTCGGTGCGGCCGCGCCGACGCTGAGCACGACCAGTCCCTATTCCCTGCTGACAAACGGCTCTTCATCGGTCCTTGAGCTCGTCTCCGACGTCAATCACTTGAGCCCGGTGATGAGCTGGAACCACCAGACGGTCCAGTATGCCGTCGTCGGCAACTTCAATCCCTACCAGCTGGTGGTCAACCAGCTGGCGTCGCTGACCGGCCTGACCGAGGCGCAGGTCCGCTCCCAGCTCGCGGCGGCGACACCCACCGCGCCCGCCAGCATGTCGCCGACCGGCACCGACCCGACCGGCGACAAGCAGCGCCAGATCGACACGCTGATCAAGCAGGCGCCGTTTACCTCCGACGCGCCCGGCAACGCCTTCGCGTTCGGCGACATCATGGTGTCCGCCGGCAACGTCTCGATCCTGGCTCAGAAGCTGACCGGCAACAGCGGATCGAATCCCGCGGCACCGGCGGTCATCGCGCGCAGCTCGCCGTTGATCAAGATCGAGAACAAGGGCCTCGACTTCATGAGCCTGGGCAACCTCACGGTCACCGATGTGACCGGAGGAAACATCACCTACCGCCAGATCGACCATGTCGACCCGGACTCGCACTCCAATGTGACCTTCACCGCGATGCCGAGCGCGACGCCGGTCATCGACGTCTCGGCCACCTACAACCGCCTGGATCCTGACTCCGGTCAAGGCATCGACCAGAACGGCAACGTGCTGACGCGCACGCCCGACATCTATTTCAACGGCGCCGTCAACAACGCGAACGGCCTGCTCAAGATCATCAACAATCTCGGCAGCGTCGTCGCATCGCAGTCGCTCAGTGCCGCGACCGTCCAGATCGTGGTGCCCAAAGGCACGTTCACCTTCCTCGGCGGTATCGGGAGCTTCTACGACAGCGGCAGCGCAGTCACCTCGCAATGGGCCACCACCGAAAACAGGCCGGAAGACACGCTGACCGCGGTGATGACGGCGGCGACCTATCTCGGCGCCTACGGCGACTACTATACCGCTCCGCATATCGCTTCGGGAACCGATCACCCCTATTTCTATTACTGCTGCACCGACGGCAGCCACGGCGTGTATCAACCCGTCGGCAACGCCGACGCCAGCACGATCTTCACCGCGCGCATGCTGATGACGTATTACGACGGCACCTCGCTCTATTCATCGATCTTCCTGCCGGTGGGCCAAGGCGCGCCCGGCAACGGCAATCCCAACGCCGGCAGCGTGCCGAGCGTCAGCACGCTCCAGCAGATCGAGGGGCCGACCAGTCAGGTCATCTCGACTGCACCGTGGGAGAAAACGACCTATGACGGGCGGAACGTCTACGCGGATAGCGGTCCGTACAAGACGCCGTTCAACTGCTCGGGCTGCTCAGCCTTCTTCCAGGTCATCAACATCCAGCCGGATGCGATCACGCCCAAGACTGCGGATACACCGGCCACCGCGACAGCCACCCAGACTATCAGCGGCCAGGCGGTCATCATCTCGGCGTCGGTGATCAACATCAACGGCACCATCCAGGCCGGCTCAAGCAGCAACTACTCGGTCAATATCGGCGCCGCCGCGGCGCAGCAGGTCACGGATCTCAAGAACAACAGCGCCGCCTTTGCCCAGGCCCAGGCCAACGCGCGGAACGGCAGTTATGTCGATATTTCAGGGACCAATCTGACGACGTCGGGTACCGGCGACGTCAAGATCGGGGTCAAGTACAACGCGCTCACCGACCAGTTCATCCTCAACGGCGTGGTGCAGGGCGCGGGCGGCTATGTCTATCTGAACGGCAAGATCATCTCGACCTCGACCGACAGCACCCAGACCCAGGGTAATATCGAGATCAAGGGCGGCGCCGGCACCATCACGGTCAACAACACCAGCGGGCTTGCGCTCGTCACCAACACCATCAATACCGGCGCTACCGCCCAGAGCGTGGTCGAGATCGTCGATCAGCTCAAGGGGAAGACCACGTGGTGGGTCTACGATCCCAAGGCTGCGAGCAGCCAGCAGGTGTCGCGGTACGAGGTCAACAGTGTCACCGCGAACGCGATCGATCCCTCGATGCTTGCAGCCAGGACAGGTACGGCGGGCATCCAATATGCGACGAAGGAGAATATGTACTATCAGTGGGTCGACACGGCGACGATCGATCGTCCGACCAACAGCACGCAGTTCGACTATGGCTGGCACTTCACGCCGAACGCGACCACCGGAGAGAATTGGACCCGCACGATCAGCCTGGTTGAGAACGTGCAGCAGGCCACGGGCGGCGGCGGCTCCACCGGCCCGCAGACCAGCAACTACCAGAAAGTCACCACCGCCACCGGCAGCTATCACTGGGCCGACGGAACGTATGCGGACGGAAGTCCCGTCCCGCTCGGCACCCACCCCGACAAGTGCTGCGGCGCGGACGCCCAGTTCAACTGGTACCAGGCGATCTATGATCACCTGACGCTCACGCTGACCAACACGGTCAAGGCGTCGAACCCGATCAACATCAAGTTCACCGGCGGCGGGAGTAGCGACGTCGTCGTCAATTCGACCTCCGGTATCGTCATCAACGGGTCGATCAACAACCTTCAGGGCACGACGACGCTCGCCGCCACCGGCGCCAACTCGTCCATTACGGTCGGCGCCAATGCCAACAACCCGGTGATATCGGGTACGAGCGTGACGCTTCGGGGTGACGGCGGCATCGGCACGCTCGGCACCACCAAGGCTCCCGTCCAGGTGCAGATCTATGGCGGCAGCCTGACCGCCAGCTCGATCGACCGTGACATCGCGATCTCCGCGATCGGCGCGTTGTCGATCAACCAGGTGAAGGTGAATTCGGCAGGCGCCACGCCGCAGGGCAGCGTCTTCCTCTCGGCGACCGGCGACATCAACTCGGCGTCCGCCTACAACATCGCCAATCCCGTCGTGATCGGCAAGAACATCGAGATCAACTCCACCTCCGGCGCGATCGGCGCGAAGAGCGCCGTGGTCAACGGCGCGAGCACCCTGACCAACATCAACCCGCTGGTGATCCAGGCGACGGGCACGACACAGGCGAGCGGAGCCGTCGATGGGGGCGTTCTCGACAGCGCCTCGGCGACCGGCACCTACATCGTCCAGTCCAAGGGCGATCTCCGCCTCGGCACGATCCAGTCGACCGGCGGTCCGGTCTTCCTGGAAGCCGCCGGCTCCGACGGCAACCAGGCCAGCATCCTCAATGGCCGCGCGGCGGTCGGCCTCACCCAGGCGCAGAGCCAGCATCTGCAGGACGTCTGGGCCAGCCTCGACCTGCTCAGCGGCAACGCCGCCACCAACGCCGTCAACAGCTACCAGTCGATGGTGACGTCGGCCTACAACGACTACTTCCAGCTCAAGAACATCGCGTTCCAGGACGGCAGCACCTACAACCCGACCTCGGTGGGGCAGACGGTGCTGCGGGCGCAGGTGGCGGCCAAGCTCGGCATCGATCCCGCCAACGTCTCGACGACGGACATGAAGGTCGAGGCCACGACGCGGTTCCTGCGGGACCAGTTCCTGCTCGGCAAGATCACCACCGACGAACTCAAGACCTCGCTGACAACATTGCTCGGCACCGCTCCCACCGATCCGCTGGGGACCGTGTTCGGCAGCTCGCTGTCGGCGACCCTGTTCACGAAGCTGTTCGAGGGTGTGACGACAGCCAATCAGCGCTTGCCTAGCAACACGGCGCTGCAGACTGCGCTCAACACCTATAATGCGAACTACAGCTACACGCTCGCATCGACCGAGCGGGTCTACAGCATCATCACCGCGGGCTCGCAGTGGACGCAGAGCCAGCTAGCCTACACCGTGTCGTCGTCGGCCGTCGGCGCGGCGCCGCCGCCGATCGACGAGAACGTCGTGGCCAATGTCAGCGCCAACCAGATCATGCTCTACGCGCCGCGCGGCTCGGTCGGCAATTCGGCCGCGCCCCAGACCTTCACCTTCACCAGCGTCGATTCCTCGTCGCTGACACCGGAGCAGAGGGGATTGCTCGCCACCGCCGGTCCCGGTCAGCTCACCGTCGGCGCGGTCACGGATCCGACGACCCATGTCACGACCTATACGGTCAGCCTGTCGCAACAAAACCTCGTCGTCGTCGACAACCCGATCGCGATCTCGGCCAAGGCGCTGACGAATATCTATCTCGGCAGCAAGAACAGCCTCGCGCTCGGCGGCGTCACCGCCAATTACGGCCCGATCACGGCCGCGCAGGCCAATGGCATCCAGGTGACCGGCCGCGGCGACGTCAAGCTCGACGCCGTCAACAGCATTTCCAACAATGCGGGCGGAGCCGTGATTTCGGGCGATATCGGCAACCTGACCCTGATCGCCGAGCACGGCAATGTCGGTGCCCCCTCGGGAACCGCCGGAAGCAACCCCGCGAACAATACGAACGCGCTTCAGATCGCGTTCGCAGATCCGTCCAACGACCAGCTCGACCAGGTCTCGTCGGCGCAGGGCATCTACCTGAAGCAGACCACCGGCGATCTCATTCTCGGCAACATCGCCGCCGGCAATGCGATCCAGCTCGCCGCGACCGGCAGCATCTACGCCGAGGCCGGCTTCACCGACCGTACGGCAATCCACATCCTGGGCGCCGACCTCGATCTGCGCGCCGGCGGCAACATCGGCTTCAACGGCTCGACCTTCCAACCGCTGCAGGTGAATATCTCCGGCGCGGTGACCGGCTCGGCGGTCGGCGACCTCAGCATCCTCGCCGTCACCGGCGATCTCATGGTCGGCACAAGCGGCACCTATGGGACGCTGACGGCCGGCGGCGCGCTGACCCTCAACGCAGCGCGCGGCGGGCTCACCGTCAATGCCGACATCACAAGCGGCGGCCTGATGCAGCTGCTCGCCAACCGCGGCATGAGTTTCGCGGCCGGCACCAGTGCGGCGCCGGTGGTTGCGACCAGCAGCTCGGACGGCGTCACCCTGGTCGCCGCGACGCTGACGATGGGCGCCTATTCGGCCATCAACGCGGCCGGATTGATCTCGGTGACCACCACGGGCGATGCGACGATCGGCCAGCTGAATTCGTCGCTGTCTTATGCGGCTGCCTCGAACGCGCCCTCGATCATCGTCACCGCCGGTGGCGTCGCCTCGCTGGGCGCGATCCTCGACAATGGCGACGGCCAGACCAGGTTCGTCGCATCCGGCGCGGGCGCCGAGCTGTCGCTGAGTGCATCGAACGGCATCGGAAGTGCCACGAGCCGGCTCGCCTTCAACGCCGTACAATTGTCGGCGAGCGCGAGCGCCGGGGGCATCTACCTGAAGGCGCTGACCGACACCGAGGCGAGCCTGCTCTCCGCGGTGAAGGGCAACGTGGACATCATCGGCACCGGCGCGCTGACGCTCGACCAGGTGCTGGCGGGCACGGCGACCGGCGCGAGCGGCAGCTTCAGTGCCGTCGCGAACAACGGCAGCATCGTCATCGGGACCGCCGACAGCAGCGGCTCGCAGACGGTCCACGCCAGCCAGAACGTGACGTTCAAGTCGCTGACGACGACCGGAAATGCCGGCGACGCCGGCAACATTGACGTCACCGCCGACAACGGCTTCATCCTGGCGCAGACGGTGACGTCGGGCGGCGTGACGACGCTGGGCTCGGTCTCGGCCCATGGCTCGGCGACGCTGCTGGCGGCCACGACCATCACCGGCCATACGCTTGCCACCACGACCGGCTCGGCCGTGCTGACCGCGACCGGCCCGATCGACTGGAGCACGTTCAACGTCGGGACGACGCTGGGTGCGACGGCAAGCCAGGGCAGCATCACCTTCAAGACCGCGCAGAGCGGCGGCACGCAGACCATCAGCGCCCATGACAATGTGACGTTCAATGCGCTGACGACGACCGGCATCAATGGCGATGCCGGCAGCATCAACGTCACCGCCGACAACGGCTTCATCCTCGCGCAGACGGTGACGTCTGGCGGCGTGACGAGCCAGGGCTCGGTCTCGGCCAACGGCTCGGCGACGCTGCTTGCCGCCACGACCATCACCGGCAACACGCTCGCTGCCACGACCGGCTCGGGCCTGCTGACCGCGAGCGGTCCGGTCAACTGGAATGTCCTCAATGTCGGCACGACGCTGGGCGTGACTTCAAGCCAGGGCAGCATCACGTTCCAGACGGCGCAGAGCGGCGGCACGCAGACCATCCATGCCCACGACAACGTCACCTTCAACGCGCTGACGGCGACGGGCATCAACGGCGACGCCGGCAGCATCAACGTCAATGCCGACAATGGCTTCATCCTCGCGCAGACGGTGATGTCGAGCGGCGTGGCGACGCTCGGCTCGGTCTCGGCCAACGGCTCGGCGAGGCTGATCGCGGCGGGGACCAACACCGGTCATAACCTCACGGCCACGACCGGAAACGCGGTCCTGAGCGGCACCGTCGTTCGTTGGGATAATCTCAACGTGGGCGGCACGCTCGACGTCACCGCGACGGCCGGAGGGATCACCGTCGGCACCGCCATCAGCGGCGGCACGCAGACCCTTCATGCCGTCAACGATATCGTCTTCAGCCAGCTCACAACGACCGGTATCCCGGGCGATGCCGGCGACCTCAACGTCAAGTCCGACACGGGCTCGCTCCGCGGCGGATCGATCACCGCCAACGGCGAGACGCGTTTCGATGTGGCCGGATCGGTCTCGTTCGACCGGATCAGCGGCGACATCGTCAAGATGACGTCGTCGGGTGACCTGACGATCAACTGGGTCAGCGTCGTCCGGGAGCTCGACCTGGCGGCAGACACGATCAACGTCAGGGGCGAGCAGATCCGTTCGAATCCGGCGATCCCGCTGATCATGAACATCACCGGCTATAACGGCGGCGTCGCGAAGTCCGCCAACATCTCGATCGACCCGGACAGCATCATCGTCAACCAGTTCAGGGTGGTGGACGCGAACTTCTGGACCGACGCGCATGCGGTCACGATCCTGAACGGCTATGTCCCGGGCCAGCTCATGCTCACCACCGCCACCCAGCAGGTGTTCCTGAACAACCGGACGCTGGCGCCGACCAACGGGCCGACGCTCCAGCTCTACCAGCCGGGCGGCGTGTTCACGATGAGCCAGATCGGCAACGCCAATGTCAGCAACGCCTATGTGGTGTTCTACACCGGCGACGTCTCGGCGAGCGTCACCAATTACGGGCCGACCCACACCTGCTGCTACGACTTCACCGGCGCCAGCATGGTGCGCAACATCCCGGTCGACGGCGAGGGCAAGGAGAGCATCGAGACCTGGCTCGCGAAGAAGGATGGGGGGACGTTCTATTTGCTCGGTCTCTCCGGCCAGGCGCGGCTCGATGCGCTGCTGACGCCGCGTCCGGTCGAGACCATCGGCTCCGGTCCCGCCGTCAACATCGAGGGACTGAGCGACCTGCGCAAGCTGCGCCGTCAGGGACAGCGCGTGGGTCGTCCGGGCTGGAAGGATGCGGCGGTCGAGACGGCGAAGCCGTCCGTTGGCCGTCTCGCACAGGCATGGTAACGGGATTCGGGATGCGGATTTGGGGGGCAGCGTTGGGGGTGGGGCTTGCAGCTTGCTGCATCGCCTCCGCTCGCGCCCAGTCGATCAATCCCGGCGTGATCCAGAACGACATCGACCGGCAGCGCCGCCAGCTCGAACAGCAGAGCGCGCCGCCAAAGCTGAGCGGTCCCGCGGTGATTGGCGGCGAGCGGGAAAAATCGCAGCTGAAGCCGGGCGGGCCCAAATTCCGCCTGCGGAAGGTCGAGTTCGACTCCTCCAAGTTCATCACGCCGGCGGAGCTGGATGAGATCGCGAAGAAGTATGTCGGCAAGAACGTCGACATCGCCGCGCTGCTGCAACTCGTCGCCGACATCAACGCCATCTACACCGAGCGCGGCATCGTCACGGGCATCGCGACGCTGCCGGATCAGGATGCCAAAGGCGGTGTGGTGAAGATCAAGCTGACCGAGGGCCGGCTCCAGAAGACGACCATCGAGGGCAACAAGCAGACCCGCACCGATTACATCCTTCAGCGCGTGAAGGAGCCCGAAGGCGAGGTCCTCGACGTTCCAAAGCTCAATCGCGACGTGATCTGGTTCAACCGGACCAACGACGTGCAGATCAAGGCGCTGCTCCAGCCCGGCACGAGCTTCGGCCTGACCGATCTCCAGTTCGCGGTGATCGAGCCGCCGATCGACACCCTGCAGCTCTTCACCGACAACCAGGGCGTGGAAAATACCGGCCGCTGGGAAGGGGGCGCCTTCTACAAGCGCCACGGCCTGTTCGGCGTCGACGATCGCCTGACCTTCTACGGCGTCCGCTCCGACGGCAATCTCAACGGCAACGCCGCCTACAGCATTCCGGTCAATCCCTGGGGCGGCCGCGTCGGCGTCAGCTATACCGAAGGCAAGATCAAGATCATCCAGGGGCCGTTCGTCGCGCTCGACGTCACCGGACGCTCGAGCCAGGCCGCGGTCAATTTCAGCCAGCCGATCTGGGTGACGCAGAACTGGCTGGTACTGCTCAACGCCGCCGAGACCGAGGGCAAGACGGTCAGCCGCTTTGCCACGGTCTCCGTGACCGACGACCATTACGACAAGGCCACCGCCGGGCTCTCGGTGACCAATTCCGGCAACACCTATTCGATCACGGTCTCGCCGGCGGTGAACTACATCACCTGGCATGATTATGTGCTCGGCAACAACCGCGCGTTCAACACCTATACCGGCTCGCTGATCGCGACCAGCGCGGCGGGGCCTCAGAATTTCAGCGCCAACGTGCTGGCGAGCTGGCAGTACACGCAGGAAAAGCAGCTGCCGGGCGACCAGATCTTCTCGATCGGCGGTCCCACCACCGTGCGCGGCTATCCCTCCAACTCCGCGTCCGGCGACAGCGGTTATTATTTCAACGCCGAGCTGCACTACAACTGGTCGCAATGGCTGAAGGGCTTTGACACCTACATCTTCACCGACTGGGGTGCGGTCTATTCGACATTCCCGGGGATCACCGAGCTCGCGTCGGTCGGCGTCGGCTTCTCATGGACCTACGCGTCGTTCATGACGTTCGAGGCAAATTACGCGACGCCGTTGAAGATGGCCGTCTCGACCCAGAACCATTACGAGGCCTATGGCCGCGTCATCTTCCGGCCGTTGTTGATGTTCCAGAAGCAGGAGAGCCCTGCGCCGGTGGCGGCTGCCGCCGGCAAGAGCAGGTCGTAGCGCGGATTGCTTCTCTCTCCGTCATGGCCGGGCTTGTCCCGGCCATCCACGTTCTTCGACATAGAAACCAGGACGTGGATGCCCGGGACAAGCCCGGGCATGACGAACTCGGGGCGTCTCAACGCCGCAGCGTGAATTCCTCAGCGCCGCGACGGTGCTCCCATTTCGCCTGCTCGAGCTCGGGCTGGTCGCATTCGACTTCCGGATAGCCGATGCAGAGATAGGCGATGAACTTCCAGGAGCTGGGCACGTCGAGAGTGGTGTGAACGCGCTCCGGATTGAGGATCGACACCCAGCCGATGCCGATGCCGTCGGCGCGCGCGGCGAGCCACATGGCGGTGATCGCGGCCACCACGGAATATTCGGTCGTCTCCGGCATGGTCGCGCGGCCGAGGCCGTGGCCGATGTCGCTCGCCTTGTCCGCGAACACGGCAAGGTGGCCGGGCGCCTGTTCGAGACCGGACAGCTTTAGCGTCGCATAGCGCGCGGCGCGTTCGCCGGCATAGGCATTCAGCGCATCGGCGTTGCATGCCCTGAAGTCGTCGATCACGGCGCGGCGTCGTGCGGCATCTTCAACGACAACGAAGCGCCAGGGCTGGCTCAGGCCGACCGAGGGCGAGAGACAGGCGGTCTCGATCAGGCGATCGATGGCGCCGGCCGGCAGCGGATCGGCGCGAAAGCGGCGCACATCGCGGCGCCACACGAACAGCTCGCGCAAGTGCTGGCGGAAGGTGTCGTCGAACTCGACCATGAGATCAGGTTCCCATCCGGAAGGATGCCGCCACCAGCAGAATGAGGATCTCGCCGGTCTGCTCGAATGCGCCGAGAATGTCGCCGGTCTGCCCGCCGATCTGGCGGATGGCAAGCCGCGCCAGCATCAAGCCGGTGAGGGACAGCAGGATCAGGCTGACCAGCGCCTTGCCAGGCCCGAGCACGAGCGCGAGGGCGAGCGTTCCGACAGCGAAGGCGATGGCGACGCTGCGGTCCGGCGGCGATCCCGCGCTTGCCGACAGTCCATCAGATCGTGCCGGCGGGACCAGCGACATGAAAGCCGGCACGCCCGCGCGGGCGGCAGTGTGCGCGGCGCACAGCGCGAGCGCGACGGCCCAGGGATTGGCGATCGCCGCGAGCGCGCTCCAGCGCAGGCCGAACGACAGGATCAGCGCGCAGACGCCATAGGTGCCGATCCGGCTGTCGCGCATGATCTCGAGCTTGCGTTCGCGCGTCCGGCCGCCGCCAAGCCCGTCGGCCGTGTCGGCAAGGCCATCCTCATGCAGCGCGCCGGTGATGAGCGCGGTCGTGGCCAGCGTGAGCAGGGCGGCGAGGTGCGGCGTCAGTCCGAACCGGCTGGCGATCTTGTAGACCAAAGCGCCGGCAAGGCCGACCAGCAGTCCGGCGACGGGGAGTGCCCATGTCGCGCGCGCGACGGCGCCTTCGGCTGCTGGCTTGGACGATGCCACCGGCAGGATCGTGACGAACGATGCCGCCATCCTGAGATCGGCAAGGACGTCTCGCAAAAATTCGGCGCGCGGCATCATTTCAGCTTCATCGGCAGGCCGGCGACGACGAACTCGACTTCGTCGGAAACCGCCGCGATGACCTGGTTCATGATTCCGGCGGCGTCGCGATAGCTGCGCGCCAGCGCGTTGTCGGGCACGATACCGAGCCCGACCTCGTTGGTGACGAAAATGACGGGGCTCTTCTGGCCGCCCATGAAAGCGGCGAGCTTCATGAGTTCGTGTTCCCAGTCACGCCCCGCATGCATGATGTTGGAGAGCCACAAGGTCAGGCAATCCACCAGCCTTGGGCCACCGCCATCGGTCTCGATCAGAGCCTGCAGGAGATCGAGTGGTACCTCTCGCTCGATCCAGTCGACGGCCGCGCGCTTGGCTCGATGCTTGGCGATGCGCACCTCCATTTCGGCATCGAGCGCCTCGGCCGTCGCGATGTAGATGGGCTGGCCCGGAAAGCTGCGCGCGCGCTTTTCCGCGTGGGCGCTCTTGCCCGATCGTGCTCCGCCGGTGATCAAGATGACGGCCATAAAGGTCTCCTGTGGGCCTGACTAATCACCAATCGCGGCCAAAGACAAAGCCGAAATCAGACGGCCGGGGGCTTGCGCTCCGCCTTCGCTTTGCGCAACAGGGGCGGGACAGGAGGCGTGCGTGGGTTTTGCGGGGGCGATGGCGGTGGCGATGGCGGTGGATGCCCTGCTGGGCTGGCCGTCGTGGCTGTTCGCGCGGATCGGCCATCCCGTGACCTGGCTGGGCCGGCTGATCTCTGCCATCGACGCCGCCTGGAATCGCGCGTCTGTTCCGCCGGCATTTCGCCGTGCTGCGGGCGTTGCCGGAGCGCTCGTCGTCATTGCGCTTTCGGTCGCGCTCGGCTGGGTGCTTCAGTCCTTGCTTCCCTTGGGCTGGATCGAGATCGTACTGGTCGGCATCCTGGCCTGGCCGCTGGTCGCCTTGCGCTCGCTCCATGATCATGTCGCTACCGTCGCAAAGCCGTTGCTGGCCGGCGACATCACCGCTGCGCGCGAAGCGGTGTCGCGGATCGTCGGACGCGATCCCGCGACCCTCGACGAAGCCGGCATCGCGCGCGCGGCGATCGAGAGCCTCGCCGAGAACGCCTCCGACGGCATCGTGGCGCCGGTGTTCTGGGGCGCGCTGTTCGGACTGCCCGGCATTTTGGGTTACAAGGCGATCAACACGCTGGACTCCATGATCGGTCATCGCAGCGAACGCCACGAAGCTTTTGGCTGGGCCGCGGCGCGCATCGACGATGTCGCAAATTTTGTTCCGGCGCGCCTGACCGGGTTCTTGTTCGCCCTGTTGGCGTCGCGGCGATCGGAGGCACTGTCGTGCATGACGCGCGATGCCCGCCGTCACCGCTCGCCCAATGCCGGCTGGCCGGAGGCGGCGATGGCGGGTGCGCTTGGCGTGCGGCTCAGCGGCCCCCGTATCTATCACGGCAGCGCGACCGATGAGCCCTGGCTCAACGAAGGCGCGCGCGATCCGCTTGCCGCGGACATCAGCCAGGGATTGACGATCTACCGCCGCGCCATGCTGCTGCTTGCTGGAATCCTTGCGATCCTGGCCTTCGCGTGAAAGAACGGGGCATGCGCGAGCACGGTGGAAATCTCGATCTGGCCCAGCAACGTTTTGGCGGGCGCGCGGAGGACTGGATCGATCTGTCGACCGGGATCAACCGCCTGCCTTATCCGGTGGGCGAGGTGAGCGCGCGTGCATGGAACGCGCTGCCGTCGCGCGCGGAGATCGAGAGCCTGCATCAGGCCGCGCGGCACGCCTACCGCACAAGCGCGCCGATCGTCGCAATGGGCGGTGCGCAGGCCGCCATTCAATTGCTTCCGCAACTCGCGCCAGCCGGCCGCGCGCGCATCCTCGCGCCGACCTACAATGAATATTCCGGGGTCTTGTCGGCCGCGGGTTGGGATGTCCAGGAGGTCGGCGAGCTCGACGCGCTGGCGGGCGCGGATCTCGCCGTCGTCGTCAATCCCAACAATCCCGATGGCCGGCGTTTTGCGCCACAGGATTTGCTGGCGCTGCTGCCGCGCGTCGGCCGTCTCGTCATCGACGAGAGTTTTGCCGATGCTGCCCCGCAGCTGTCGCTCGCAGCCGGGGCGGATCGGCCTGGACTGCTGGTCCTGCGCTCGTTCGGCAAGTTCTATGGTCTTGCCGGCCTGCGGCTTGGGTTTGCGCTCGGCCATGCTGTCGACATCACGAAGCTCGCGGCGGCGTCAGGTCCATGGCCGGTGTCAGGAGCGGCGATCGCGATCGGCTGCCGCGCCTTGCGCGACGACGCCTGGGCCGAGGCCACGACCGCGCGGCTTGCGCGCGACTGTACCCGCCTCGACGACATCGTGGAGTCGCAAGGCTGGCGGCTCGTCGGTGGTGCGCCGCTGTTTCGTCTTTACGAGACAGCTGACGCGCTTGCTGCGCAGGAGAAACTGGCGCGTAGCCAGATCTGGTCGCGCGTGTTCGCGAAACAGCCGACATGGCTGCGCCTCGGACTTCCGGGCAGCGAAGCCGAATGGACACGCCTTGCCGAGGCGCTAGCGCGCTAGCGCCAGCAGGCTGCCGACGTCGAGATGCTGTTCGATGTGATCGGCGAGGGCGTCGAGCGCGCTCTCGACCCTGCTGTGATAAGGCTCGTCGCCTGCGGGAATATCGAGCTTCGCGAGATACGCCCTGCGGAAATCATCCGACGTGAACAGGCCGTGCAAATAGCTGCCTTGCACGCGGCCATCGCTGGAGATCGCGCCTTCGGGCTCGCCGTTCAGTTTCGCAAACGGGCGCGCGCGATCCGGTCCGTCGGTGCGGCCGATGTGGATTTCGTAGGCCTCGATCGGCTGGTTCGTGGCGGCATGCACGGCCGCGACGCGCGTCAGCGTCTTCTGCGGGCTCATCACCGTTTCCACGTCCAGAAGTCCGAGGCCCGGCGTGTCGCCGGCAGGGCCTTCGATGCCATCGGGGTCGGCGACGCTGCGCCCGAGCATCTGATAGCCGCCGCAGAGGCCAAGCACATGGCCGCCGCGGCGGTGATGCGCCAGGAGATCGATGTCCCAGCCCTGCGCGCGCAGGAAGGCGAGATCGCCGCGGGTGGATTTCGAGCCGGGGATGATGACGAGACGGACGTCGCCGGGAATCGCTTCGCCCGGCCGCACCATCACGAGATCCACGCCAGGCTCGAGCTTCAACGGATCGAGATCATCGAAATTGGCGATTCGCGACAGCGCGAGGCAGGCGATCTTGCATTGGCCCGGCTTGCGCGCATCGCTCAGCCCCAGCGCATCCTCGGCCGGCAGCTCGCCGGCGCGCGTGAACCAGGGCAGCACACCAAGGCCGCGCCACGCGGTCTTCTGCTCGATCAGCTTGTAGCCGTCGTCGAACAGCGAGGGGTCGCCGCGAAACTTGTTGATGACAAAGCCCTGGATCATCGCGGCATCGTCGGGGTCGATGACCGTCTTGATGCCGACGAGCTGGGCGATCACGCCGCCGCGGTCGATGTCGCCGACCAGCACGACCGGCACGTCGGCCTTGCGCGCAAAGCCCATATTGGCGATGTCGGCCTTGCGCAGGTTGACCTCGGCCGGGCTGCCGGCGCCTTCGACCAGCACCAGATCGGCGCGCGCTTTTAGCCGCTCGAAACTCTCCAGCACCGCGCCCATCAGCGACGGCTTCATCGCCGCATATTCACGCGCCCGCGCGGTCGCGATGCGCTTTCCCTGGACGATGATTTGTGCGCCGACATCGGTCTCGGGCTTCAGCAGCACCGGGTTCATGTCGGTGTGCGGTTCGACGCCGGCGGCCAGCGCCTGAAGCGCCTGGGCGCGACCGATCTCGCCGCCGTCGACAGTGACGGCCGCGTTGTTCGACATGTTCTGCGGCTTGAAGGGCAGCACGCGCAGGCCGCGCCGCGTGAAGGCGCGGGCGAGGCCGGCGACGATGAGCGACTTGCCCACGTCCGAGCCGGCCCCCTGGATCATCAATGCGCGCGCCATGGTGTTTTCAGAACCTGGGGCCGTGCTCAGAACTCGACGCCGGCTTGCGCCTTGATGCCGGAGCGGAAGGGGTGCTTGACCAGCGTCATCTCGGTGACGAGGTCGGCGATCTCGATCAGCTCGTCCTTGGCATTGCGCCCGGTGAGCACGACATGCGTCATCGGCGGCTTGTGCGTTTTCAGGAAGTCGACGACCTCGGCGATGTCGAGATAGTCGTAGCGCAGCGCGATGTTGATCTCGTCGAGCACGACCATGCGCAGATTGGAATCTGAGATCAGCTCCTTGGCCTTCGCCCAGCCGGCCTGTGCTGCGGCGATGTCGCGGGCGCGGTCCTGCGTCTCCCAGGTGAAACCTTCGCCCATCGCATGGAACTGGCAGAGCTCGCCGAAATGGCCGGTGAGCAGGCGCCGCTCGCCGGTGTCCCAGGCGCCCTTGATGAACTGCACGACCGCGCAGGGGAAGCCATGGGCGACACAGCGGACGATCATGCCGAAGGCGGAGGAGGACTTGCCCTTGCCGGCGCCGGTGTGGACGATGATGAGGCCCTTTTCGCCGCTCTTGGTCGCCATGATCTTGTCGCGGGCGACCTTGATTTTCGCCATTTTCGCGGCGTGGCGGGCGTCGGTTTCCTCGGCCGTTTGGGTATCCGGTTCAGGCGTCATCTGACAGGGTCCGTCGGCTTGACAAGAGGCGGCCGGGGGCAAATGGTGGCCCGGCGTTGGTTCCTGTCCTATGACAGGCGAAGAGGGAATGCGATAGGGTCCGAATCGACAAGATTCGGTCCAAACTGCAGCCGCCCCCGCGACCGTGACCGGAGAGATGCCCGAAGCCACTGATCCCCTAGGGGATCGGGAAGGCGGGGATCGAAGGGCCAAAAGCCCTGCTCCGCAAGCCGGGAGACCTGCCAGCGCGGACGAGTTTTGGACCGGCGGACGGGGTGTTCCGCGACGGGGAAACGGACCTTCGGGGGAATGGTCCGTGTGCCTCTTCGCCTCCCGCTGTCTATCCTGGAAGAGGCGATGACCGTCACACTTCACGTCTGTATTACCTGCCGTGCCGGCCAGACGCTCGACGAGGGTGAGACGACGCCCGGCAAGCGCCTGCATGGTGCAATCCTCGACGCCGGCGTGCCCGAGGGCGTCAATGTGGTTCCCGTTGAATGCCTGTCGGCATGCAGCCAGGGTTGCTCGGTTGCGCTCAGCGCGCCCGGCCGCTGGTCCTATGTCTATGGCCGTCTGTCAGAGGCCCATGCGAGCGACGTGGTCGCGGGTGCTGCGGCCTATGCCGCCGCGCCCGACGGCCTCGTGCCCTGGCGCAGCCGTCCCGAAATCTTCCGCAAGCAATCGCTTGCCCGCATTCCCCCCATTGCCGTGTTGCCGGAGGCCGCCGAATGAACTCGCTCGCAAAAGTCCCTGTGACGGTGGTCACGGGTTTTCTCGGCTCCGGCAAGACGACGCTGATCCAGCATCTGCTCGCAAACCCTGACGGCAAGAAGCTCGCCGTGCTCGTCAACGAGTTCGGCAGCGAGGGTGTCGACGGCGAGATCCTGAAATCCTGCGCCGACGCGAATTGCCCCGAGGAGAACATCGTCGAGCTCGCCAATGGCTGCATCTGCTGCACCGTCGCCGACGATTTCATTCCGACCATGGAAAAGCTTTTGGCGCGGCCGGTGCGGCCCGATCACATCCTGATCGAGACTTCTGGCCTGGCGCTGCCGAAGCCGCTGCTGAAGGCGTTCGACTGGCCGGAGATCCGCTCGCGGATCACGGTCGACGGCGTGATCGCGCTCGCCGATGCCGAGGCTGTCGCCGCCGGCCGTTTTGCGCCGGACCCGGCTGCGGTGGAAGCGCAGCGCGCCGCGGATGAAAATCTCGATCACGAGACGCCGCTGTCGGAAGTGTTCGAGGACCAGATCGCCTGCGCCGACATCGTGCTGCTGACCAAGGCCGATCTTGCTGGGCCTGCAGGGATCGAAGCCGCCAAAGCCGCCATCACCGCGGAGATGCCGCGCCGGGTGCCGATGCTATCCGTCACCGATGGCGCGATCGATGCGCGTGTCATCCTCGGCCTCGGCGCCGCCGCAGAGAATGATCTCGCCGCGCGCCCCTCGCATCACGACGGCGAGGACGATCACGAGCACGACGATTTCGCCTCCGTCGTGATCGATCTTCCTGAAATCAGCGACATCGACGCACTGGTCGCGTCGGTGCAGCGTCTTTCGCGCGAGCAGAACGTGCTGCGCGTCAAGGGCTATATCGCGGTCGTGGGCAAGCCGATGCGCCTGTTGCTGCAAGCGGTCGGCGAGCGGGTGCGCCACCAGTTCGACAAGCCCTGGGGCGCAGCTCTCAGGCAGTCGAAGCTTGTCGTGATCGGCGAGCACGGCGATATCGACGAGGCCGCGATCAAGGTCGGACTTGGGCTTTCAGGATCTGGTATCTGATGCACGTCGTCTTCCGCGAGAGCCGCGGTCTCGAGGAGACCGCGACGCCAAGGGACATCGGCCAGGACCCGGCCGATCTCGTGGTGCTCTCGTACTCGGATTCCGACCTTGCCGCGTTCGCGGCCGGCTGGCGGCGCGGCCGCAACAGCCTGCCGTCGCTGCGGCTCGCCAATCTCGCGGAGCTGCGTCATCCGTTGTCGGTCGACACCTATATCGAGCGCACGCTGTCGCAGGCACGCGGCATCCTGGTGCGACTGATCGGCGGTGAGTCCTACTGGCCGTACGGGCTCGCGGCCCTGCAGCAGCTTGCGAAGAACCGCAACATCGTGCTGGCCGTGCTGCCGGCCGACGGCCGCGACGACACGCGGCTCGATGCCTACTCGACCCTGCCGGTTTCGACGCTGCGCCGGCTCAAAGTGCTCTGCGACACCGGCGGTCCCGTTGCCGCCCAGGCCGCGATTGCGCAGCTCGCGCTGGCCTCGGGCCTTTACGCAGGCCCGGTCGTCGGCGAGATGAACCTGCCTGAGATGGGCCTTTACGATCCCGCGCGTGGCGTCATTGCTGCGCCGATGGCAGGCGAGGGAAAGCCGCTCGCGCTCGTGACCTTCTATCGTTCCTATCTCACCGCCGCGGATACCGGGCCGGTCGACGCCCTGATCGCGGTGCTGCGCGAGCGCGGCTTTGACGCGTACGGCGTGTTCGTTACCTCGCTGAAGGCTCCGGGCGTTGCGGATTGGCTGCGGACGTATTTCGCGACGAATCCTCCGGCCGCGATCGTCAACGCGACCGCGTTCTCGGCGATGGGCGACGACGGCACGACACCGTTTGATGCGGCATCATGTCCCGTCTTCCAGGTCGCGCTCTCATCGGCACGGCGCGAGGACTGGGCGGAATCGCTGCGCGGCCTGTCGCCCGGCGATCTCGCGATGCATGTGGTGCTGCCGGAGGTCGACGGCCGCCTGTTCGCGGGCGTGGTGAGTTTCAAATCGGCGGCGGAGCGTGATCCCGATCTGCAATTTTCGCATCTGGCGCACCGGCCCGATGAGGAGCGCGTCAAGGCCGTCGCCGCGCGCGTTGCGGCCTGGCGGCGCCTCGCCGAGACGCCTGCCGCCGGGAAACGGGTGGCGCTCGTGCTCTCGAACTACCCGGGCCGTCCGCATCAGATCGCGCATGCGGTCGGTCTCGATGCGCTGGCGTCGGTCGAGGCGCTGTTGTCCGATCTGACGGAGGCCGGCTTCGATGTTGCGCCGGTTCAGGCGCTCGGTGAAACGCTGCTCAAGCAGAACTTGACCTGGGGTGGCGCCGATTACCGCGCCGCGCTCTCGCGCCTGCCGCAAGTCTTGCAGGACGGTCTCGCGCAGGCCTGGGGCGCGCCGGAGACCGATCCGGGTTGCCGCGACGGCGCCTTTCATTTCGCTGCTATCCAATGCGGCCGATCTATCATCGCCGTTCAGCCCGAGCGCGGCGATACGGCCGCGCGCGATGGCGACTATCACGATCTCGCCCGCACGCCGCGCCATGCCTATGTCGCGTTCTATCTCTGGCTCCGCGGGCAGGCCATCGATGCCGTTGTGCACATGGGCGCCCATGGCACGCTGGAATGGCTGCCCGGAAAATCCGTGGCGCTGTCCTCACATTGCTGGCCGGAAGCCCTGATCGGCGATCTGCCGGTCATCTATCCCTTCATCGTCAATGATCCCGGCGAGGCCGCGCAGGCCAAGCGGCGCTTGGGTGCCGTCACCATCGGCCATCTGCCGCCGCCGCTCGAACAATCCGCGGTGCCGGAAGGCCTGCGTCGGCTCGAACGTCTCCTGGACGAATATTCGACCGCCGATGGCCTCGACCCCGCCCGACGTCAGCGTCTGATCGCCGCGATTCGCGACGAAGCGCGTGCGGCAGGGCTCGAAGACGATCTCGGTCTCGATGCATCCGCAGCACCGGCGGAAGCGATCCCGCGGATCGATCGCTTCGTCTGCGATCTCAAGGAGAGCCAGTTCGGCGACGGCTTGCACGTGTTCGGCCGCGGCGCCTGCGCCGACGCGGAGCGCGATGCGTTGCGTGCCGCGCTCGCGGGGCAGCGCGTTGCGCCGGGGCCGTCGGGCTCGCCGTATCGCGGACGCCAGGACGTTCTGCCCACGGGGCGCAATCTCTTTGCCGTCGATCCGCGCGCGGTGCCGACGCCGTCGGCGCATGCGCAAGGCATCAGGCTCGCGGAAGAGCTGCTGCGTCGCCATTTGCAGGATCACGGCGACTGGCCGAAAGGCCTCGTGGTCGATCTCTGGGGCTCGGCGACGATGCGGACCGCCGGCGAGGAATTTGCCATGGCGCTGCATCTCGCCGGCCTTGCGCCGCGCTGGGACCACGCCTCAGGCCGCGTCACCGGCTACGACATTATCGCGCCGGCCGAGCTCGGGCGCCCCCGTATCGACGTCACGCTGCGCGTGTCGGGCCTGTTCCGCGATGTCTTCTCCGGCCTTGCGCAATTGTTCGAGGCCGCCGCCGAGGCGCTCGCGTCGCGCGAGGATGAGGGCGACGAGAATCCCTATCGCCACCGCGCCTCGCGCGTGTTCGCGCCGCGTCCCGGACAATACGGCGTCGGCCTCTCGGCGATCCCGGATGCCTTCACGGCCGAGACGCGCGATGCCGCCGGCGAAGCCTGGCTGTCGGCATCGTCCTGGGCGTTCTCGGCGGACGGTGCGATGCAGCCGGATCGTGCCGGCATCGAGACGCGGCTCGCATCCGCCGATGCTTTCGTGCACGTCCAGGATCTGCCGGAGACCGATCTTCTGCTTGCCGCCGACTATGCCGCGCATGAAGCCGGCATCGCGGCGGCCGCAGCGCATATCGGTGCGGCAGGACCATCGCTCTATCACCTCGATACGACGCGGCCTGAGCAGCCGCACGCGCGGACGCTGACCGAGGAAATCTCCCGTGTCGTCCGTGCACGCGCGGCCAATCCGGCCTGGATCGCCGGCATGATGCGGCACGGTTTTCGTGGTGCCGCCGAGATCACCGCGACGCTGGAGCATATGGCCGCCTTCGCGCATCTGGCCGGCGCTGTGCCGCCGCATCTGTTCGATCTCTACTACGATGCGACGCTCGGCGACGCCGATGTCCGCAGCTTCATGGCCCGCGAGAATCCGGCGGCGCTCGCCGCGATGGAGACCTGCTTCACGCGCCTGCACGAAGCCTCGCTCTGGCGAACGCGCCGCAATTCGATCGCGGCTGCGCTGAAGGAGGCTTCATGAGTGCGGCCGCGATCAAGGGCTGGTGTCCCGGCGCGCTGCGCCCGATGCAATCGGGCGACGGGCTCGTGGTTCGCGTGCGTCCGTTCGGCGGGCGCCTCGAAGCTGCACAGGTGGCCGGGCTTGCCGAGCTCGCCGAACGCTACGGCAACGGTCTCATCGATGTGACGAGCCGGGCCAACCTCCAGATCAGAGGCGTCAGCGAGCAGGGCCATCGCCGGCTGCTCGATGGACTCGCGTTGCTACGGCTGCTCGACCCCGATTCCGACATCGAAGCCCGGCGCAACATTTTGGTGACGCCGTTCTGGAACAACGTTGACGAGACGCAGGCGCTCGCCGCGGAGCTTGAAGAAGCGCTCGCTGACAGCGCGCTCGATCTTCCCACAAAGTTCGGCTTCGCGATCGACGATGGAAAGTCGCGCGTACTCGCCGGCGATTCAGCCGATTTGCGCATCGAGCGCGATCGCAGCGGCCGGCTCCTGGTGCGGGCCGATGGCGCGAGGCTCGGCCGCTCGGTCGCACGCGGAGAGGCCGTGAGCACCGCGCTCGCGCTCGCGAGCTGGTTCATCTCGTCCGGCGGCGCGAAGGGCGGGCGAGGGCGCATGGCGGCTCATATCGCGGCCGGCGCGGAATTGCCTCAGTCGTTGAGCGGCGAAGCCGAGCCCGCTCCGGTCATGGCCGCGTCACGACCCGGGCATTATCCGCATGGCGCCCTGGTCGGCGTCGCGTTCGGGCAGATGCTGCACACGACGCTCCATCAATTTTCCGGCTGCGGACATGCGCTGCGCATGACGCCATGGCGGATGGTGCTGAGCGAGGGCAAGCGCGAGATGCCGAGCGGGGCAGGCCTCATCACCGAGCCTTACGATCCCGCGTTGCGCGTGATTGCTTGTAGCGGCGCCCCGCGTTGCCTCGAGGCGCATGCCGATACCCGAGCGCTCGCTTCCGCCCTTGCGCCGCGTATCGCCCTCGATACGCGCCTTCACGTCTCCGGCTGCGCCAAGGGCTGCGCGCGTTCCGGCGCGTCCGCGGTGACGCTGGTTGCAACCAGCGCCGGCTTCGATCTCGTCCGCGCCGGCTCGACCCGCGACGAGCCGGTTCTGCGCGGCCTGAATGGTGACGACATCGTCAGCGATCCCGCCATCCTGGTTGGAGGGCACTGATGCCGCACACTTACGAGACTGACGGCGCTGCGATCTACCGGCAGTCCTTTGCGACCATCCGGGCCGAGGCCGACCTTGCGCGCTTCACGCCGGACGAGGAGCAGGTGGTGGTGCGGATGATCCACGCCGCCGGCATGGTGGGCCTCGAGGCGCATATCCGCTTCACATCAGGCATGGCGACTGCTGCGCGCGCGGCCTTGCAGAGAGGCGCCCCGATCCTGTGCGATGCGCGCATGGTCTCGGAAGGAATTACGCGCGCGAGACTGCCTGCGGCCAACGCCGTGATCTGCACGCTCGGCGACGAAGCCGTTCCCGCGCTCGCGCAGTCGATGCGCAACACGCGCTCGGCTGCGGCGCTGGAGTTGTGGCGACCGCATCTCGACGGCGCAATCGTTGCAATCGGTAACGCGCCGACCGCGCTGTTTCATCTCCTCAACATGCTCGAAGACCCGGGCTGCCCGCGGCCCGCGGCGATCATCGGTTGCCCCGTCGGCTTCGTCGGCGCGGCCGAATCCAAGGCCGCGCTGATGGCCGATCCGCCGGTGCCGGCGCTGACGGTCGAGGGTCGCCTCGGCGGCTCCGCGATCACGGTCGCCGCCGTGAATGCGCTCGCGAGCCGGAGCGAATAGCCATGGGACGCATCATCTGCTGCGGTCTCGGCCCCGGCGATCCTGATCTGATGAGCGTGCGCGCCGACCGGACGGTGCGGGCTGCGAAGCATGTCGCCTATTTTCGCAAGAAGGGCCGGCCCGGCCAGGCGCGGCGGATCGTCGAAGGCATGTTGGCCTCCGACGTTACCGAATACGCAATGGAATATCCTGTTACGACGGAGCTCGCTTTCGATAGCCAGGAATATGTGCAGCTGCTCGCCGGCTTCTACGACGAATGGGCCGAGCGGCTGGCGCGGCTTTCGCGTGCGGTGGACGTCGTCGTGCTCTGCGAGGGCGATCCTTACTTCTACGGCTCCTTCATGCATCTGCACACGCGCCTGCAAGGGCGCGTCGAGATCGAGGTGATCGCGGGCATTCCCGGCATGGTCGGCTGCTGGAACGGCGTCGGACAGCCGATCGCGCTCGGCGACGATGTGACGACGGTGCTGATGGGCACGCTTCCCGAAGACGAGCTCGAACGGCGCATGCGCGATTCCGATGCGCTCGTCATCATGAAGACCGGCCGCAATCTCGCAAAGGTGCGCCGCGCGCTGGCTTCCGCCGGCCGGCTGGACGATGCCTGGCTGGTCGAGCGCGGTACCATGCCGGGCGAGCGCGTGGTGCGGCTCGCCGATATCGATGCCGCCGACTGTCCTTATTTTGCGATCGTGCTCGTGCACGGCAAGGGCCGGCATCTGGACGCCGCCGAATGACGGGCACGCTGACCATCGCGGGCCTCGGGCCGGGCAGCGATGCGCTGGTGACGCCCGAGGTCTCCGCCGCCCTTGCCGCTGCCACGGACATTCTGGGTTACGCGCCCTATGTCGCGCGCGTGCCGCCGCGGGCAGGGCTCACCTTGCACCCCTCCGACAATCGCGAAGAGCTGCAGCGCGCAAGCGAGGCCCTGCGGCTCGCGGCCGAAGGCGGGCAGGTCGTCGTCGTCTCCTCCGGCGACCCCGGCGTCTTCGCGATGGCGTCGGCCGTGTTCGAGGCGCTCGAACAGGCGCCGCAATGGCGCGAGCTTCCCATTCGCGTTTTGCCCGGCATCACCGCGATGCTGGCGGCGGCCGCGCGTGCCGGCGCGCCGCTCGGCCATGATTTCTGCGCGATCAATCTCTCCGACAATCTCAAACCGTGGGCGGTGATCGAGAAGCGCCTGCGGCTGGCTGCCGAAGCCGATTTTGCCATTGCGATGTACAATCCGCGCTCGGCAAGCCGGCCGGAGGGATTTGGCCGTGCGCTTGCGGTGTTGAAGGACGCCGGCTGCGGCGAGCGCCTCGTGATCTTCGCGCGCGCGATCAGCAGTTCGGACGAGCGGATCGAAACTGTCGCGCTGAACGACGCGCGGCCTGAGATGGCCGACATGCGCACGTTGGTCATCGTCGGCAATTCGCAGACGCGCCGCGTCGGCCGCTGGGTCTATGCCCCGAGGCAGGCGCGATGACCGAGCCACTGCATGATCTCGCCCACGCTCTCGACCCGCAACCGTTCGGGCAGTTTTGGTCGCCCGATCATGATCACGGGCAGGCCGAGCATGCGGGCCGCGTCGATCTTGGCGTGCGCACCATCGCCGCCGGAATTGCGGGCGACGATCCACGCGATGCTGCGTGTGCGCATCATCTCCAGCTCACCCTCAAGCGTGAATGGTCCACGCGACACGATCACGTCGGCAGCGAAGGGCAGGGGTGCCTCGGGCGGATCGACGAAACGCAACGTGTAGGCATGCTGTGGCTTCGTCGCGAACGGCGCGATGTGCTGGCGGCCGATGGCGAGGAACACTTTAGCCGTCGCCTCGGGCAGCGCGGCGACCGCGGCGTTGACGTCGTGAACTTCGATCCAGTTGTCGCCGGGCGCCCTGGTCCAGGGTGCGCGCTCCAACGCAATCAATTGCGTGCCGGTTTCCGCGCTGGCCTCGACCGCGTGGCGGCTCATCTCGGCGGCGAAGGGGTGCGTCGCGTCGATCACATGCGTGATGCCTTCGCTGCGAATATAGCCGGCAAGCCCGCTCACGCCGCCGAAGCCACCGATGCGGGTCGGCAGCGGCTGATCGGCGGGCGCGCGGGTTCGGCCGCCATAGGAATACACGGCGTCGATGCGCGCGCGTGCGATTTCCGCGGCGAGCAAGCTCGCATCGGCGGTTCCGCCCAGAATGAGGGCGCGCGTCATGGCTGATCCCTGGCTGACCATCATCGGTATCGGCGAAGATGGCCTTGCCGGGCTGTCCGAGGCAAGCCGAAAGGCGCTTGCCAAGGCAGAAACTGTTTTTGGTGGCGAGCGTCATCTCGCGCTTGCTGATGTTGGGGGGCGCGGTCGTCCGTGGCCGGTGCCGTTCGACGCAGACATCGTGCTGAGCTGCCGCGGCCGGCCGACGGTGGTACTCGCCTCCGGCGATCCGTTCTGGCACGGCGCGGGTGCAAGTCTCGCCGAGAAGCTCGATGCCAACGAGTGGATCGCGCATTCGGCGCCATCGACCTTCTCGCTTGCCGCCGCGCGGCTGGGTTGGCGCCTCGAAGCCATTGCTTGTCTCGGGCTTCATGCTGCACCATTCGAGCGTCTCGTGCCGCATCTGGTGCGAGGTGCGCGCATCATTTGCCTTGTGCGTGACGGCAAGGCAGCCGGTGAGCTCGCCAAATGGTTGAGCGATCGCGGATGGGGCGCCTCGGCGTTCTGGACTCTCGCCGCGCTCGGCGGGGCGCGCGAAAGCATTGCTGAGCATCGTGCCGACAGCTTTGCTGGCGGTCTCGCCGAAAACCTGGTCGCGGTGGCCGTCGAGGCGAGGGGCGGGCAAGGCATTCCCCGCAGCTCCGGCCTGTCCGACGATCTCTTTGCTCATGACGGCCAAATCACCAAGCGGCCGGTGCGCGCGCTGGCGCTCTCGGCGCTGGCGTCGCGTCCCGGCGAGCGGCTGTGGGATATCGGCGCGGGTTCTGGCTCGATCTCTGTGGAATGGGCGCTGTGCGGCGGGACGGCGACCGCCATCGAGGCGCGTGAGGATCGTGCCGCGAATATCCGCAGCAATGCGGCGGCGTTCGGATTGGCGCATCGGATCACCGTCATCGCGGGGAGCGCGCCGGGCGCTCTCGCCGGACTGGAAGCGCCGGATGCCGTCTTCATCGGTGGCGGTCTCGATATCGCAATGTTCGATGCCATTTGGCCGCGGCTCTCGCCGGGTGCGCGGCTCGTCGCGCATGCGGTGACGCTGGAGACGGAGGCGCTGCTCGGCGAACTGCACCAGCGCCATGGCGGTGAGTTGATGCGGGTCGAAATCGCACATGCCGGCCCGCTCGGCCGCTACCGCTCCTGGGAAGCGTCGCGGCCCGTGGTGCAGTGGAGTGCGGTTCGATGAGAGTCGCCGGACTCGGATTCAAGAAGGGTGTGACGCTCGCTTCGCTGCGCGAGGCGCTGCTGGCAGCCGGTGGTTCCGAAGGCCTTGCGGCGGTCGCGACTGTCAGCGACAAGGCCGACGCGGAGCCGCTCAAACAGCTCGCGCGTGAATGCGGCGTGCCGATCAAGCCGGTTCCGGCCGACATGCTGGCGGGCATCGAGACGCCGACGCAGTCAAAACTCGTCGCGGAAAAGTTCGGCACGGGCTCGGTCGCTGAAGCCGCGGCGCTCGTTGCCGCTGGCCCTCGCGCGCGATTGATTGCGACGCGGGCGGTCTCGCGGGATCGCACCGCAACGGCGGCGATCGCGGAAGGAGACGGCGCATGACGGTGCACTTCATTGGTGCAGGACCGGGCGCTCCGGATTTGCTGACGTTGCGCGGACGCGACCTGATCGCGGCCTGTCCGGTCTGCCTCTATGCGGGCTCGCTGGTGCCCGAGGGCGTGCTGGCGCATTGCCCGCCCGGTGCGCGCATCGTCAACACCGCGCCGCTGTCGCTCGACGAGATCATCGCGGAGATCGCCGCCGCGCATGCCGCCGGCAAGGATGTTGCCCGCTTGCATTCCGGCGATCTCGCGATCTGGTCGGCGATGGGCGAGCAGCTCCGCCGCCTCCGCGCGCTCGGTATCCCCTACACGGTCACGCCGGGCGTGCCGTCCTTCTCGGCCGCGGCAGCCGCGCTGGAGACCGAGCTGACGCTGCCCGGTCTTGCCCAGTCAGTCGTGCTGACGCGCACGCCGGGCCGCGCCAGCGCGATGCCTGAGGGCGAAAAGCTCGCGGCGTTCGCCGCCACCGGTGCGGTGCTCGCGATCCATCTGTCGATCCATCTGCTCGACAAGGTCGTCGCCGAGCTGACGCCGCATTACGGCGCGGACTGCCCGGTCGCGATCGTCTGGCGCGCGAGCTGGCCGGACCAGCGCATCGTTCGCGCCACGCTGGCGACACTCGATGCCGCCGTCGGCACCGAGATGGAGCGCACCGCGCTCATTTTGGTTGGCAAGACGCTTGGCGCTGCGGATTTTGACGAGAGCCGTCTCTATGCCGCCGACTACGACCGCCGCTATCGGCCGGTCGGCGCCGACCCGCGCTTTCCGGAGGCATCGTGATGCCGGCAGGGCTCGTCATCTCCGCGCCGGCCTCCGGCGTCGGCAAGACCACGCTGACGCTGGCGCTGGCGCGTGCCTGGCGCAATCGCGGATTGAACGTGCAGTGCTTCAAGAGCGGGCCCGATTATATCGATCCCGCCTTCCATGCCGCTGCGACGGGGCGCGCTTCCGTCAACGTCGATAGCTGGGCGATGGATCGCGGGACGATTGCTCATCTCGTCGGTCGCGGCACTGACGCCGATGTCGTGCTTGCCGAGGGCTCGATGGGCCTGTTCGACGGCGTCGCCGCGCGCGGCGTCTCCGGCACCGGCGCCACCGCCGACATTGCCGAGATGCTGGGCTGGCCGGTGCTGCTGGTGATCGATCCCTCCGGACAGGCGCAGACGGCGGCGGCGATCGCCGCAGGCCTTCGCGACTATCGTGCCGGCGTGCGGCTTGCCGGCGTGGTGCTCAATCGCGTCGCCAGCCCGCGGCATGAAGATCTCGTGCGGCGTGCATTGAACGACGCCGGCATCGCCGTGTTCGGCGCGCTGCCGCGTCATGCCGAGATCAGCCTGCCGAAACGGCATCTCGGCCTGGTGCAGGCCGAGGAGCAAGCCGAGATCGGCAAGCTGATCGACGAAGCCGCGCGCTTCGTCGCCGAGCATGTGGATCTCGACGCGGTGCTGCGATCGGCAGCGAGCTGGTCGCCGCAACCAGCGGCAAGCGGCATCAATGTGACGCCGCCCGGACAGCGCATTGCGTTGGCCCGCGATGCCGCGTTCTCCTTCATCTATCCACACATGCTGGAGGCCTGGCGCGCGGCCGGCGCCGAGATCTCGACATTCTCGCCGCTTGCCGATGAAGCGCCTGACGCGAGCGCCGATGTCTGCTGGCTACCCGGCGGCTATCCCGAACTCCATGCCGGCACGATCGCGGCCAATGCGCGCTTTCGCAGCGGCTTGCGCGCGTTCGCTGATACACGGCCGGTGCACGGCGAATGCGGAGGCTATATGGTGCTGGGAACCGCTCTGACCGACGCCGACGGCATCCGTCATGAGATGACGGGCCTGCTCGGACTGGAGACAAGCTTTGCCAAGCGCCGCATGCATCTCGGCTATCGTCTCGCTGCGCTCGCCGCGCCGATGCCGGGCCATCAGGTCGGCGCGCGCCTGCGCGGTCATGAGTTCCACTATTCGACGATTATCGCGCAGCCGGATACGCCGCTGGCAGTCGTGCACGATGCAACAGGCGCGGTCATCGCCGAGACCGGCTCGCACCGCGGTCATGCCACCGGCACGTTCTTCCATCTGATCGCGGAGGATCGGTGAGCGGTTTTGTCACTTTCATCTCGGCCGGCCCCGGCGACCCCGAGCTCCTCGCGCTCAAAGGCGCGGCGCGGCTGCGCGATGCCGACGTGGTGCTCTATGACGACCTCGCCTCGGGCGCGATCCTCGATCTGGCCCGGCCCGGCGCCAACCTCGTCGCGGTGGGGAAGCGGGCAGGGCGGCCCTCGACCAAGCAGCACCACGTCAACCGCCTGCTGATCGACTACGCCGCGGCGGGCGTCCGCGTGGTGCGGCTGAAATCGGGCGATGCCGGTATCTTTGGCCGGCTCGAGGAGGAGCTGGAGGCGCTGCGCGAAGCCGGCATCGGCTACGAGATCATTCCCGGAATCACCTCGGCCTGTGTCGCCGCCGCGCAAGCCGGCATTCCCCTGACCCGGCGCCACACCTCGCGCCGGGTGCAGTTCGTGACCGGGGCCGATGTCACCGGCGAGCTGCCGCAGAATTTGAACTGGGCGGCGCTGGCGGATCCCGAAGCGACCACCGTGGTCTATATGGGCCGCCGCACCTTTCCGGCGCTTGTCGCAAAATTGATCGAGCACGGCCTCGCGCCTGATACCCCGGCGCTGTTCGCCGAATCCCTCGGTCGTCCCGACGAGCGGCTGGTCCGCACCACCATTGCCGAGCTGGCGGAACAGCTTGCGCGGGGCGGCGCGGCCTCGACGGCGGCGGTGATCCTGTTTGGCGCGCTGGCGGGCGATTATCCGTCATGACCGTCCCGGCCGCCCTTCGCCCCTTGACGCCCGGCTGGCGAAAGGGGCACACAGGAGATGCATGGTGCTCGAGGCGGCGCAAACCGCCGGAGCATAATCGGGAATGGGGGTGGGCGGACGGTTGCGCCGCCCAAAACCCCAGCCGCCCCCGCGACTGTAAGCGGTGAGGGGCTCCGAACCGCCACTGGGCCGCAAGGCTCGGGAAGGCCGGAGAACCCCAGTGAACCGCGAGCCAGGAGACCGGCCGTGCATGTCTTGTGGCCAAGGCCGTCGGGTGTGACGGCAGGAAGGAACTGAACCATGCATATCGAACCCGGAGTCGTATCGGGCGCCAAGCTCGTGTTGAGTTACGCAACCGGCATCGCCGTCGGCGGCGTTGCGCTGAAGCTCGCGGTCGAGACCGTGCGCGAGCAGGGCATCACGTCGTTCGCGGCGCGGACGCTCGCCACCACGGGCCTCGTGTTCGTCTTCTTCGAGATCCTGCCGCACTTCCCGGTCGGCGTCTCCGAGGTGCACTTCATCCTCGGCTCGACCCTGTTCCTGCTGTTTGGGGCGGCGCCCGCGGCCTTCGGCCTTGCGTTCGGACTGTTGTTCCAGGGCATCTTCTTCGAGCCGCCCGATCTGCCGCAATTCGGCATGAACGTCACCACGCTGCTGGTGCCGCTGTTCGGGATCCAGGCGATCGCCGCGCGGATCATTCCCCGCAACACCGCCTATGTCGATCTCAGGTATCGCCAGGCGCTGGCGCTTTCGACCACGTATCAGGCCGGCGTCATCGCCTGGGTCGCGTTCTGGGCGCTCTATGGCTCCGGCTTCGGTGCCACCAACCTCGTCAACATCGCGACCTTCGCGGCCTCCTATGCGCTCGTCATCGTGATCGAGCCGCTCGCCGATCTCGCCGTGCTGGCACTGGCAAAATCGCTGCGCGGCGTCACCGCGCCCGGCCTCGTCACGCCGCGCCTCCACAACGCGGCTTAAGAGACAAGGGGCGGCCGCGATGGCCGCCCCCACACGCGCGATGCTCACGCTATCCCTGATAGGCATCGGTTGCGGCGATCCCGGGCAGCTCACGCGCGCCGCCGTTCAAGCCATCAACGCGGCCGATCTCATCCTGATCCCGCGCAAGGGGACGGCGAAATCAGATCTCGCAGATCTCAGGCGGACGATCTGCGCCGATGTGCTCACCAGTCCAACGACGCGCATTGCCGAGTTCGACCTTCCCGTGCGCGATGCCGGTGAAGCGGACTATCACAAGGGCGTCGACGATTGGCACGATGCCGTGGCCGCGGCGTGGTCGCGGACGATCGCGAGCCATCTCGAAGGTGAAGGCAAGGTCGCGCTGCTGATCTGGGGCGATCCCTCGCTGTACGATTCCTCGCTGCGCATTGCGCGGCGGCTCGATCCCTTGCCTGATATCGAGGTCGTGCCCGGCATCACCTCGATCCAGGCACTGTGCGCGGCGCATGCGCTCCCGCTCAACGACATCGGCGAACCCTTCCTGGTCACGACGGGGCGCCGCTTGCGCGAGGGCGGCTGGCCGCAAGGCGTCGATACCGTGGTGGTGATGCTCGACGGCGCCACGGCGTTCCAGTCGCTCGATCCAGCCGGGCTGCACATCTGGTGGGGCGCCTATCTCGGCATGCCCGATCAGATCGCCATGTCGGGCGTTCTTGCCGAGATCGCCCCGCGCATCGTCGCCGCGCGACAGGATGCGCGCGAGCGGCATGGCTGGATCATGGACAGCTACATTCTCAAGCGTAGGCCGTAAGCGAGGCAGCATGCCCCCCGATTGGATCACCCGGAAATGCCCCGATGTCTCCGCTGTCCATCGCGAGGCGGCGCTCGCGCGTCAGGCGCAACTCACAAAACCGGCCGGCGCGCTCGGCCGGCTGGAGCAGCTTGCGGTGGAGCTTGCGGGCCTGCAGGCGACCGAGCAGCCGCGCGCCGCGCGGGTGCCGATCATTATCTTCGCCGGCGATCACGGCATCGTCGCGCAGGGCGTGTCGGCCTATCCGCAAGGAGTGACCATCGCGATGATGGCGAATTTCGCCTCGGGTGGTGCCGCGATCTCGGTGCTGGCGCGTGAGCTTGGCTCAAGCCTTGAGGTCGTGGACGCCGGTACGCTGGCGCAGGAGGCGATCGCGGGCGTCGTCACCGACAAGCCGCGCCAGGGCACGCGCGACTTCAGCGTGGAAGCAGCGCTCACCCCCACGGAGCTGGCATTCGCCTTCGAAGCCGGTCAGCGCGCAGTCGCGCGCGAAGCAGCCGGCAGGCCCGATCTCCTGATCTTCGGCGAGATGGGCATCGGCAATACCACGACGTCGGCGGCGATTGCGGCGAGCCTGCTTGGCATCAGTGCCGAGGAGATCGCGGGCAGCGGTACCGGCGTCGACGCGGCCGGCCACGCGCACAAGGCGCGCGTGATCGACGCTGCGATCGCGCGGCATGGCGTTGCGGGCGCTTCGCCGGAACAGATCCAGTGCGCGGTCGGCGGCCTCGAAATCGCGGCGATCTGCGGTGCCATCATTGCGGCTGCGCAAGCCCGCATTCCCGTGTTGATCGATGGCTTCATCGTATCGGTGGCAGCGCTGGCGGCGGTGCGGCTGAACCCGTCGTGCCAGCCATTCCTGCTGCCGTCGCATCAATCGGCGGAGCAGGGGCATCGGCTGGTGCTGCGCGCGCTGAACGTGCAGCCGTTGATCAGCCTCGATCTCAGGCTCGGCGAAGGATCGGGTGCCGCCATCGCGCTGCCGCTGGTGCGGCTCGCGTGCAGCCTTCACAACGGCATGGCGACCTTCGCGCAGGCCAATGTGCCGGATCGCCCGGGCTGACCCGGCTCAAGCCGCGCGCTGATTGACCGCGACGACGCGCCAACCGGTGGCGAGCCGGTCGATCCGGGTCAGTGACAACGGATCGATCACGAAGCGCAGGGCCGCTTGTGGTGTCAGATCCAGCGCAATGCAGAGTGCCGCGCGGATCGTGCCGGAGTGCACGACGAGCGTTGCCGAGCCGGCGCCGATTTGCGCGAGACCCAGCCGGACGCGCGCGACCTGATCCTCGAAACTTTCGCCGCCCGGCGGCCGTCCGTGCGCCGGATCGCTCCAGAACTGCGCATAGGCCTCCCCGCCGGTCGCCGCGAGCTCGTCATGCCGCCGGCGGGTCCAGTCGCCAAAATCCTGTTCACTGAATTCGGGCACCAACGCGGGTTCGAGTCCCAGCGCGCGCGCCGTCTCAACCGTACGTCGCGCTGGGCTCGCAAAGCTCGCAGCATCTGGCGGAAGCCTCCGCCGCAACGCCTCCAGCTGCACGCGATCGCCGAGATCGGCGGGCGCGTCGGCTGCGTGGATCGTCCCTTTGGCGCCGTCGACGGGCGCATGCCGTATCAGCCAGAGGAAGGTCTCGCCTTCCATGCCTATCTCCAAGGAAGTTGGTCGCTGTGGTAATAACGTCGCACCGGCACATTGACTCTGTCTTGTCGGTAATCCTAGATGGCTTTGACGGTTTCCCCGAGTGGGGATGAAAAGGGAATGCGGTGCGGGGATTTTGTCCCCAATGCCGCGGCTGCCCCCGCAACTGTAAGCGGCGAATCTTGCGTCACGAGCCACTGGGTATCTCGGTCCCGGGAAGGCGATGCAAGGTACTGACCCGCGAGCCAGGAGACCTGCCGTCAGCCGTGGTCACACGCGAAGATGTCGGTCGGGGAGTACAGACATTCGGCTTCATCGGAAGGCTTATAAGCCGGAAGATGGGACCTTGGTTCGCTGTGACGTGCCACTGACGTCACACCGAGGTTCCGAACTGTGTCTTCCATTCGTCTTGTACGACCGCGTTGCTTCCTGCTCGCCTCCGCTGCGCTCACATCCTTTGCCGCCCTCGATCTGCCTGCCGCCATGGCGCAGCAGGCCCGCGAGCCGCTGCCGCCGGTCGAGGTGTCGCCCGCCCAATCCCGCAAACCGGCAAAGCCGGCGGCCCGGGACGCGCAGAGCCCACGCCGCGCAGCATCGCGCAGGCCAGCGGCCGCATCGGCCGCGGCCAAGCCCGTCGTGCCGACCGCGGCGGCGCAGACGCCGCTCAACACCAATGTGATTGCCGAGAGCGCCTCGCGCCTCGGCTTGACCGTGCAGGAGACACCCGCGACCGTCGAAGTCATCTCGGCCGAGACCATGCGGGAGCAGGGCTATCGCACCGTGTCGGAGGTTGCGCAGGGCGCGGTCGGTGTCACCTCCGGCGACAATCCGGCCGAGCCCGCGGCTTTCTCCATGCGTGGCTTCACCAACAGCCAGATCAACATGCTCTACAACGGCATCAAGATCGGTCCGCAGAACATGACCTCGCGGATCACGGATACGGCCAATCTCGCAGCCGTGGAATTCTTGAAAGGTCCGGCCTCGCTGATGTCGGGCGAAGGTGCCGCCGGTGGCGCAATCAACTTGATCACGAAGCAGCCACACACCGGGCCGATCCGGAATGAAGCTGACTTTTCCTGGGATTCGCTCAACTCGTTCGGCGTCCATTACGGCTCGGGCGGCAGCACCAATTTGCAGGGGCTCGACTACCGCTTCGACATCAGCCGCGCCTCGCTCAATGGCTTTGCCGATGACACCAATACCAAGACGCTCGATGTGTCTGGCCAGCTCAATTACCGCATCTCCGACAGCCTCAAGATCTGGGGCGCGATCGAGTACCGGGAAGATCGCTCGAAGGCCTATTGGGGCGCACCGCTGGTACCGGTCGCCTTCAGCGGCTCGCATGCGACGAGCGGCATTGTCTCCGGCAATTACGTCTCGAACTTCAACAAAACGAATCTCGGTGCGATCACGATCGACGATCGTACCTTCAACACCAACTACAACGTTCTCGACAACCGCAACGTGGCACAAGAGGTGTGGCTGCGCGGCGGCTTCGAACTGAAGCTGGCGCCTGACCTGACGCTGAAGAGCCAAGCCTATGCCTATGGCGCGGAGCGTACCTGGTTCAACAACGAGATCGAGGCTTTCAATGCCAGTACGGGCCTGCCCAACTCGAACATGGTCGATCGCGAGCGCTTCTACGTTGCACATAGCCAACGCCTTGTCGGCAACATTACCGACCTGATTTGGAACGCTAATATCGCAGGCTTCGACAACCGCCTGGTCACGACACTTTCGTCCAGCTATCTCGATTTCGTCAGGCCAGGCGCCGCCAACTTCCCGGACGATTACGTCTCGCTCGTCAATCCCGATCGTGGCCTTTACGGCCTGCTCACGACGCAGCAGCAGACCGCGCGCATCGACAACGAGGCGCTGTCGTTCGAGGACCGGGTGAAGCTCACGCGAACCTTCGCGCTTGTCGGCGGCCTGCGCGTCGAGCATATCGGGCTTGACCGCAACTCGACCGACTCCGCCGGGCTGGAAAAGGCGAACTTCCCGTTCTCGAAGTCCTGGGTCCCGACGACGGGGCGCATCGGCTACACCTGGGACGCCGTTCCCGGCGTGACCTTCTTCAGCCAGTACGCCACCGGCGCCGACGTCTCCGCCAACAACATCTTCCTGCTTGGGCCAGCCCAGCCGCTCGACCTGACGACCTCGCGCACCTATGAGACGGGCGTCAAGCATCTGTTGTGGAACAACAGGGCGGAATGGTCGTTCTCGGCCTACGATATCGAGCGCAAGAACGTCTATGCCGCAGCCGGAGGCATGCAGCTCAACATTGCCGGGCGGCAGGAATCGAAGGGCGTGGAGCTTGCGGCGGCCATCCGGCCGATTGAGCCTTTGCGGCTCTGGGGCAACATCGCCTATGTCGACGCACGCTATGCCGACTACAATTTTGCCGGTGGTCCGTTCTCCGGCAACACGCCGCCGAACGTGCCGCGTGTCGTGGCCAATGCCGGTGCGTCGTACCGGTTCTTCACGCCCTGGCCGGTGGAGCTCGGCATCACGGGCCGCTATGTCGGCGACCGCTACAACACCGATGCCAACGTCGTGACGATGAAGGCCTACACCGTCGCCGACGTCTACGCCTTCGTCGACATCCCGAAGACGGTGTTCAACGCGGTCGACCAGGCCCGTCTGGGCTTCCGCGTGCGCAACATCACTGATAAGCGCTACGCGATCTGGGGCGATCCGTTCTATCCCGACCAGATCCTGCTCGGCGCGCCCAGGACCTATGAGCTCTCGGCCGCGTTCAAATGGTAGGGTGCTGACCACATGATGAACGCGATCGTCCTGCTGCATCGCTGGCTCGGGATCGCGTTCTGCCTGCTGTTCGCGATGTGGTTCGCGAGCGGAATCGTGATGCACTTCGTCCCGTTTCCGTCATTGACGGAAGCGGAACGTTTTGCCGGGCTCGCGCCGGTGGCTGGCGGAGAGGTGAGGATTGCGGTCGCGGAGGCCGTCGCCGCGAGCGGGGTCGCGGACGCCACGCGCGTTCGCCTGGTCCAGCGGAGCGACGGGCCGGTCTATGTCGTGTCGGACCCGTCGCGTGTGCGCGCGGTCCATGCCTCCGACGGACGGGATGCATCGGTGACGTCCGCCGACGTCGCGGTCGGTATCGCGCGGGATCATGCCCGGCAACGCGGGCTCGATGCCGCGCGGGCGGCGATGATGGCGGTCGCGGATTATGATCAATGGAGCGTCCCCAATGGCTTTGATCGACACCGGCCTCTGTTGCGCGTCGCTCTTGGCGATGCGGCCGGAACCGAGGTCTATGTCTCCTCGCGCACCGGCGAAGTCGTGCTGGATACGACCCGCAGCGAACGCGGCTGGAATTGGGCCGGCAGCGTCCTGCACTGGATCTATCCGACGGTCCTGAGGAGCAATTGGTCGCTTTGGGATCAGGTGGTCTCGACATTGTCGCTGGTGGCTTTTATCGCGGCGACGCTCGGCGCGGTGCTCGGAATTATCAGGATCAGGATTCGAAGGCGCGGGGTCTCGTCGCCTTATCGCGGCTGGCACGCACTGCATCACATCATTGGTCTCGTCGCGACCGTCTTCGTGCTGACCTGGAGTTTTAGTGGCTGGCTCTCGATGGATCACGGCCGGCTGTTCTCGCGCGGGGAGCTGACCCGGACCGAAGCGGGCGTGGTGTATGCCGCGCCGGACTGGACGACGGCCCCACCGGTCGGTCAGCCATCGGCTCGCGACGTCGAATGGTTCGCCGTCAATGGTGCTGTCTACCGGCGCGACCGGACCGGCCCTGCCAGTCAGGCCTTGACCAAAACGGCGGAGGCGAGCCGCAGCGGGCCGGTGGCATTCCTCGGCGAGAAGGATGTCCATGACCTGACGACGCGCCTTGCGCTGGGCTGTGGCGTCCCGTCCGTTCTTGCCGACAATGACGACTATCCCGCGCACTCCGCTGTCGCCGGAGCGCCCGTCTATCGCTCCCGATGCGGCGACCTCTGGTTCGACATCGACGCTGCTGACGGCCGCGTGCTGCAAAGACTGGATGCCTCGCGGCGGGCCTATCGCTGGTTCTATGGCGCGCTTCACACGCTCGATTTTCCCGTTCTCATGGCGCATCCGCGTGTGCGCGATATCCTGGTCGTCGGGCTCTGCTTGCTCGGGCTGGCATTTTCCGTCACCGGCATCGTGATCGGCTGGCGGCGTTTGCGGTCGACCTTCGCGGCTTGAGCTGCGTATCGAACAAATCATATGCGCCATCCAAATTGCGGGTTGCGCGGGCGATGGCAGGCGCGGATGATCGCCCGAGGGGACGCAGCGGTGCGCTCTCTCAATGGGGCGATCGTGATCGATGTCAATTCAGCGCAAGCGCCTCGGCATGATGACCCCATCGTCCAACTCGGTGCTGGAGCCCGTCACCAGTTCCATGCTGCATGGCGTGGCCGGCGTCACCGCTCATTTCTCGCGCTTCCGCGTTACCGAGATCGCGCTCGATGCCGCGGCGCTGAACCAGTTCGATGCCTCGGTGATGCTGCCGGCGGCGGATCTGCTGGCGGACGCCAAGGTCGATGCCATTGCCTGGAACGGCACGTCGGCAAGCTGGCTCGGTATCGGCCGCGACCGGAGCCTGTGCGAAGCGATCGCGGCGCGGACCGATATCCCGGCGACGACCTCCACGCTTGCCTGCATCGACGCCGTCCGCGCGCTCGGCGCCGGACGCGTCGGCCTGGTCTCACCCTATACGGACGACGTGCAACGGCGGATCGGCGAAGTCTGGGCCGAGGAGGGGATCGCCCCTCACGCCGAGCGGCATCTCGGCCTGCGCGATAATTTTTCCTTCGGTGAGGTCACGCCCGCGACGATCGCCGACATGATCCGCGCGGTCGCGGCGGACGGCGCCGATGCCGTGGTCATTCTCTGCACCAATCTCGACGGCGCCGCGCTGGCTGCAGCACTCGAACGGGAGTTGGGCATCGCCGTGCTGGACTCGGTCGCGGTCACGCTGTGGCGGACGCTCGAACTCGCCGGTGGCGACATCGCGGCCCTTGCGGCGTGGGGCCGGATCTTCCAGACATCAGCGATCATCAGACGGAGACACCTGTGACGCAGCTCGATCTCGCCATTCGCGGCAGCACCATCGTGACGGCCAGCGACGAGTTTCGCGCCGATATCGGCATTCGCGACGGACGCATCGTCAGCATCGCCGACCGCATTGAAGGTGCGGCGCGCGAGATCGACGCGACAGGTCTGCTGGCGCTGCCGGGCGGGATCGACAGCCACGTCCACATCTCCCAGGCCTCCGGCCCCGACGTCGTGATGGCCGATGATTTTGCTTCGGCAACGCGCGCGGCAGCGGCCGGCGGCAACACCATGGTGCTGCCCTTCGCGCTCCAGGAGAAGGGGACGTCGCTGCGCACCTGCGTCGAGAACTACCGCAAGCTCGCCGAGGGCGAGTGCTACATCGACACCGCTTTCCACCTCATCATCTCCGACCCCACCGCGGTCGTGCTCGGGCAGGAGCTGCCGGCCCTCGTCAAGGATGGCTACACCTCGTTCAAGGTGTTCATGACCTATGACGACCTCGTGCTCAGCGACAAGCAGCTGCTGGAAGTGTTCGATGTCGCGCGCCGCGAGGAGGCGCTCGTCATGGTCCATTGCGAGGGTTACGACGCGATCCGTTTCCTCACCGCCAAGCTCGAACGCGATGGCCATATCGCGCCTTATTATCACGGCACCTCGCGGCCGCAGGCCGTCGAGCGCGAGGCGACGCATCGCGCCATCAGCCATGCCGAGGTGATCGGCGTCCCCATCATGATCGTCCACGTCTCCGGCCGCGAGGCGATGGAGCAGGTGCGCTGGGCCCAGCAGCGCGGATTGCCGGTGCATGCCGAGACCTGTCCGCAATACATCACGCTGACGGCCGACGACATGAAAGGCCTGAACATGGACATGTCAGGCGCAAAGTATGTCTGCTCGCCGCCGCCGCGCGATGCCGAAAGCCAGCAGGCGATCTGGGAAGGCATCACCACCGGTGTGTTCCAGACCTTCTCGTCCGATCACTGCCCGTTCCGCTACGACGATCCCAAGGGCAAGCTGACGCCGAATTCCCGCACCTCGTTCCGCTGGGTGCCGAACGGCATCCCCGGCGTCGAGACCCGGCTGCCGATCCTGTTCTCGGAGGGCGTCTCGAAGGGACGCATCAGCTTGCAGAAATTCGTCGAGCTGACCGCGACCAATCATGCGCGCATCTACGGGCTCTACCCGCGCAAGGGCTCGATCGGCGTCGGCTTCGATGCCGATATCGCGCTGTGGGACCCGAAGCTGACAAAGACGATTCAACAGGCCGATTTGCACCATGGCGCGGACTATACGCCGTGGGAAGGCTTTGACGTCACCGGCTGGCCCGTTACCACCATCGCGCGGGGCCGCGTGGTGTACGAGCAGGGCAGGATCGTCGGCGACAAGGGTGCGGGCGAGGTGCTCAGCCGCGGCAAGTCGAGCCTGGTGTGACGGAAGAATAATCGTATCGGGACGACGCCATGTCGTCTGTTGCGCATACCATCCTCGCGCTGCTGCGGCATCATTGATCTCTTTTCGCCGGCCGCCTTTCGGTGTAGCTCTGCGCCCACTTATGAGGCGGCCGCGCGCCAATGCTGATTGCCGCCGAAATCATGCAGGAGACACCAGGGATGTACCCGAAAGTTCAGATGTTCATCGCCGGCGAGTGGACCGACGGCACCTCCGGCAAGTCGGAGGACATCCTCAACCCCGCCACCGGCCAGCCGATCGGCAAGACCCCGCACGCCTCGCGCCAGGACCTCGACCGCGCGCTGGAGGCCGCCAAGGCCGGCTTCGAGATCTGGCGCAAGACCTCGCCGTTCGACCGCTACAAGCTGATGCGCAAGGCCGCCGACATCATCCGCTCGCGCGCCGCCGAGATCGCACCCGTGATGACCATGGAGCAGGGCAAACCGGTCGTGGAAGCGCAGGGCGAGACCATGCTCGCGGGCGACCTCATCGACTGGTTCTCGGAAGAAGCCCGCCGCGCCTATGGCCGCATCGTGCCGCCGCGGATGGGCAACGTCTCCCAGCTCGTGACCAAGGAGCCGGTCGGCCCGGTTGCAGCCTTCACGCCCTGGAATTTCCCGATCAACCAGGCGGTCCGCAAGATCTCGGCCGCGCTCGCCGCCGGCTGCTCGATCATCGTCAAGGGCCCGGAAGAGACGCCTGCAAGCTGCATGGAGCTGGTGCGCGCCTATGCCGACGCGGGCATTCCGGCCGGTGTCGTCCAGCTGGTGTTTGGCGTGCCGTCGGAAGTGTCGGAATATCTCATTCCGCACCCGATCATCCGCAAGATCAGCTTTACGGGCTCGACCGCGGTCGGCAAGCATCTGGCTGCACTCGCGGGCCTGCACATGAAGCGTGTCACCATGGAGCTCGGCGGCCACGCGCCGGCGATCGTGTTTGCGGATGCCGACCTCGACAACGCCGCCAAGATCCTCTCGGCCAACAAGTTCCGTAACGCCGGCCAGGTCTGCGTCTCGCCGACGCGCTTCCTGGTGCATGAGAGCGTCTATCAGCCCTTCGTCGACAAGTTCGTGGCGACGGCCAAGAGCCTGAAGGTCGGCAATGGTCTCGACAAGGACACCCGCATGGGTCCGCTGGCGAACCCGCGCCGCGTCGACGCCATGGAAGGTCTGGTCTCCGACGCCGTGCAGCGCGGTGCCAAGGTACAAGCCGGCGGCAAGCGCATCGGCAACGAAGGCTTCTTCTTCGAGCCGACTGTCATCACCGACGTGCCGCGCGATGCCCGCATCATGAATGAGGAGCCGTTCGGCCCGCTTGCGCCGATCACCTCGTTCCGCAGCTATGACGAGGTGGTGGCCGAGGCGAACCGCCTGCCATACGGCCTTGCGGCCTATGCCTACACGACCTCGACCAAGACGATGCAGGCGATCGGCTCCGACATCGAGAGCGGCATGGTGTCGATCAACCATCACGGCCTCGCGCTGCCGGAAGTGCCGTTCGGCGGCATCAAGGACTCCGGCTACGGCTCCGAGGGCGGCCTCGAGGCGATCGAGGGTTACCTGAACACGAAGTTCGTCACCCAGGCGAGCGCGTAAGCGAGATCTCGTGGGGTGGGTTAGGCTTGCGCTGACCCACCCCACGCACTTGTATGTGGGGCCGTGTAGCCCGGATGGAGCGAAGCGCAATCCGGGACGGTGCCCCCGCATTTCGCTTCGCTCCATGCGGGTTACAATTCCTTGCCTGACGGGCGAGACATGGACAACAGCCGTCACCCGAGCAAGCGCGCGTCCCTTGCCGGGATGCATATCGACCGGACGTCGGCCGTGCCGCTGCATCTGCAGATCGCGGCGCACATCCGCGACGGCATTTTGCGCGGCGTCTTTCCGGCCGGAACGCAGTTTCTCGGCTCGCGCGAGATCGCGCGCGAACTGGGCTGTTCGCGCACGGTGGTGTTGACCGCCTGGGATCTGCTCTACGCCGAGGGCTATCTTGAATCGATGCCGCGCGGCAGTGTCATGGTGGCGTCAGTTGCGACCCTACATGCCGCGCCTGCGTCCGCGACCTCGTCTGCGGCCAAGCCCGCCCACATGTCGGAGCGCTGGCGCTCGCTGCTTGCCTTCGACTACGAGACCAACTGGCCCTCGGAATTCAGCCCGGGCGCGCCTGACATCTCGACCTTCCCATTCAAGGACTGGTCGCGCCTGCTGCGCCAGACCTGGCAAAATCCAAGAGAGCAGGAGTGTCTCGATCTTCCCGCGGAAGGCCATCCGCGCTTGCGGAGCGAGATTGCGAACTTCCTCGGTTCGGTGCGCGGGCTCGTCTGCTCGCCGGAAGAGGTTGTGGTTACCTCCGGCACATCGGGCGCGCTTGATTTCTGCAGCCGGATGATCCTCGATCCCGGCGACGAGGTCTGGGTCGAGGAGCCCGGCTTCGTCGAGGCTCGCTGGGCACTTACGGCTGCGGGCGCGAAGCTCGTCCCCATTCCGGTCGACGACAAGGGCCTCGTCGTCTCCGAAGGTGTCAGGCGCGCACCGGGTGCGAAGCTGATCGTGGTCACGCCGTCGCATCAATATCCGCTCGGCGTCAGCATGGGGCTGGAGCGGCGGCTCGAGCTGCTCGACTGGGCCAACAAGAACGACGTCTGGGTGATCGAGGACGATTACAATTCGGAGTTCAGGCACCAGGACAGCATGATCGCCTCGTTGCGCTCGCTCGATCGCGAGGGGCGGGTGATCTATTTCGGCACCTTCTCAAAGATCATGATGCCGAATTTGCGGCTCGGCTACATCGTCGCCAACAGGCATTTCATCGAGGGCTTTTCCAAGGGCCGCGCGCGGATCGACGTGCATACCTCCGGCATAGGTCAGCTCGCACTGGCCGAGTTCATGCGGGAAGGGCACCTGCTGCGGCATCTGCGCGGGATGCGGCGGATCTACGCCGCGCGCCGGAAGGCACTGATCGATGCCATCGCAGCGCTGATGCCTGACGATCTCACCGTATCCTCCGCCGTCACCGGATTGCATCTGGTGGCGCTGTTCACCGACGCGATGCAGGCACGGATGAGCGACCGAGAAGCGGCCGCGGTCCTGAAGCAGGCCGGCATCCACGTCCAGCCGCTCTCGCAAAACTTTCTGGAGCAGCCGACGCGGCAGGGCCTGGTGTTCGGCTACGGCCGGCTGCGGGTCGAGGATGCCGGGCCGCTGCTTGCGAGAATCGCGGCTTGCATCGGCAGCGGTCGCCGCAACGCACCGTTCGACCCGGCAATATCCTCTCTTACTGTTCGTACAATAAAGAGAAGCTGAGCCGACCGTCGTGCATAGCTCGTAGGCATGCGGCTATCCCGCATCGCCGTTCAATCGCCTGCAAATTAGACAGACGTTTTTGAGTGCTCCGATTGCAGTGCAGCGGGCGTCACGATTTGCACGGAGAAATCCGTGGTGCACTGCACGTTTGTCGCGCGGAACGGTTCGCGTTGGTGTGCTCTCTGCGCGTGCAGTGCTGCACCAAAACGTGCAGCCGGTGTTGCACCGCGTGATGCCGGTCCATGCGCTGGTCTAGTGGTTTGCGACAACTCTGGCCCTATCCCGAGCCCATCGCTCTGTCGCACGCTCGCAGGCGGTGGCATGACAGGGGATGATGATGAGCGCTCTCGGTTTGGCATTGGACGCTGCGATGGACGGCAAGCACCCGGCGTCCGGTTCGGACGTCATCCGTAACTGACCCCGCACATGAGCTCCTCCGAAAATCACTGGGAAGTCGGCACCGATATCGGCGGCACCTTCACCGACATCATCGCCATCAGGCGTGACTCCGCGGAGGCGCGTATCGCAAAGGTGCCGTCGCGCCCCGACGCGCCGGTTCAGGCGATGCTGGAGGCGATCGAGGCGGTGGGGCTGCGCAAGAGCGAGGTCAAGCGCTTCGTCCACGGCACCACGCGCGTCACCAACGCCATCGTCGAGAACCGGCTGCCGAAGGTCGCGCTGGTCGCGACCGAAGGGTTCGCCGATGTGCTGGAGATCGCGCGCTATCGCCGCCGCGATCTCTGTCGTCTCGACATTCCGCCGAAATCGCCGCCGCTGGTGCCGCCCGAACGATGTTTTGGGCTCGCCGAGCGCCTCGATCACGAGGGCAGGGTGCTGAAGGCGCTGGATGAGACCGAGATCGAGCGCCTTGTGGCTTGGCTGAAGCAGACTGGCGTGCAGAGCGTCGCGGTCGCACTGCTTCACGCCTATGCCAATCCCGTCCACGAAAAGATGCTCGGCGAACGGCTCAAGGGCGTCGTCGCCCACGTCTCGCTGTCGCATGAGGTCAATCCCGAGGCGCGCGAATACGAACGGACGTCGGCGACCGTGTTCAACGCGGCCGCGATGCCGATCGCGGTGGAATATCTCAGCGAGCTGGAGCAGCGGTTGCCGATCGGCGCCGGCTTGCAGGTGTTTCATTCGGCCGGAGCCATGGTCCCGATCTCGGCCGTGAAGCGGCGGCCGCTGGTGATGGCGATGTCGGGGCCGGCGGCCGGCGTCTCCGCATCGGTCAGCATCGCGCGCCAGCTCGGCACATCGCGCATGCTCACCTTCGACATGGGCGGCACCACGACGGACGTCTGCCTGATCGTCGACGGTCAGGCCGAGATGACCGATGGCCGCATGCTCGGCGACAAGCCGCTGCGTCAGCCGATGCTTGCGGTCCATTCCATCGGGGCCGGCGGCGGATCGATCGTACGAAATGGTCCCGGCGGCCTGACGGTCGGGCCGGAGAGCGCCGGCTCCGAGCCCGGGCCGGCCTGCTATGGCCGCGGCGGCCTTGAGCCGACCATCACCGACGCCAATGCCGTGCTCGGCTATCTCAATCCCGAGACCAAGCTTGGCGACCGCATCGGCATCGACATCAAGGCCGCGGAACGCGTCATCAACCCGATCGCGCGCGCCCTGGGGCTGAGCCTGACCGAAACCGCGCTCGGCATCATCAAGGTCGCCAACGCGACGATGGCTCGTGCGCTTCGCCGCGTCACGGTCGAGCGCGGCATCGACGGCCGCGACTGCACGCTGCTCGCCTTCGGCGGTGGCGGCCCGATGCATGCCGCAGGCCTTGCCGATCTCTACGGAATCGCCGAGGTTGTCGTGCCCAGCGCCTCGAGCGCGTTCTCGGCGCTTGGCTGTCTCACCGCCGATTTCAGCTTCCTCCAGCAGCAGACGCTACGTGCCGCCCTCGACGGCATCGATCTCGCGCGGGTGTCGGAGCGGATCGGGACGTTGATGGACGATGCTTCGGCGCCGCTTATCGCCAACGGTGTCGCCGTGGCGGAGATTCAGGTCGAGCTCGTGGCGCTGATGCGCTACGCGGCGCAGAATGATGCCATTCCGGTGCCGTTTACGTTGCCGCTCGACGTGACCAGACTGAAGAAGGACTTTTTGACGCGACATCACGAGCTGTTCGGCTATGCGACGAGCGAGCCCTGCGTCATCGAATCCGTGCGCGTGCAGGCGCGGCGCCCGTCGACGACCGTGGTGAGCCGGCCAGCGACTGCGGTGAGGGCGGTGTCGTCAGGCAGGCGGGCCTGCTCATTCGACGGCCTCCACAATATCCCGACCGCGATCATCGATCGCGCCAAATTGACCGATGTCATCAGCGGCCCCGCGATCATCGAGGACGCATGGTCAACGGTCGTGGTCCCGCCGGGTTGGCAAGCTAAACCCGATGCCGCCGGGAACCTCTTCCTGACGCGGAGGGCAGCATGAAGCTCGATCCGTTCGTCGTCGAGGTTATCAGGCACGGGCTCTCGGCCGCGGCCGAGGAAATGAGCCTGGTGATGACGCGCTCGGCGCGCTCGCCGCTGCTGCGCGAGGCCGGCGATCTCTCATCAGCAATCACGGATGGCCGCGGCGGCCTGGTCGGGCAGGGCCGCGACATCCCGATCCATCTCGGCGCGATGGCCTACACGATCCCGGAACTCCTGAAGGTCGTGCCGGTCGAGACCCTGAATGACGGCGACGTGCTGATCTACAATGTCGGCGCGCTCGGCGGCAATCACCTCAACGACGTCAAGGTCGTGCGTCCCGTCTTTGTCGACGGCGAGATCGTGGCGTTCGCGGTGAGCCTCGCGCACTGGCCCGACATCGGCGGCACCTGGCCCGGCAGCTATTTTGCCAAGGCGATCGACACGTTCCAGGAGGCGATGCGGATTCCGCCGGTGCTGATCGCCACGTCAGCCGGCGTCAACACGCCGATCGTGCAACTGCTCAAGGCCAACGTCCGCGATCCTGAGTCCTGCGAGGGCGATCTGCTCGCGCAGATCGCGGCGACCAAGGCCGGCGAGAAGCGCATCGTCGAGCTTTGCCGCGAGCACGGCAAGGCGGTGTTCACGGCGACGCAGTCGCGCCTGCACGATCTCTCCGAAATCGAGATGCGGGAGGCGCTCCGCGACCTGCCGGACGGCGTCTACGAGGGCGAGGACTTTCTCGACGACGGCAGCGTCAACAATGCACCTGCGCGCATCCATGTGAAAATCACCATTCGCGGCGACGAGGCGACCTTCGACCTTTCCGGAAGCTGCGATCGCGTCTCCAACTTCTGCAACACGACGCCGTTCATGGCGCGCTCGGCGGTCGCCTATGCCGCGCGCATCATGAGCGGACGCGACATGCATCAGAATGCGGGTGCGCTGCGGCCTTTGACCATCGTCACGCGCCCGGGCTCGATCCTGGAGCCGGGCTGGATGGCGTCCGTTGCCGCCGGCAACCACGAAACGTCCATGCGCATCGTCGATGCGATTTTTCGCGCGATGCAGGACACCATCCCTGAGCGTCTGTCGGCGGGCGGGGCGACCACGGCGGGCGTGCTGTTTTTTGCCGAGCCGCGGCAGAACGGCTCGTGGAAGATGCTCTACGAGGTTCACGGCGGTGGTGAGGGCGCGCGGCATGATCGGGCCGGCATGTCGGCGACGCGCGTGCATCTGTCCAACACGTCGAACACGCCGGTCGAGGTGATCGAGGCAAGCTACGCAATCCGCCTCGAGCAGCAGGCCATTCGCCGGCAGTCCGGCGGCGCGGGCGCGCATCGCGGCGGTGACGGCTCCGTTCGCACCTATCGCATCCTGGCACCCTCGATGCACCTGACCACCTGCATCGAGCGCATGGTGATTGCACCTTGGGGCATACAGGGCGGCGAAGCCGGCAAGGCCTGCCGCATCTCGCTGGTGCGGAAGGGCGAAAACGTCGCGATCGACGGCAAGTCGAACCTGGTGTTGCAGCAAGACGATCTCGTCACGATCGAGATGTGCGGCGGCGGCGGCTATGGCGCCGTGTCCGCAGAGTGAGGGGATTGCGATGAGCAGATTGTTGCGAACCGGGTTGAATGCAGGCGAAGCCGCGCCGATGGCCGTCGTCGGCGGCGAGGGCGTCTATTTTCACCTGTCGGACGGCCGCAAGTTGATCGACGGCAGCAACACCGGCGGCGGACTCGGCCATCGCCATCCCGCGATGGTGGAGGCGATCCGCCGCGCGGCCGATACGCCCGTCGTGAACGAAGGCTGGACCTGGGTTGGCCGCGAGCAGGCGGCCGACGATCTGATGGTCACCGCATTCAAGGGCGAAGACGACTGGGTCGGCGCGGTGCGCTTCTGCATCAGCGGCAGCGAGGCCAACGACATGGCGCTGTCGCTCTGCCAGGCGCTGACGCAGCGACCGGCGCTGGCGACGCGCGAGCGCGCCTATCATGGCATCACCGGCCTGTCGCGCAGCATGACGGTGCAGCCGCAGTGGCATGGCGGCCTCGCGGTGCACGCAGGCGGCTCGAAGCTGCCGGCGCCGATGGCACCGGTGCGGATTCTCCCGGCGCCCGATGGCGCCATCTATGGCGCGCCGGCCAACAATACGCCGCCCAGCGAATATCTGGCCGATGCCACGCGGCTGCTCTCGGACACGGCCGCGACGATCATCGACTACACCCAGGGCGGCATCTATTACGACGGTGCCTATCAGGACGAGGTAGCCCGCTGCGCGCGGCAGGCTGGCTCGTACTGGATCGCGGACGAGGTCGTCACCGGCGCAGGCCGCGCAGGACGCTGGTTCGCGTTCCAGGGCGCTGAAAGCCGGCCCGATATCGTGACGCTGGGGAAATCGCTCGGCGGCGGTGCCGCAGCCGTTGCTGCCGTCGTGGTGTCGAAAGACATCGTCGAGCGGCTCAAGGGCACGAGCTGGCAGAATTACGGCACGCTGCGCGGCCATCCCATCAGCATGGCCGCCGTCAGCGCGTACCTGAAGGTCGTCAGCGAAGAAAAAATCCTGGAGCGCGTAGCGAGCCTGGAAAAGCTGTTCATCCGGCGCCTGCTCGCGATCGCGCAGAAGCATCCGAGCGTGCAGCGCGTGGCGGGGCAGGGGCTGCACTGGACGGTGGAGCTGCACGGTCCGGATTGGCGCTCCTGGCATGCCGACACCACGGAAGTGCCGATCGCCTCGCGCGTGGCGGAGCGGGCGCTGGAAGCCGGCGCGGTGATCGGCACCAGCGGCGAGCAGACCTCGCTGTTCCTGGCGCCGCCGCTGGTCATCTCCGAGCATGAGGCCGAATTGCTTCTGGATGCGCTCGATCACGGCCTCGACATCGCAGACGAGGAGCACGGGTGAGCGCAGACCCCGCAACACCTCATCGCTCGCCGGCCTGGCCGGCGGACGAGCCCTGGCATCTCGCGATGCCGGAGGGGGCGCTGTACGACGCGCTTGTTCAGGCCGCGCTGGATCGCCCATCGCATCCGGCGACGGTGTTTTATGGTGCAAGCCTGAGCTATGCCGAGCTACGCGCGCGGGTCGATGCCTTGGCCGGCTTCCTGCAGAACGCTTGCGGCGTGAAGCGCGGCGATCGCGTCATGATCGCGCTGCAGAACTCGCCGCAATATGTCATCGCCTACTACGCGGTGATGCGGGCGGACGCCGTGATCGTGCCCATCAATCCCATGAACAAGACGGCTGAGATCGCGTACCTCTCCGAAGACAGCGGCGCCAAGGTCGCGATCATCGGAAGCGAGCTCAACGACATATTTACGCCGCTGGCGGGCGAAGCTATCACGCATACGATCGTCGCGCAGTATCGCGACGAGATCCCGGACGCGACGCCCTACACGTTGCCGTCCTGCGTGACTGAAGCGCCGTCGGAGGTGCCGCCGTCGCCGGGTTGGCATTCCTGGTCATCTGCGATCACGAAAGGCTTGCAACCTGATCCGATGACCACGGGGCCGGACGATCTCATGATCCTGCCCTACACGTCGGGGACGACAGGCAAGCCCAAGGCCTGCATGCATACGCATCGCAGCGCGCTGTTCACGGCCGTCCTGCAGGCACGCTGGTATGGACTCGACGGCAGCGACGTGATGACCGGCTTCATGCCGCTGTTCCACGTCGCGGGCATGCAGGGCTCGATGAATGCCGCTGTGGTGACAGGCGCCACGCTGCTGTTGATGGCGCGCTGGGACAAGGATCTGCTGCCGGATCTGTTCGAGACCTACGGCGTCACGTTCTGGAACGCGGCGCCGACCATGATCGTGGACGTGCTCGCAAGCGCCCGGTTCCGAGACCGGTGCTTTGCAAAACTCAAGGTGCTGACCGGCGGCGGCGCGGCGATGCCCACCGCGGTGGCCGAACGGCTCAAAGGCCGCTTCGGCCTCGATTTCGTCGAGGGCTACGGCATGACCGAGACGATGTCGCCGACCCATCTCAATCCGATGGCTGCGCCGAAGCGCCAGTGTCTCGGCATTGCCGTGCACGAGACCGATGCGAGGGTCGTCGATCCCGAGACCCTGATCGAGCTCGACGACAATGTCACCGGCGAGATCGTCGTGCACGGGCCGCAGGTGCTGCAAGGCTACTGGAACAGGCCGCAGGCCGACGCTGAGTCCTTCACCGAACTGTCCGGCAAGCGGTTCCTGCGCACGGGCGATCTCGGCTATCGCGACGCCCAAGGCTATTTCTTCGCGGTCGACCGCCTGAAGCGAATGATCAATGTCAGCGGCTTCAAGGTGTGGCCGGCCGAAGTGGAAGCCGCGATGTACCAGAACCGCGCCATTCGCGAATGCTGCATCGTCTCGACCCCCGACGACTACCGCGGCGAGACCGTCAAGGCGCTGGTGGTTCTCGATGAAGCCGCGCGCCCGACGACGTCTGCGGACGACATCGTCGGTTGGGCTCGCAGCGCGATGGCCAGCTATAAGGCGCCGCGCGCCGTCGTCTTCGTCGATGAGCTGCCGCGCACCGCCAGCAACAAGATCAACTGGCGGCTCTTGCAGGATGCCGAATGGGGGCGGACGGCATGAAAGCTGCTTGGCTGGAAAAACGGCGCAAGACCGCGTTATGCTGCGCGCGCCGGCACGCCCCTCAAGCTATGATCCCCAGCCTCACCAGGAAATCAGGAACTCGCTGATGCGTATCGTCACTGTTGCCGCCGCCCAGATGGGCCCGATCCAGAAGGCCGACAGCCGCGAGGCCGTGGTCAGGCGCATGATCGCGCTGATGGACGAGGCGAAAGCAAAAGGCGCCGACCTGATCGTCTATCCGGAACTGGCGCTGACGACGTTCTTCCCGCGCTGGTATTCGGAGGACCGGGCGGAGGCCGACATCTGGTTCGAGCGCGAGATGCCGAATGCGGCGACCAAGCCGCTGTTCGAGCGTGCGGCGCAGCATCAGATGGCGATGAATTTCGGCTATGCCGAGCTGACGCCTGATGGCCACCACTTCAACACCGCGATCCTGACCGACAAGTCCGGCAAGATCGTCGGCAAATATCGCAAGGTCCATCTGCCGGGCCATGTGGACTACGACACCAAGCGGTCGCACCAGCATCTGGAGAAGCGCTATTTCGAGCCGGGCGATCTCGGCTTCAATGTCTGGCGCGAGCTGGGTGGCATCATCGGCATGGCCATCTGCAACGACCGGCGCTGGCCCGAGACCTATCGCGTCATGGGCCTGCAGGGCGTCGAGATGGTGCTGATCGGCTACAACACGCCGTCGGTGAATGCGGAGAAGAGCGAGGAGGGCGTCGAGAAGCGGCTGTTCCACAACCGTCTCTCGGTGCAGGCCGGCGCCTATCAGAACGCGACCTGGGTCGTCGCGGTGGCCAAGGCGGGTGTCGAGGACGGCCATCCGCTGTTCGGCGGCAGCCTGATCGTCGATCCCGATGGCGAGATCGTCGCCGAGGCCAAGACGGAGGGCGACGAGGTCCTGGTTCATGCCTGCGACCTCGACGCCACGACGTTCGGCAAGACCACGATCTTCAATTTTGCCCAGCACCGCCGCATCGAGCATTACGGCCTGATCACCAGTCAGACCGGCGCGGTGCCGCCGCCGGAGAAGTGACGCCGATGGCGGACAAGGGCACATCCGGCATTTCCTTGCGCGAGCTCGATCCGCGCGACCGCTACAAGCTGCTTTGCGGCGTGGTCGTGCCGCGGCCGATTGCGCTGGTAACGACGCTGGACGCGAACGGAGCGGTGAACGCCGCGCCCTTCAGCTTCTTCAATGTCTTCTCCGAAAGCCCGGCGCTGATCGTGCTCGGGCTCCAGCACAAGCCGGATCACAGCCCGAAGGATACGACCCGCAACATCCATCGTGACGGCGAGTTCGTGGTTCACATGGTGGACGAGGCGCTGTCTGCCACGATGAATGATTGCGCGGTCGATTTTCCCTCTGGCGACAGCGAGGTCGCGGCGACCGGGCTTGCGACGTTTCCCTCAGTTGACGTGAAGGTGCCGCGCCTTGCGGCTGCACCATTTGCTCTCGAATGCCGCCGTCACGTCGTGCTGAATTTCTCGCCCGATCGCGAACTGCTGGTCGGTGAGGTGCTCAGGGTTCATGCCCGGGAGGGCCTCGTCGACGAGGCCAACATGTATGTCGATCTCGATGCTTACCGGCCGATCGGCCGCATGTTCGGCAATCTCTACACCACGCAGCGGGATACGTTTTCCTTGACGCGCGAGAGCCACGCGCAATGGCTCGCGCGGCAGGACGCCAAAGAGCTGAAGGACGCCTAGTGAGCCGAGAACTGCACCGTACCCAGTGCCATGGTGACGGCCGCCTGTGTCGGGTCGATCACGGCAATGCCAAGCGCGTCTTCCAGCGGACGGCGATGGCGCGCCATGCCGGCGCAGCCCATCACGATGGCGCGGGCGCCGTCCTCGTCACGCAGCGCGCGGCCGACATCGATCATCTTCGCCAGCGTTCCTTCGCCCGAGGCGGTTTCGGCAACGCTCATGTTGAGCGGCCGTTCGCCTGCGAGGCGCTCGGTCAGGCCCATCTGCCTGAGATAGCGCATGTGGCGCGGGATCGAGCGCTGGGCAATCGCGATGACGCCGAAGGTCTCGGCACGCGCCAGTGCCGTCAGCACGCCGCACTCGGCGATGCCGAACACCGGCCGGTTGGTGCCCTCGCGGCAGACCTGAAGCCCGGGATCGCTGTAGCAGGCGATGACAAACGCGGCCGAGCTGTTGTCGCCCTCGACCAGTTTTCGCAGCGGCATGGCAACGCCATCGACATCGGCCTGGCTTTCGATGCCGAACGGACCCTCGGCCAGCGACTGGCAGACCAGTTCCGGCCCACCCTCGAAACCGAGCGGCTTCAAGGCGTCCTCCAGCCCTTGCGTGACCGCAGGGTTGGAATTCGGATTGATGACGAGAATGCGCGGCCGGGGCATGTTGGGCTTCCCTTGAAATGGCGATCACGTAGCTCAGGCATATCATGGAGTGCCTCATGACTGAACCCACATACGACCTGATCATCCGCGGCGGCCGCGTCGCCACCACGACCGATGTGTTCGAGGCCGATGTCGCGATCTCCGGTGAGACCATCGCAGCGATCGGCCGCGGGCTTCCGGCGGCGAAACGCGAGATCGATGCGCGCGGCAAGCTGGTGCTGCCCGGCGGCGTCGACAGCCACGCGCATATCGAGCAGCTGTCCGCGGCCGGCATCATGAATGCCGACACCTTCGAGAGCGCGACCGTCTCTGCCGCTTTCGGCGGCACCACCACGGTAATCCCGTTCGCCGCCCAGCATGTCGGCATGAAGCTGCCGCAGGTGGTCGAGGATTATCACGCGCTGGCCAAGAAGGGCGCCGTGATCGACTACGCCTTCCACATGATCATTGCCGACGCGACCAAGGAGACGGTCGAGGAGCACATTCCGGCGCTGGTGAAGCAGGGCCATGGCTCGATCAAGATCTTCATGACCTATGACCGGCTCAAGGTCGACGACGAGCCGCTGCTCGACATTCTCTTGGCCGCGCGCCAGTCCGGCGCGATGTTGTGCGCCCATGCCGAAAATCACGGCATCATCGCCTGGATGGTGAAGCGCCTGCTTGCGCGCGGCTACACGATGCCGAAATATCACGCCGTCAGTCATGCCCGCGTGTCGGAGGCGGAAGCCTTTACGCGACTGATCGGCATGGCGGCGCTGATCGACCAGCCCATCATGATCTTCCATGTGTCCACGGCCGAAGGCGCGAAAGTCATCCGCGATTCGCGCGGGCAGGGGTTGAAGGTCTTCGCCGAGACCTGTCCGCAATATCTGTTCCTCACGGCAAACGATCTCGACAAGCCGGGCACCGAGGGCGCCAAGTGGATGTGCAGCCCGCCGCCGCGCACGCATTCCGACCAGGAAGCGCTGTGGCAGGCGCTGTCGCTCGGCGATCTCCAGACCATCTCGTCGGATCATGCGCCCTATCGCTACGACGAGACCGGCAAGCTGCGCGCCGGACCCAATCCGAACTTCAAGCAGGTTGCGAACGGACTGCCGGGGCTGGAGCTGCGGCTGCCGCTGCTGTTCGACGCGATGGTGTCGAAGGGCCGGCTCGGCCTGGAAAAGTTCGTGGAATTGACTTCGACCGCGCCGGCAAAAATCTACAATCTGCATCCGCGCAAGGGCTCGATCGCGGTCGGCGCCGATGCCGATATCGCGATCTGGGACCCCAATCGTGAGACGACGATCGCGGACGAGATGATGCACGATCTCGCCGGCTACACGCCGTTCGCGGGCCGCAAGCTGAAGGGCTGGCCGGTGTCGGTGCTCTCTCGCGGCCGCGTCATCGTCGATGGCAACAAGTGTCTCGCGACTGCCGGCAGCGGAAAATTCCTGGCGCGCAGCGGCGGCGAGGCGGCAAAGCCGACGGGGCGGCTCGTCGCCGACATGGATCCCGAGCGGAATTTCGGGGCGAAGCTGCTGTGACGGCGGATCGCGCGCGATGAAGATCGTCATCTTCGGCGGCACCGGCTTTGTCGGCCTCAATCTTGCCGAGGTGCTGCTCGCGCGCGGGCATGACGTCACGCTGTATGACCGCGCAGAGTTGCCGCCATCCGCGCGGCGATCGCTTGCTGACTACGGCGCACGGCTCAACGCCGTGCAGGGCGATATCTCCGACGCAGACGCCATCGACGCTCTCATTGCCGCGGGCTGCGATGCGATCGTGCTGGGCGCCGCGGTGACGGCCGGCGATGAACTCGAGCGAGCGTCGACCGCGCGCGTCCTCGAGATCAACGTGATGGCGCAAATCCCCATCCTGCTCGCGGCGATCCGTCATGGTGTGCGCCGTGTCGTCAATCTGTCGTCGGCGTCGGCCTATGGCGCCGCGGGTGCGCGGGTCGAGATTCTGGACGAGGAAACGCCCTGTGATCCCGTCTCGTTCTACGCCATCAGCAAGTTCACCTCGGAGCGGTCCGTCGCCCGCCATGCCGAGCTCTTTGGCGGCGATTTCCTGAGCGTGCGGTTGACTGCGGTGTTCGGGCCGTGGGAGCGACCCGGTTCAGTGCGCGATACACCGAGCCTCCAGTATCAGATCCTGGCCGCATTCGCTCGCGGTGAGCCGGCGATCATGCCGGGGCCGGGTATGCGAGACTGGACCTACGCGCCGGACGCTGCCGAAGCGGTCGCGATTCTGGTCGAAGCCGAGCGCCCTCGTCACCGGCTGTACAACATTTCGAACGGCGGAGCGTGGCCCGCATTGCAATGGGGCGAGGCGTTCGCGGCGTTGCATCCCGGCCTGGAGTGCCGGCTCGCGGCACCCGGAGAAAAGACCGCCATAAAGCTGCACGGGCCGGCTCGCGCGCCGCTCGCGGTGAACCGGATGGCGGACGAATTCGGCTGGCGCGCACGGTTTGGCTGTGCCGAGTCCGCCGCGGCGATGAGCGCCTGGTTGACCCAGCACAAGGAGTGGATCTGAGATGCGGCTGCAGGGGCGCACGGCCATCATCACGGGAGCAGCTTCGGGCATTGGCCGCGCCAGTGCAAAGCTGTTTGCAGAGGAAGGCGCGCAGCTTGCTTTGGTCGATCGCGATGCCGCCGGCCTTCAGGAGACTTTGAGCGTTGTGGGTGAGGCAACGACGCATGTCGGCGACGTCGGCGATGCCGGTTTCGCCGAGGCTGTCGTCGGCGCCGCCGTGGCACGGTACGGCCGTCTCGATATCCTCATGACCGCGGCAGGCTTCTCCTGCGGCGGCACGGTGCTGACGACGAGCCTGGAAGACTGGGACGCGGTGTTCCGCGCCAATGTCGGCGGCACCTGGCTGTGGGCGCGAGCTGCTATACCGCAGATGCAGCGGCAGAAGGGCGGCTCGATCATTACGCTGGCGTCGCAGCTCGCCATCGCCGGCGGCAAGGGCAATAGCGCCTATATCGCCGCCAAGGGCGCGATCGTCAGCCTGACGCGCACCATGGCGGTGGATTTCGCGACCGACGGCATTCGCGTCAACGCGATTGCACCCGGCGCGATCGATACTCCGATGCTGCGCCGCAGCTTCGCCCGTCACGCCAATTCGGAGGAGGTGCGCGAAGCCTCCCGCAATCGCCACGCCATGAAGCGGTTCGGCCAGGCCGACGAGATCGCACAGACCGCGCTGCATCTTGCCAGCGATGCGTCCTCGTTCACGACCGGCACCGTGATGGTGGTCGACGGAGGCTGGCTGGCGGCATGAGCGACGCGCTGACAGAGCTCGAAGCGGGCGTTCGCGCCGATCTCGCCAGGATCGCGCATCCCGGCGCCGCATGGCTCGAACCGAAGATCGGACCGGACGGCAAGCCCGCGCTCGACGTGCTGATCATCGGCGCCGGCCAGTCCGGTATCGCGATCGGATTCGGCCTGATGCGCTCGCGCGTCAGCAACATCCTGCTGCTCGACAAGGCAGAGGAAGGGAAGGAGGGCCCGTGGCTCACCTATGCCCGCATGCCGACGCTGCGCAGCCCAAAGGACTATACGGGACCTGACCTCGATATTCCGAGCCTGACCTATCAGTCCTGGCACGAGGCCCGTTTCGGCAAGGAGAGCTGGCAGACACTGTACCTGATCCTGAGGGAGCATTGGGCGGAGTATCTGCTGTGGTTGCGGCGCACGATCGGACTGCCGGTGCGCAATGGCTGCGAGCTTCTGGAGATCGCGCCTGCGTCAGACGGTCTGCTCGCCGCGCGCGTGAGACGCGCCGATGGCGTCGAGACGCTCTATGCCCGCAAGATCGTGCTGGCGACGGGGCAGGAGGGCATGGGCGACTGGATGATCCCCGAGCCGCTGCGCGATCTGCCGGAGAGCTCGGTCGCAACCGTTGCCGATGACATCGACTTCGCAAGCCTCCGCGGCAAGCGCGTCGCGGTGATCGGCGCCGGCGCGTCCGCCTTTGACAATGCGGCGACTGCATTGGAAGCGGGTGCCGCCGAAGTGCATCTGCTCTGCCGCCGTGCGCAGATCCAGGTGATCCAGCCCTATCGCTGGCTCACCTTTCGCGGCTTCCTGCGCCATCTCAGCGATCTCGACGATGCCTGGCGCTGGCGCTTCATGCGCAAGATCCTCGAGATGCGCGAAGGCTTTCCGCAGCCGACCTACGACCGCTGCGCTCGTCATGCCAATTTCACACTGCACGAGGGCGCGCCAGTTGAGGGCACCAGGCAGACCGATGGCGGTGTCGAATTGCACACGCCACGCGGGGCCATCACCGCGGATCTCGTCATTTGCGGCACCGGCATCGACATGAACTTTGCCGGCCGCGGCGAGCTGCGCCGCTTTGCCGGCAATATCGCGACCTGGGCCGATCGCTATCAGCCGCCTTCGAGCGAGCACAACGCGCGGCTCGGCCGCTTTCCCTATCTTGCCGACGATTACGCCTTCACCGAGCGCGTGCCGGGCGAGACGCCGTGGATCTCCGACATCCATCTCTTCGCCATCGCCTCCACCATGAGTTTTGGTCCGTCGGGATCGTCGATCAATGCGATGACGACGGCCATTCCCAAGCTGGTCAATGGCCTGACGCACGGCCTGTTTCGCGCCGATGTTGAACGCCACTGGGCTTCGCTCAGCGCCTACGACGTGCCGCAGGCCGTGGTTGCGCGGCCCGCGCGAACAATGGAGGAATCGCGATGATCATCCATGCACCGCCGCGCCGAAGCGCCTCTGCGGGATTGGCGCGCAACTTGCTTCTTTCTTGACCTGCCTTGCTGGCGTTCTTGCCGAAATTTTGGGGAAAACGAATGCGTTTTGTGTCTTTCAGGCCCGCGGCCTCAGTCCTCGCCACCACCGCGCTGTTGCTCATTGCCACCGCGCCGTCGCAGGCACAGACCAGGGCGGAGACGTTGCGCTATGTCACGGGATCAGCGGTCAACACGCTCGATCCCAACATCCCCGGGTCGACGCGCGAATCCTTCGCGCTGAGCATGAGCACCTATGATCGGCTGGTGGCGTTCGGCCGCAAGCAGCTCAACGGCAAATGGGTGTTCGACCTCGACACGATCACCGGCGAGCTCGCTGAATCCTACGACGTCAGCCCCGATGGGCTGAAGCTGACCTTCCGCCTGCGCAAGGACGCCAAGTTCCAGGATGGCTCGCCTGTCACGGCGGAAGACGTGAAATGGTCGCTCGATCGCTGCGTCACCGCGCCGATCCTCGGCAAGGCCCAGCTCCTGACGGGATCATTGACGTCGGCGGACCAGTTCAAGGTGATCGATCCCCTCACCATTGAGGTGACGCTACCGAAGCCCGACAAGCTCGCGCTGCCGAATTTGGCGACCGTCTATCCCATGATCATCAATTCGAAGGTCGCAAAGGAGCACGCGACCGCGGATGATCCCTGGGCGACCGCTTGGTTGAAGGAGCACACCGCCGGTAGCGGCGCCTATGTGGTCGAGACTTTCAAGCCGGGTGAGCAGGTCTTGCTCAAGCGCGACGAGACCTGGGATCGCGGTTCGGCCAACAAGCCCGCATTCTTCAAGCGTGTGATCATTCAGTCGGTGCCGGAGCCGGCCACCCGCGCCAACCTCGTCGAGCGCGGCGATGCCGACCTCGTCGTCGATCTCCAGGCCAGCGACGTGCAGTCGCTCGAGGCCAAGGGCAAGCTCAAGGTGGTCTCGACCCCGCAGTACAATGCGATCACCTATGTCTCGATGAACAACCAGATGCCGCCATTCGACAACGTCAATGTCCGCCGCGCCATCGCTTACGCGCTGCCCTATGACGACATGTTCAAGGCCGCTCTGTTCGGCCGCGGCGCGCCGCTGTTCGGCGCGAGCTGGCCGGACGGCAAGCCGCTGAACGGCATCTATCCGTTCCAGCAGCCGGTGAAGCTCGACCTCGACAAGGCCAGGGAATATCTCAAAGCGGCTGGGCTCCCCGAGGGTTTCTCGACCACCTTCAGCTTCAACGTCGGCCAGTCCTCGACCGCGGAGCCGATGGCCGCGCTGGTGAAGGAATCGCTCGGCAAGATCGGGATCAAGGTCGACATTCAGAAGCTGCCGGATGCACAGATGTCGACGCAGATCAACGAGAAGAAGCTTCCCTTCTACACCGAGGGCATCGTAGCCTGGCTGCCGTCGACCGATTACTTCTACCGCAACTTCTACACCGGCAATCAGCGCTGGAATTACAGCTCGATCAACAACCCGGATCTTGCCGCAATCGCGCAGGAGGCACGTTTCGAGCCGGACAAGGCGAAGTATGAGGACGCCGGCCGCAAGCTCAACGCGATGCATGTCGATCTGATGCCGCAGATCATGCTGTGGCAGCCGAACCAGGATGCGGTGATGGCGTCGTCGGTCGAAGGCTACACCTATGAGTTCCACCGCCAAGTCGACTATCGCGACGTCAGCCGCAAGTGACATCGGACAACGAGAGGAGCTCTCAGAGGTGACGACCGGTCTTGGTGCAACCATCGTGCGGGCGGGCAGGCGACTTCTGTCGTCGCTGCCGGCGCTGTTCGGTGTGCTGGTCTTCACCTTTCTCCTGATGCGCGTGCTGCCCGGTGACCCCGCGGTGTTCTTCGCCTCGGGGCCCAATGCCGGCAAGGAGGAGATCGAGCAGATCCGCAAGCAGATGGGGCTCGACAGGTCGGTGCCTGAGCAGCTCGTGTTCTATCTGTCCGACATCGGCCACGGCAATCTCGGCCGCTCCATGATGACGGGACAGCCGGTGCTGAAGGACCTGCGCGAGCGGCTGCCGGCCTCGCTGGAGCTCACCTTCACGGCGCTCCTGATCGCGCTGATCGCGGCGGTGCCGCTTGGCGTGGTCGCGGCCCTGAAGCCCGGCTCGATCGTCGATCACGGCGTGCGGCTGTTCTGCGCGCTCGGCGTCTGCGTGCCGACCTTCGTCTCGGGCCTGCTGCTGATCTATGTCTTCTACTACCTGCTCGGGCTCGCGCCTGATCCGACCGGGCGGATCGATGTCTTCACCTCGCTGCCGCCGCAGCGGACCGGGTTCCTGTCGATCGATTTCCTGCTCGCTGGAGATATCGAGGGCTGGTGGGCGGCCTGCAAGCAGTTGATCCTGCCGGCGGTGAGCATGGCCCTGTTCGTGATCGCGCCGCTGGCGCGGATCACGCGGGCCTCGATGCTGGTCTCGCTCGGCAGCGATTTCGTGCGCACTGCGCGCTCGGTCGGATTGTCCTGGCACAAGGTGGTCGTCACTTATGCGCTGCGGAACGCGATCCTGCCCGTCATCACCATCGCCGGCATCGTGTTCTCGACCATGCTGGGCGCCAATGTCCTGGTGGAGAAAGTGTTCTCCTGGCCGGGCGTCGCTTCCTACGCGCTCGATGCGCTCTTATCCTCCGACTATGCGCCGGTGCAGGGTTTCGTGCTGCTGATGGCCAGCCTGTTCGTGCTGGTCAATCTCGTGGTCGACATCTGCTACGGCATTGCCGATCCCAGGGTGTCGATCGAATGACCAGCGCAACTCTTCGCCATTCGGTCTGGATTCTGCGCGGCAATCCGCTCACGGCCGTTGCCGCGGCCGGCGTTGCGCTGTTCGTCCTGATTGCGATCTTCGGGCCGTGGATCGTGCCCTATGATCCCGTGGTCTCCAATGTCTCGGAGGCGCTTTTGCCGCCGAGCGCGGCGCATCTCGCCGGCACCGACCAGCTCGGACGCGATGTGTTCAGCCGCCTCATCATCGCTGCGCGCCTCGATCTTGCCATTGCGGTTTCCGCGGTCGGCATCTCCTTCGTGATCGGCGCCGTCGTCGGCGCGTTCTGCGGCTATGCCGGGGGCAAGCTCGATCGCGGCGTCGGCCGCTTCGTCGATGTGATGATGGCCTTTCCGCTGTTCGTGCTGGCGATGGCGATGGTTGCCGCCCTGGGTAACCGGATCGAGAACATCGTGATCGCGACCGCGATCATCAATCTTCCGTTCTACATCCGCTTCGCGCGCGCCGAGGTCAACGTCCGCCGCAATGTCGGCTGGGTGGAGGCCGCGCGTGCCTGCGGCGAGAGCCATTTCTCGGTGGTGCTGCGCTTCCTGCTGCCGAATATCCTGCCGGCGATGGCGGTCCAGATCTCGCTCAATCTCGGCTGGGCCATTCTCAACGCGGCCGGACTGTCCTTCATCGGCCTCGGCGTCAAGCCGCCGACGCCGGAATGGGGCATCATGGTCGCGGAGGGGGCGCGCTTCATCTCGACCGGGCGGTGGTGGCTGGTGGCCTTTCCGGGTCTTGCGCTGATGATGGCCGTGCTGTGCTTCAATCTCCTCGGTGACGGGATGCGGGACATTCTCGACCCGCGGATGCGCACATGAGCGTGGAGCTGCTCGGGATCAACGACCTCCACGTCTCGTTCTCGACGCGGCGCGGCATGGTCGAGGCCGTGCGCGGCGTGACCCTCACGGTCGCCAAAGGCGAGATGCTCGGCCTCGTCGGCGAGAGCGGCTCGGGCAAGTCGGTCACCGGCTTCGCGACCACGCGGCTGCTCGATGCGGCCGGGCGCGTCACCGGCGGCAAGATCCTGTTTCGCGGGCAGGACGTCACAAAACTCAGGGGCGATGATCTCCGTCAGCTCCAGGGCGCCGCGATGTCGATGATCTTCCAGAATCCGCGGGCGGCGCTCAACCCGATCCGCGCGATCGGCTTGCAGATCGCGGACGCGATCCTCACGCACAAGAAGATATCGAAGGACGCCGCGCGCGCCGAGGCGCTCGAGCTGCTGCGCGCGGTCCAGATCCGCGACCCCGAGACGCGGATGAACGCCTATCCGCACGAGCTCTCCGGCGGCATGTGCCAGCGCGTCATGATCGCGATCGCGATCTCCTGCAATCCCGCGCTGCTGATCGCCGACGAGCCGACCACCGGCCTCGACGTCACGACCCAGAAGGTGGTAATGGATCTGCTCGCAGACATTGCCGCCGCGCGCGGCATGGCGACGATCCTGATCACGCACGATCTCGGTCTCGCGGCGCGCTATTGCCGCCGCATCGCCGTGATGGAGCGCGGCCGCATCGTCGAGGAAGCGAGCCCCAAAAAGCTCTTCAGCGCACCGCAACACGCCTATACCCGCCGACTGGTGGCGGCATCGCCGACCGCGACGTCGCGGATCGAGGATCTCGTGACGGAGGAGGAGCGGGAGCGGCACGCGACGATCGTCAGCAAGCCAAGGCAGGAGATTCCGCACGGGACGCCGCCACTCCTCGAGGTGCGCAAGCTCGCCAAGCGTTTTGACCAGGGCTCCGCTGCGGTCGCGGATTTCTCGATGACGATGGCCGGCGGCGAGAGCGTCGGGCTGGTCGGCGAGTCCGGCTCCGGCAAGAGCACGACGTCACGGATGATCTGCCGCCTGATCGACCCGAGCGAAGGCGATATCGTGTTCGACGGGCAGTCGATCGGCCATGTCGCGTCGCGCGACTTTCACCGTTCGCCCTTGCGCAAAGACATCCAGATGGTCTTCCAGGACCCGAACGAGAGCCTCAACCCGCGCTTCGCGGCGTTCGACTGCATCGCCCATCCCCTGATGCGGCTCGACGGCATGCGTGCCGGCGATACGTTGCGCAAGCGGGTGGAGGAATGCGCGGAGCGGGTGGGCTTGCCGCTCGATCTGCTGCCGCGCTTTCCGCACCAACTCTCCGGCGGCCAGAAAGCCCGCGTCGGCATTGCCCGCGCCATTGCCTGCCGGCCGCGGCTGCTGGTGTTGGACGAGCCGACCGCCGCGCTCGACGTCTCGGTGCAGGCGGTGGTGCTGCAATTGCTCGACCGTCTCAGGCGCGAGAACGACATTGCGCTGCTGTTCGTCAGCCACGATCTCAATGTCGTGCGCATGCTCTGCGACCGCACCATCGTGCTGCGCAATGGCGGCATCGTGGAGCAGGGGGAGAGCCGGGCGCTGTTCGACAATCCCAAGACCGACTACACGCGCAAGCTGGTCGAGGCGATTCCGCATATCGAGACCGGGCCGGCACTGGCGGCCGCGCTTTGACGCCTGACCCGGTCGAAATCCCGACGAGATGCCGCTGGCGAAGGCCCGGTTAGTGGCATACCATTTGCACGCCAATGGGTTCTGGTTTCACCTGCCTTTGGCCAACGATGGCCGGCATCACGGCACTACTGGGAGGATTTCATGGATCGCAGGACCGTATTGAAGGGACTGGCCGGCGCGGGCGGTCTGGCATTGACCGGCCTCTCGGCCCCGGCGATCGCACAAGGCGCCTCTGCGCGCACCCTGCGCTTCGTGCCGCAAGCCAACCTCGCCAATTTCGATCCCATCTGGGGCACGCAATATGTCGTGCGCAACGCGGCGGCGCTGGTCTGGGACACGCTTTACGGCGTCGATGCCAAGCTCCAGCCGCAGCGTCAGATGGTCGAGTCCGAGGAGACCACCGACGACGGCAAGACCTGGACCTTCAAGCTGCGCCCGGGTCTCAAGTTCCATGACGGCGAGCCGGTGCTGAGCAAGGACGTCGTCGCGAGCCTGTCGCGCTGGGCCGCGCGCGATCCAATGGGTCTGATGATCCTCTCTATCCAGCAGGAATTGACTGCGGTCGACGACCGCACCTTCAAATGGGTCCTGAAGCAGCCTTTCCCGAAAATGCTGTACGCGCTGGCCAAGAACAACGCGCCGTGCTCCTTCATCATGCCCGAGCGCATCGCGAAGACCGATCCGTTCAAGCAGATCACCGAATATGTCGGCTCGGGTCCGATGAAGTTCGCCAAGAGCGAATGGGTGCCCGGCGCCAAGTCGGTGTTCGAGAAGTTCACCGATTACGTGCCGCGCCAGGAGAAGGCGTCGTGGCTTGCCGGCGGCAAGAACATCCTGGTCGATCGCGTCGAGTGGCTGGTGATGCCGGATCCGGCCACCGCTGCGGCCGCCTTGCAGAACGGTGAGGTCGACTGGTGGGAGAACCCGATCTCCGATCTCGTACCCGTGCTGAAGAAGAACAAGAACATCAGCGTCGATATCGGCGATCCCCTCGGCAATATTGGCTCCTTCCGCATGAACCATCTGCACCCCCCTTCAACAATGTGAAGGCGCGGCGCGCGGTGCTGATGGCGTTGAGCCAGGAAGACTATATGCGTGCGCTGGTCGGCGACGACGATACGTTGTGGAAGCCGCTGCCGGGCTTTTTTACGCCGGACACACCGCTCTACACCGAGTTGGGCGGCGAGATCCTGAAAGGAAAGCGCGATTTCGATGCGGCCAAGAAGCTGCTCGCCGAGAGCGGCTATTCCGGCCAGCCGGTCACATGCGTGGTCGCGCAGGACCAGTCGATCACGAAGGCGCAGGGCGACGTCACCGCGGATCTGCTCAAGAAGCTCGGCATGAACGTCGATTTCGTCGCGACCGATTGGGGCACGGTGGGCGCGCGCCGCGCGATGAAGACACCTCCGGGGCAGGGCGGCTGGAATATGTTCCACAGCTGGCACGCCGGCGCCGATTGCATCAATCCGGCCGCCTACACCGCCATCCGCGCCAATGGCGACAAGGCCTGGTTCGGCTGGCCCAACAGCCCGAACACCGAGAAGGAGATCACGGCCTGGTTCGACGCCAAGAATCTCGAGGAGGAGAAGGCCGCGATCGGGCAGGTCAACAAGGCGGCGCTCGAGGATGTCGTCTACGCGCCGACCGGCTTCTTCCTGACCTACACGGCATGGCGCAAGAACGTCTCCGGCATCACCAAGGGGCCGCTGCCGTTCTTCTGGAACGTATCGAAATCCGCATGATGGTACGCTGAAGCCAGATGCTCTCTTACATCCTCCGTCGCATCGTCTCGACCTTGCCGGTGATGGCAATCGTCGCGCTGTTCGTGTTCAGCCTGCTCTACATCGCGCCGGGTGATCCCGCCGTGGTGATCGCGGGCGACCAGGCGAGCCCGGAGGATGTGGAGCGCATTCGCCAGGGCCTCGGCCTCGACCGTCCCTTCCTGATCCAGTTCGGAAGCTGGGTCTGGCGCATCCTGCACGGCGATCTCGGCACCTCGATCTTCACCAACCTTCCGGTCTCCGCGATGATCGGACAGCGTCTCGGACCGACGCTGTCGCTGATGACCGTCACGTTGCTGCTCACCATCGTGGTCGCCGTGCCGCTCGGCGTGGTGGCGGCATGGAAGGCCGGCAGCTTCATCGACCGCGCCATCATGGCGTTCGCCGTGTTCGGCTTCTCGCTGCCCGTGTTCGTCGTCGGCTATGTCCTTGCCTACATCTTCGCGCTGGAGCTCGAATGGCTTCCCGTGCAGGGCTACACGCCGCTCACGGAGGGCTTCTGGCCGTGGCTGCAAAACCTGATCCTGCCGTCGATCGCGCTGGGCTGCGTCTACATCGCGCTGATCGCGCGGATCACGCGCGCCACGATGCTTGAAGTCTTGCAGCAGGACTATATCCGCACCGCGCGCGCCAAGGGCCTCGGGCAGGGCGGCATCCTCTTCGTTCACGCGCTGAAGAATGCCGCGGTCCCGATCGTGACCGTGATCGGGATCGGCATCGCGCTCCTGATCGGCGGGGCGGTCGTCACAGAAAGCGTGTTCGCGATTCCCGGCCTCGGCCGGCTCACGATCGACGCGATCCTGCGCCGCGACTATCCCGTCATCCAGGGCATCGTGCTTCTGTTCAGTTTCGTCTACGTCCTCGTCAATCTGATGATCGACGTCGTCTATACGCTCGTTGACCCGAGGATCCGCTATTGACCGACACGACCGTCAATCCGCAAGCGCTGCCGGCCGGCTTCGTTCTTGCTCCGCAACTGCCTGAAATCCTGCGGCCGGTCACGATCCGGCGCGGTTTCCTGGGATTCTTGCGCGGCCATCCGACCGTCGCGATCGGCGGCGCACTGCTGCTGGCACTCGTCTTCATCGCGATCTTCGCGCCGTACCTCTGGACAGTCGACCCGACTGCGCTCGCGCCCGCCAAGCGCACGCGGGCTCCGTCGGCACTCTACTGGTTCGGCACCGATGTGCTTGGCCGCGACATCTATTCGCGCGTGCTATTCGGTGCGCGGGTCTCGCTCACGGTCGGCCTGTCAGTTGCGATCTTCGCCTCCGTGGCGGGTCTCGCCATCGGCATGGTCTCCGGTTTCGTCCGCTGGGCCGACGGCATCTTGATGCGCTTCATGGACGGCCTGATGTCGATCCCGCCGATCCTGCTCGCGATCGCGCTGATGGCGCTGACGCGCGGCAGCGTCGGCAACGTCATCCTGGCCATCACCATCGCCGAGATCCCGCGGGTTTCCCGTCTTGTCCGTAGTGTGGTGCTGTCGCTGCGCGAGCAGCCCTATGTGGACGCCGCGGTCGCCTGCGGCACGCGCACGCCGATGATCATCCTGCGCCACATCCTGCCCAACACGCTGGCGCCGATGCTGGTCCAGGCGACTTACATCTGCGCCGGCGCCATGATCACCGAGGCGATCCTGTCCTTCATCGGGGCGGGCACGCCGCCCACCATTCCGTCCTGGGGCAACATCATGGCCGAAGGGCGCGCGCTGTGGCAGGTCAAGCCCTACATCGTGTTCTTCCCGGCGGCGTTCCTCTCCGTCACCGTGCTCGCGGTGAACCTGCTCGGCGACGGCCTTCGCGATGCGCTCGATCCGCGCATGGCCAAGAGCCTGTGATGTCGAGGGGTTGATCGCGATGGCCTTGCTCGAAGTCGAGAACCTCCAGACCCACTTTCGCACGCCCGGCGGCATCAACCGCGCGGTCGACGGCGTGTCCTTTCATGTCAACGAAGGCGAGACGCTCGCCATCGTCGGCGAATCCGGCTGCGGCAAGTCGGTGACCTCGATGTCGCTGATGCGGCTGATTCCGGAGCCGCCGGGCAGGATCGCGGGTGCCGTCCGCTTCGCGGGCAGGGACCTGCTGCAGCTGTCCGATCGCGAGATGCGCGCGATCCGCGGCAACGACATCTCGATGATCTTTCAGGAGCCGATGACGAGCCTCAACCCGGTTCTGACGGTCGGGCGCCAGATCCGCGAGACGCTGATGATCCATCAGGGTCTCGACAAGCAGGCGGCCGAGGCGCATGCGATCGAGATGCTGACGCTGGTTGGCATTCCCGAGCCGAAGCGGCGCGTGCGCGAATATCCGCATCAGCTTTCCGGCGGCATGCGCCAGCGCGTGATGATCGCGATCGCCTTGGCCTGCAATCCAAAGCTCCTGATCGCGGACGAGCCGACCACCGCGCTCGACGTGACCATCCAGGCGCAGATCCTGAAGCTGATGCTTGATCTCAAGCGCCGGGTCGGTGCGGCGATCATCCTGATCACCCACGATCTCGGCGTCGTCGCCGAGATCGCCGAGCGCGTCATGGTGATGTATGCCGGCCGCAAGGTCGAGGAGGCGCCCGTTGCGGAGCTGTTCCGCTCGCCGCGCCATCCCTATACGCAGGGCCTGCTCGGCGCCGTGCCGCGGCTCGGCTCCTCGCTAACAGGCACCGCGCGGCGTCTGGCTGAAATCCCGGGGCAGGTGCCTGATCTGCGCAAGCCCATCATTGGCTGCGTCTTCGCCGGCCGCTGCGCGCTCGCGACCGATCTTTGCCGCCAATATGCGCCTGGACTTGAAGAGAAGGCGCCTCGCCATGTCGCCGCCTGCCACTACGCCGCCAAGGGGGCCATCGCGGCATGAGCCCTCCGCTGCTCCAGGTCAACGACCTCAAGAAGCATTTTCCGGTCAAAAAGGGCCTGTTCGGCCGCAAGTCCGAATATGTCTATGCCGTCGACGGTGTCTCGTTCGAAATCGCGAAGGGCGAGACGCTGTCGCTGGTCGGCGAGTCCGGCTGCGGCAAGTCGACGGTCGGCCGCGCCATCCTGCGGCTGTTCGACATCACCGCGGGCCAGGTGATCCTCGACGGTCAGCGCATCGACGACGCCCATCCAAGCACGATGCGCCAGCTGCGCCGCCGCGTGCAGGTGGTGTTCCAGGATCCGTTCTCGAGCCTCAATCCGCGCATGCGCGTGCGCGACATCCTGGCCGAGCCGATCCGCAATTTCGGCCTCGCCAAGTCCGCCACCGATCTCGAAACCCGCGTGACGGCGCTGATGGACACCGTGCGGCTACCGCGCGAGGCGCTCAACCGCAGGCCGCACGAATTCTCCGGCGGCCAGCGCCAGCGCATCGGTATCGCGCGGGCGCTCGCAGCCGAGCCCGAGCTGATCGTCTGCGACGAGGCGGTCTCCGCGCTCGACGTCTCGGTCAAGGCGCAGATCGTCAATCTCTTGCAGGACCTTCAGCGCGAGTTCGGCCTGGCGCTGCTGTTCATCAGCCATGACCTCGCCATCGTCGAGCACATGACCCACCGCGTCGCGGTGATGTATCTCGGCAAGATCGTCGAGGTGGCGCCGCGCCGCGAGATCTTTGCCGCGCCAAGGCATCCCTATACCAAGGCATTGCTCTCCGCGGTCCCGCTGCCCGAGCCCGGCGCCCAGCGCAATCCGATCATCCTCAAGGGGGACGTGCCGAGCCCGATCAACCCGCCAAGCGGGTGCCGCTTCCACACCCGTTGCCCATACGTCTTCGACCGCTGCCGGACGGAGGAGCCGACGCTGCGTTCGACCGGCCCCGAGCAATGGGTGGCCTGTCACCTCGAAGAGGCGCCGTAGGCCCTTCAGCCCTGGCGGCGCAGGAAGCCCGTGATTGTGACCTTCTCCCAGATGCCGGCTGCGGCAAAGGGATCGGCATGGTTGAAGGCTTCGACCTCGGTCCGGCCGGGCGCCTCGATCAGGAACAGGCTGCCGATCATGGTCGCGCCGTCGTCGGAGACCAGCGGCCCCGACATCACGATCTTGACGCCGAAGCGCGACGTGTCGCTCAGGAACGCCTTGTGGGCGTCGTAGTTGGCGAGCCGGGTCGGCAGCGCGCCGGTGCGGTCGATGGCGTGAATGGCGAACAGCATGATGTCTCCGTTGACGTGTCCATTTTCTTGGGACGTTTCTTGGGACGGCCGCGGAGGCGGCCGTCCGCGCTTGTGATGATCGCTTGGGTTACTTGGCGCCGAGCTTGCCGGCGTCCTCGAAGGTCGGGCAGGTCCGTTGCTCCAGCGGTACGTCGAACGGCTGGTAATTGTCCTTGGTGATGACGGTCGGCTTCAGAACGATCTCGGCGATGACCGGCTGGTTGCGCAGGCTGCGGATCGCCATCATGGTGCCGAGGCACCCTTGGGCAAATCCGTTGTAGTCGCCGCTGGCAAGCAGCTTGCCGGACTTGATCGCGTCGATTGCCTCCTTGGTGCCGTTGATGCCGATCACCTGGGCTTTGCGATTGGCGCCGTCGAGCGCCTCGATCGCGCCGACCGCCATGGCGTCGTTGGCGGCGAGCACGCCGTCGATCTGCGCGTTCGACTGCATCAGGTTTTCCATGACCTGGAGCGCCTGCAGCCGCTGGTAGTTGCCGGGCTGAGACGCCAGCAGCTTGGCGCCCGAATTCTCCTTCAGCGCGTCGTTGAAGCCGCGGACGCGGTCGACATTGGTCAGCGAGCCCTTGACACCCTCGATGATGACGATGTTGCCCTTGCCGCCCAAGGTCTTGAGCAGGAAGCGCGCGGTTTCGAGGCCAAGGCTGTAATCGTCGGCGCCGACGAAGGAGAGGAACTTGCCGCCGGCGGAGCGGTCAGTGATGTTGACGACGGGGATCTTGGCCTCGTTGATCTTCTCGACGCCCGGCACCATCGCCTTGTAGTCGACCGGCGTGAAGACGATCGCGCTCGGCTTCTTCACCACGACGTCCTCGATCTGGCTGAGCTGCTCGGGGATCGAGTCCGGCTTGGTCGGGATGTACTGCAGCGTCTTCGCGTTCAGCGCTTTCGCCATGTTGTCGGCACCGACCCGCACCGTCTGGAAGAACGGATTGGTCTGGTTCTTGGTGAACACGGCGATGGTCTCGCCGTCGGCGCGCGCCTGTGTCGTGAACGCAGCCGCCATCAGCAGCGGCAGCGCCAAATAACCCATTTTCTGTTTCATGTAGCCTCCATCCCTCATTTTGCTTGTTGGATTTCTAAGAGCTCATTGCGCGCGGCGGCGGGTCTTCATGTCGAGCCAGACCGCGAGAATGACGATGATGCCGGTGACCAGCGGCTGCCAGTTGGCGCTGACCGACAACAGGTTCATGCCGTTCAGCACCAGCGTCAGGATCAACGCGCCGATGAAGGTGCCGAACACGGTGCCGACACCGCCAAACAGCGAGGTGCCGCCGATCAGCACGGCTGCGATCGCGGGCAAGGTCAGGCTTTCGCCGATGTCGGCTTCGGCCGAATTGAGTCGCGACAGGAAGATGATCGAGGCCAGTCCCGCCATGGTGCCTGATACCGCATAGACCAGCAGCAGGCGCCGCGCGACGGGAATGCCGGAGAGGCGGGCGGCGACCGGATTGGCGCCGATCGCATAGATTTCCTGGCCCCAGATCGTGCGCTGCGCAAACAGCGTTCCGATCCCAAGGAACACCAGCAGCAGGTAGACCGGGATAGGCAGGCCGAACAGATAGCCGCTGCCGATCTGGCGGAAGCCTGCCGGGAAGCCGTGCAGCGTCTCGCCCGCCATGTACCAGTAGGTGAGGCCGTTCAGCACCCAGAGCATGCCGTAGGTGGCGATGAAGGAGGGGATGCGCAGCGCGGTGACCATGATGCCGTTGAGCAGGCCAACGATGCCGCCGCAGGCGAGCCCGGTGAGGATGCCGAGCGCCGGCGAGCCGGTCTTGTGGATCACCGTTCCGGCGATGCAGGCGGACAGCGCGACATTGGCGCCGACGGAGAGATCCAGGCCGGCGGTGAGCACCACCAGCGTCAGGCCCGACGCGATGAAGAAGGTCAGGCTCGCTTGTCTCAGCACGTTGAGGATGTTGCCGAGGCTCAGGAAGGAGTCGCTGAGCACGGCGAGCACCGCACAGATCAGCAGCGCCGCGAGCAGGCGATAGAAGACCTGGATCGCGTCCTGCGACAGGAACGAGCGGGGTGGCGCGATGGCCTCTTTGGAGATGTCGGTCATGCGCGGCTCCGGAGGCCGTCGAGGAACAGAGCGACGATGACGAGGACGCCGACGCTTGCGACCTGCACCGAGGAGGGCATCGAGATCAGGTTGAGCCCATTGCGAAGCACGCCGACCGCGATCACGCCGAGCACGGTGCCGAGCAGCCAGCCATTGCCGCGCTCGAACGAGGTGCCGCCGACCGCGACTGCGGCGATGGCGTCGAATTCGAGGCCGAGGCCCGCAGTCGGGTGGCCGGAATTCATGCGCGCGGTCATCAGCAGGCCCGCAATACCGGCCATGGCGCCGCCGATCGCGTAGACCGCGATCAGCAGCTTGTTCGGCGAGAGGCCGGCATAGCGCAGCGCCTCGCGGTTACCGCCGAGCGCGAAGATGTAGGTGCCGAAACGGGTGTGGTAGAGCAGTCCGTGGAAGGCCGCATAAGTCACCAGCGCCATCACGATGGGCACGGGCACGCCGAGAAGCGTCGCCGAATAGATGTCGCGCACGCTGTGGGGGATGCCGACCACGCTCTGGCCGTCGCTGACGATCAGCGACAGGCCCTGCGCCATGCCGAGCGTGCCGAGCGTCGCGACGAAGGGCGGAATGCCGATGATGGCGACCAGCCAGCCGTTGGCGAAGCCGAAGGCTGCGCCGACGAGAAGCCCGGCGCCCAGGCCCAGCAGCATCGATTTGGTCGCAAGCGACACGATGGCGACGCAGAGCGAGGTCAGCGTCAGCACCGCGCCCATCGACAAATCCAGCCCCTCGGTCATGATGATCAAGGTCATCGGCAGCGCGAGCATGGTCAGGATGGTCGACTGCACCAGCACGTTGGAGAGGTTGGCGACCGACAGGAAGCCGGGCGCGATGGTGCTGAACAGGGCGATCAGCAGCACCAGCACGATGGCAACGCCGGGAATGCGCTGCAGCGGATTGGGTTGAGAGACGACTGCGGCTTCACGCATGATGCATCCCCAGTCGCACGATGTTCTCCTCGGTCAGTTCGCTGCGGGTCAGGTGTCCGGCGATGCGACCCTCGCGCATCACATAGGCGCGGTCGCAGACATGGCAGATCTCGACCTGCTCGGACGAGATCATCAAGGCCGCCGCGCCTTCGGCGACCAGCCGGTCGATCAGCGCAAAGATCTCGGACTTGGCGCCGATGTCGATGCCGCGCGTCGGCTCGTCGAAGATGAAGAGCTTAGAGCCGGCCGCCAGCCACTTGCCGATCACGACCTTCTGCTGGTTGCCACCCGAGAGCAGGCCGACGGTCTGGCGCGCGCTCGGGGTTGCGATGCGCAACTGCCGGATCAGGCCGTCGGACGTGCGCTGCGCGCTGCGCTGGTCGAACAGGCCGCTCGGGAACAGTTTTCGCAGCGCCGACACCACCAGATTGTCGCTCACCGACCGCAGCAGGGCGAGGCCCTCGCTCTTGCGGCTCTCCGGGATCAGCGCGATGCCACGGCGGGCGGCAAGGTCAGGCTCGCCGGAGATGGCCTTGCCGTCGAAAATGATCTCGCCCGACGTCACGGCATCGGCGCCGAAGATGGCGCGGGCGACCTCGCTGCGGCCGGAACCGACCAGGCCGCACAGGCCGACGATCTCGCCCCGGCGCACCTCGATGTTGATGTCGGAGATGCCGGTCGAGGAGCTCAAGCCCTTGACCTCGAGCAGCAGCTCACCGGGCTTCTCGGCAAAATTGCGCGGATAGGTCATGTCGACGTTGCGGCCAACCATCATGCGGACGAGCTGGTCCGGCGTGACGTCTGCGGGGCGAACGCCGTCGATGCGGCGGCCGTCGCGCATCACCGTGATGCGGTCGCCGAGCGCGAACACCTCGGCCATGCGGTGCGAGATATAGACGATGGAGACGCCGTCGGCCTTCAGCCGCGCGATCAACGCGAACAGCAGCTCGGTCTCGCGGTCGGACAGCGCCGCCGTCGGCTCGTCCATGACCAGGATGCGCGCGTCCTGGCTGATCGCCTTCGCGATCTCGACCATCTGCTGCTGCGCCACCCCTAACTTGTCGACGGTGGTGGAGGGATCGATCTCAAACCCGATCGTGCCGAGCACGCGCCTGGCGTCGGCCAGGATCTTGCGGCGGTCGATGGTGCCGGGAATGCGGCCCTTCGGCTCGCGGCCAAGGAAGATGTTCTGGGCGATATCGAGATGGGGGACCAGCGAGAATTCCTGGAAGATCACGGCGATGCCGAGCTTCTGCGCATCCGCGGTCGAAGAGATCGCGACCTTGTCGCCCTTGTAATAGAACTCGCCGGCATCGGCACGGTAGGCGCCGCACAGCACCTTCATCAGGCTTGACTTGCCGGCGCCGTTCTCCCCCAGCAGCATGTGGACCTCGCCGGGGTAGACGGCAAAGGAAACATCATCCAGCGCCTTGACGCCGGGAAATTCCTTGCTGATGCCGCGCAGCTCCAGCAGCGGCGTGGGGGAGGCGGGCTCGATGGCCGATGCGGCGCTGCTCATGCGTGCACTCCGCTCGCAAAAATCTTTCCGGGATTCATCAGTCCATCAGGATCGAGCGCGGTCTTGATCGACTTCATCACGTCGACGGCCTCGCCGAGCTCATCGGTGAGATAATCGATCTTGCCGAGCCCGATGCCGTGCTCGCCGGTGCAGGTGCCGTCCATCGCGATGGCGCGGGCGACCATGCGGGCCTGAAGCGCCTTGGCGCCTTCGGCCTCATCCGGCTTCGCCGGGTCGATCAGGATCAGCATGTGGAAATTGCCGTCGCCGACATGGCCGACGATCGGGGCGGTAAAACCGTGCTCGTCCGCGTCGCGCCTGGTCTCGGTCAGGCATTCCGCCAGCCGCGAGATCGGCACACAGACATCGGTGATCACGGCGCGTGCGCCGGGCCGCAAGCCCAGGCCCGCATAGAGCGTGTTGTCGCGGGCGTGCCAGAGCCGGCTGCGGTCTTCCTGCGCCTTCGCCCAGGCAAAACCATGGCCGCCATGGTCGGCCGCGATCGCCTGCGCGGCCTCGGCCTGTTCGGCGACGGAGCTCTCCGAGCCATGGAATTCGAAGAACAAAGTGGGGGCCTCGCGATAGCCGAGCTTTGCGTAGGCGTTGATGCCGCGCATCATGACGTCGTCGAGCAGCTCGATGCGGGCCACGGGGATCGCGGACTGGATCACGGAGATCGCGGTGTCCACGGCATCGTGCAGGGTGTCGAAGCTGCAGACGGCGGCCGAGATCGCCTGCGGAACGGGATGCACCTTCAAAGTGACTTCGGTGATGACGCCAAGCGTGCCTTCCGCACCGACGAACATCCGCGTCAGGTCATAGCCGGCGGCCGATTTGCGCGCGCGCCTGGCGGTGCGGATCACGCGTCCGTCGGCCAGCACGACCTCCAGCGCCATGACATTGTCCTTCATGGTGCCGTAGCGTACCGCCATGGTGCCGGACGCGCGCGTGGAGGTCATGCCGCCGATCGAGGCGTCGGCGCCGGGGTCGATCGGGAAGAAAAGCCCGGTGCCGCGCAGCTCGGCATTGAGCTGCTTGCGCGTGATGCCGGGCTGCACCACGACGTCCATGTCGCTGTCGTGCACCGTCAGCACCTTGTTCATCCGGGCGAAGTCGAAGCAGACGCCACCCGCGACCGAAGCCGCATTGCCTTCGAGCGAGGTGCCCGCGCCGAACGGAACGATCGGCATGCCCGCGCTGGCGCAGAGCTTCACGATCTCCGCGACCTCCTGCGTGGTTTCCGGAAAGACGACGATGTCGGGCGGCAAATTGCGATAGTGCGATTCGCTCTGTCCGTGCTGATCGAGCACGCCGCGCGCAACGCTCGCGCGCGGGCCGATCATGCCGGTGAGGCGATCGGCCAATATGCTCGTGCTGACCCGCGGTCCCATCCTTAGCTCCCGTCTGCTCCCTGTTGCCGGACTCTTGTTGGTCCTTGGTTTAGCCTAGGCGGCTCTCGCGTTACTCGCGACCTGCTTCAGGCCGAAATCGTAATTGAGGTGGAAATAGTCGCGCTCCACCATGCGACCATCCGGCGCACGGCCGGCAGGGTGGCCAGTGAATTCGCGGATCAGGCTGTCCTTGACGCCGAACACCACGTCAGAGTCGAGATATTTGTCACCGGCGACGAACACATGGGTCACCAGCTGCTCGAAACCGGGCGCCGAGATCATGAAATGCACGTGCGCGGGGCGCCAGGGATGGCGGCCCTGCACCTCCAGCATCTCGCCGACCGGGCCGTCATGCGGGATCGGATAGGCGGCCGGCTTGATCGACCAGAAATGGAAACGGCCGTTGGCGTCGGTATGGAAGCGCGCGCGCATCGCGAGATCGCCGATGTCGTCGAGCTGCTGCACGTCGTAATAACCGTCGTCGTCGGAATGCCAGACGTCTACTGTCGCTCCCACAAGCGGCTTGCCGTCGACGGTCGAGACCGAGCCGGTGACCAGCATGGGATCGCCTTCCATCGGCCCCGAGATATCCGCGCCGCTGTCCTTTTCCGGCGCGGCCTGGACGAAGAACGGGCCGAGCACCGTGGTCTCGGTCGCGCCTTCCGGCACGGGATGGTTGATCGCATCGACCAGCATGGAGACGCCGAGCGTATCCGACAGCAGGATGAACTCCTGCCGCTTGTCGTCGCACATGTGTCCGGTGCGGGTCAGGAAATCGATGCCGTATTCCCATTCCTTCTGGGTCGGCCGGACCTCGCGGACGAAGGCATGAAGGTGGCGCACCAGCGCTTCGCTGACCTCTTTGATGCGTGGATCGGTCGCATCCTTGATCCGCTCCAGCACCGCGTCCGTGATCGTGGTCTCGTTGAAGTTACGCATCGGTGTCTCCGCGATCAGAGTTTCGGCTCGCCAAGCCCGGACAGACGTTCCAGGTGCTTGACGGTCGCGATGAAGTCGGTGTCGCCGTCGCCCTGCGCGACCAGCGAGCCATAGGTTTCACGCACTTGGGCTGCGAGCTGCAGCGGCACGCCCACGGCGTGGCCGGCGCCGAGGATGAGATCGAGATCCTTGGCCATCTGCTTGCACGAGAAAGTCGACTCGAAATCGCGCGTCCGCAGCGGTGCGGTCTTGTACTTCACCATCGGCGAGGCGACTGCGCTATCGTCGAGCACCTTCAAAATGTCCTGCCAGGCGATGCCGCCCTTGCGCGCCAGCGCCAGGCTCTCGGCCATCATCGCCGCCGAGACCGCGATCATCAGATTGACCGAGAGCTTTGCGTAGCGGGCTTCCTCGGCCGGCCCGAGATAGGTCTGGACGCGGGTGAAGGCGGCGAACAGCGGCTTTGCGTTGTCGAAGGCGTCCTTCGGCCCTGATACGAAGCAGGTCAGGGCACCGGTATGAACGATGCTGGCATTGCCGGATACCGGCGAACGCAGATAGGCAATGCCGCGCGCTTGTGCAGCGGCCGCAACTTCGGTGGAGGCCTCGACGCTCACGGTGCTGGTCTCGATCAGAACAGATCCAGCAGCCATCGCGGCGATCAGACCAGCGGGGCCGAGCAACGCGCCGCGCAAGGCTGCGTCATCGGGCAGGGATGTGATGATCGCGGCCTTGCCGCTCACGGCCTCGGCCGGCGAAGCCGCAATCGAAATGCCTTGCGCACGCGCCTCGTTGATCCGGGCTGCGCTCTGATCGAATGCGGTCACGGTATAGCCGGCCTTGGCGACGAGCGCCGACATCGGCAGGCCCATCTTGCCGATCCCGATGAAAGCGACATTCCTTGAAGTGTCGGTCATTGATCTCATCCATTGGCGCCTTCAGGCGGCGCGTCCCTGTCGTTCGATGTCCTGCACCAGCCGCCGGCCGGATTGGGCCAGCAGCTCTTTCTTCGCGTCCAGCCCGTCAACCAACAGCCGGCCGTCGCGCTTCTTCCAGGCGCCGCCGATCATGACTGCCTCGATATTGGCGAGGCTCGTCTGCATCACGACCGTCGCGACGGGATCGTGCACCGGGAAGAGATTGAGATCGGATGCGTTGATGATGACGAGGTCAGCGAGCTTACCCGGCGTCAGCGAGCCGATCTGGCCCTCGCGGCCGAGCATGCGGGCGCCTTCGGTCGTGATCCAGCGCAGCGCCTCGCGCACGGGGACCGTGGTCGTCGCCGGAATGGTGCCGCTCACCTGACGCGACTTCGCATTGTCGAGTGCCCGCTGCATCGACAGCGCGATGCGGGCGACGGAGAAGAGATCGCCGGCCAGCACGGATTCCAGGTCGATCCCGATGGTCGGGCGCACGCCGCGCTTGAGCAGCCTACCGGTGATCGGAAAACCGTGGCCCTGGATCATCTCGTTCTCCGGCGTCACCGAGAAGGAGACGCCGAGGTCGACCATCCTGTCGAGAAGACTGTCCGGGAGATCATTGCCATGAACGATGTTGATGCCGGCGCCGACGAGACCCGCTTCGATCAGCTTCTCCCAGCCGTCGGGCGTCTTGGCCGGACCGCCGCCTTGATGCATGGATGCGATCAGCTTCAGCTCGCGCGCCAGGCGGAAGTCGTGCATCGCGACGTCGAGCGTCGAATAATGCGGGCCGAGAATGGCAAGCCCGAGCGTAACGAGGCCATCGCGGTCGGCGAGGGGACCAGCCAGCAGCCGCTCGACCTCGCGGCGCGGATGCGGAATCTCGGAGAAATGCGGCTCGCCGGGCTTCGGCTCTGGCTTGGGCGAGCCGTGGAAGAAGGCGGCACGGATGCCGCTCTCGATCAGGCCGCGCACGGCGGCATCAGTATGGTCAGGCGTCGGATTGTTGTGGCACCAGTCGACCAGCGTTGTGGTGCCGCAATTGATCTGGTTCAGCGCACCGACGAGGGTCGCAATGTAGATGTCGTCGGGCCGGAACACGGTCGCGAGCCCGGCATGCATGCGACGGAAATATTCCAGCAGCGTCCAGTTCGCGGCATAGCCGCGCAACGCGGTCTGCCAGGTGTGCATATGCGCGTTGATCAGGCCGGGGATGACGATGCGGCCGTTGCCGTCCACGATCTCGGTTTCGGAAGCGCCGCTGCCGAGGTCGATCGATGGGCGCACATCGACGATGCGGCTGCCCTCGACCAGCACATCGCCGGTGTTGAGGTCGCCAATCGCGTCATCCATGCTGATGACGACAGCGGATTTGATCAGCGTGCGCCGCATCGCTTCAGGCCGCCGCTTTGATGGTAACAGGCGGCTCGCCGGCCCAGGCGCGGGCGATCAGCTCGCGGATGGCATTGCGCTCGAGCGGGCGCGGGTTCCAGTAGGCGTTGGTGACGGCGAGATCGGCGGCCTTGTCGATGCCGCTTTCGGGCATGCCGATGTCGCGCAACGCCAGCTTCGCGCCCAGCCGCTTCGCGAGGTCGTAGAGCCCCTGGGACGCATCGGCCGCGCCGATCGCGCGCGAGATGCGCGCCATGGCATCGGGCACCGCCGGTGCGTTGTAGGCGAGCGCATGCGGCAGCACGATGGTGTGGGTCTCGGCGTGCGGCAGATCGAAGGTACCGCCGAGCGTGTGGCAGAGCTTGTGATGCAGCGCCATGCCGACGGTGCCGAGGCAGACGCCGCACAGCCAGGCGCCATAGAGTGCCTCGGTGCGAGCCTCGCGGTCATCGCTTTTGGCTGCAATCGCGGGCAGGGCGCGAGCCAGCGCGCGGATGCCTTCCTCCGCCATCAGCGAGGTCACGGGATTGGTGTCGCGCGCATAGAGCGCTTCAACGGCATGCGCGATCGCGTTGACGCCGGATGTTGCGGCGAGGCTTGCCGGCAGCGTCAGGGTGAGGTCGACATCGTAGATCACGGTCTCCGGCAGTATCGCTGCGTCGCGCACCGTGGTCTTCAGGCCGTTCTCGGTCTGGCCGACGATCGGCGTCATCTCCGAGCCAGCATAGGTGGTGGGAATGCAGAGCTGGTTGATTCCGGTGCGCAAGGCCAGCGCCTTGCCAAGGCCGGTGGTCGATCCGCCGCCGAGCGAGACGACGCAGTCGGCCTCGCATGCCTTCATCGCCGCGAGCGCGCGCTCCGTGACCTCGACCGGGGTATGCATGGTCGCGCCGGGAAAGATGCCGGCATAGAGCGGGCCGAGGGCGGCCCCCAGGCTCTTGCCTTGCGCCTCCTGCTGCGGCGTCGTCAGCACCAGCGCGCGCTGGCCGCCGAGCCGCTCGACCTCGGCTTTGGCGGAGGCCAGCGTTCCGCTGCCGAACACGACGCGGCAGGGCAGGTTTTCAAAGGTGAACGAACCGATCATGCGCCGGTCTCTTTGATGGGATAATCGACCTGGAAGCGCCCGATCCGCAAGTCGCCCAGCGCCTCGCGGACGCGCAAATGTTCGGGGTGGGTGGCATAGGCGGCGAGTGCGGCCTGGTCGGCAAATTCGGAGAACAGCACCACGTCGCAGGCGTAATCGACATCGCTGACGTCGACGCCGACCTCGATGTGGGTGAGGCCCTCAATCCGGCCCCGCAGTCCCTCAAACAGGGTCTTGACCTTGGAACGGGCCGCAGAGCGCTCCGCGGGGGTCTCCCCGCGCAGCCGCCACATCACGATGTGCCTGATCGGGCCCGACATTTCCCAGTTTCCTCGCCTGCTATCTTGCTTGTGTTCTGGCCATTTTGACTTGCGGGATGTGGAAATAAAGGTCAATATTTGTAAGTCTCTTTTTCTAAAAGTGGAAAAATGGATCGCCTGCTGCAATTGGAGGTGTTCTCCAAGACGGCCGAGCTCGGCAGCCTGTCAAAAGCCGCCGAGGCCTTGCGCATGTCGAATGCGGCGGCGAGCCGTCATCTCAGCGCGCTCGAGGAGCGCCTTGCGGTCAGGCTGATCGAGCGCAACACACGCAGGCTGTGGTTGACGGAGGCGGGGCAGGAGCTGCTGGAGCGCTCCAGCCGGGTCCTGAGCGAATTGGCGGAGGCCGAGGACATCGTCAGTGATCGCGCGCTGTCGCCGCAGGGCACGCTGCGGGTCACGAGCTCGCTGTCCTTTGCGGTGATCTATCTGGCGCCGATGCTGCCGGCCTTCCGCGCGCGCTATCCGAAGCTCAACATGCAGATCACGACCGCCAACCGCTATCCCGATTTCATCGAGGCCGGCATCGACGTCGCGATCCGGACGCGCGAGCAGGAGCCGGATTCGAACATCATCGTCCGCCGCATCGGCCAGATGCGGCGCGTGCTTGCCGCCGCGCCCTCCTATCTCGCAAGCGCGGGCGAGCCGGAGCAGCCCGCCGATCTCGCGCGCCACAACATGCTGGTCTACAATCTCGCGAACGATCCCTATTCGCTGCGCCTGCGCAAGAGCCATGGCGCGCAGACCGTCCGCATCACGCCGACGCTCGACAGCAATGACGGCCAGGTCATTCGTGGCGCGGCGCTGGCAGGGCTCGGCATCCTGATCCAGCCGCTCTACATCGTTCAAAGCGACATCGCGGCGGGTCGCCTCGTCCCGGTGCTGGTGGATTGGGAGCTGCCGCTGCTCACCATGAACATCGCCTACCAGAACCGTGCCGGGCTGCCCGCCAAGATCAGGGCCTTTTCTGACTTCCTCGTCACCCATATCCGCGAGCATTCGGAGCCGGGCATCTGGATGGACGCGACGAAGTGAGCGGGTAGCAGCCATGTATCTCGGCATCGATCTCGGCACCTCGGCGGTCAAGACCGTTCTCGTCGACGGCGCCCAGCGCGTGATTGCGAGCGAGAGCCGGCCGTTGACGACGACGTCGCCGCTATCAGGCTATTTCGAGCAGGATCCCGCGCAGTGGATCGATGCAACCTTCGCCACGCTCGATGCCTTGAAGGTGACGCATGCCGGCGAGCTGGCGGCCGTCGAAGGCATTGGACTGTCCGGGCAGATGCATGGCGCCACGCTGCTCGATGCGAGCGCGAGACCGTTGCGGCCCTGCATCCTCTGGAACGACGGGCGCTCCGCCGCCGAGTGTCGCGTCCTGGAACGACGCTGGCCCGCTTTGCGTACGACGTCGGGCAACAAGGCGATGCCGGGATTCACCGCGCCGAAGCTGCTCTGGATCGCGACGCATGAGCCCGAAATCTTTGCGGCGACGAAACTCGTGCTGCTGCCAAAGGCCTATCTGCGCCTGGTGCTGAGCGGCGAGGCCATCGAGGACGTCTCGGATGCATCGGGATCGCTGTGGCTCGACGCCGCGCGCCGGGACTGGTCGGACGCAGCGCTGGCAGCGACCGGCCTGTCGCGCGATCACATGCCGCGTCTGGTCGAGGGATGTGCGCCCGCGACCACGCTGCGCGGCGAGCTGGCGCGGCGTTGGGGCATGACCGGACAGCCGGTGATCGCGGGCGGTGCCGGCGACAATCCGGCAGGCGCCGTCGGCATCGGCGCGATCCGGCCGGGAACCGCGTTCGTGTCTCTGGGAACCTCGGGTGCCTTGCTGGCACCGACCAGCAGAATCGCTGCCAACCCGGACCGCGCGGTGCACACGTTCTGCCATGCCATTCCCGACATGTGGATTCAGGCCGGCGCGATCCTCTCGGCCGCCTCCTGCCTGGCCTGGATCGCGCGCCTGTTCGGAGCCGCCGAGGCCGAATTGCTGGCGCCGCTTGGATTGCGCCCGCAGGCGCCGTCGCCTGTGAGCTTCCTGCCTTATCTGGCGGGTGAGCGGACACCGCACGATGATCCCGCCGTGCGCGGCATGCTGGATGGTTTGAGCCATGGCACCGATCTCGGGTCGATCGTGCAGGCGGTGCTCGAGGGCGTTGCCTTCGCGCTTGCCGATTGCCGCGACGCGCTCGCGGATGCCGGCATTGCGATGACGGAAGCCGACGCCATTGGCGGTGGTTCACGGTCCGGGTTCTGGCTCTCGGTGCTGGCAAACGTGCTGAATGTTCCGATTCATCGCTTTGCCGGAGGCGAGACCGGCGCGGCGTTCGGTGCGGCGAGATTGGGGCGGCTTGCTGTCACCGGTGAGGCGATCGCCGCCGTATGCACGCGGCCGCAGCGGATCGAGACGTTCGAACCCGACGCAAGACTGGTCGATGCCTATGCCGAGCGGCTTCCCGCGTGGCGTGCACTGTATCGGCCGCGCCACTAGCATCGCCTCGACGTTGCATTCCCGTGTGTTCGGTATTGCTCTGTGCCGCGGCCTTTTGTTTAATGCGTGAACCGCGCTGACGAAATCATTGAGACGCGGGTAGGAAACGCATTGTGCGTCGGGAGGCACGATGAACGATCCGATCCTGGAGATGCGTGGGGTCTCAAAATCCTTCTTTGGCATCAAGGCGCTGCGTTCCGTCGATCTCACCGTCTATGCCGGCGAAATTCATGCCCTGATGGGTGAGAACGGCGCCGGAAAGTCGACGCTGATGAAGATCTTGTCCGGCGCCTACAGGCCCGATCCCGGCGGCGAGATCCGCATCGAAGGAAGCCCGGTACGGATCGAAGGTCCGCTCGGCGGCCGCGCGGCGGGCATCTCCATCATCTACCAGGAGCTGTCGTTGGCTCCCAATCTCAGTGTTGCCGAGAATATCTATCTCGGCCGGGAGCTATCGCGAGCAGGCTTGCTGGCACGCGGTGCCATGCGCGAGGGCGTCGGCCCCATCCTGAAACGGCTGGGCGCGGACTTCCTGCCGTCGACGCTGGTGGCGCACCTCTCCATGGGCCAGCGGCAACTGGTCGAGATCGCGCGTGCGCTGCACGTCAGATCAAAAATCCTGATCATGGATGAGCCGACCACGGCGTTGTCGGCCGGCGAGAGCGCGCGGCTGTTCGCGTTGATCCGTCAGCTTCGCGCCGAGGGGCTTGCCATCATCTACATCTCGCATCGTATGGACGAGGTCTATGCGCTCGGCGACCGCGTCACCGTGCTGCGCGACGGCCGGCTGGTCGGGGCGCTCGACAAGCAGGAGATCCGCGCCGACACCATCGTTCGGCTGATGGTCGGGCGTGACGTCTCCTCGTTCTACAAGAAGGATCATGATCCGGAGGCGGGGCGGGGGCATCCCGTGCTCGCAGCGATCGACATGGCCGATGGCCGGCGCGTCAAGGGCTGCTCCCTGACCGTGCATGCGGGCGAGGTGGTCGGCCTCGCCGGCCTGATCGGCGCGGGCCGCACCGAGCTTGCGCATCTCATCATTGGCGCGGCGCCCAGGACCTCCGGCCGTGTCGAGCTGGAAGGACGCCCGGTCGATATCCGCACGCCGGGTGAGGCGCTCGACATCGGCGTCGCCTATCTGACCGAGGATCGCAAGGCGCTCGGCCTGTTTCTGGACATGTCGTGCCTGGACAACATCAACCTCGCGGTGCTCGGCCGGGATGCCCGGATCGGTTACATCCTCGATCGCGACAAGGCCCGCGACCGCGCCAACAGGGCGTTCGCGGCGCTCGGCATTCGTGCCGCCGATATCAACGTCACCGTCGGCGCATTGTCCGGCGGCAATCAGCAGAAGGTGCTGCTGTCGCGCCTGCTTGCGACCACGCCAAAGGTCCTGATCCTCGATGAGCCGACGCGCGGCGTGGATGTCGGCGCCAAGTCCGAGATCTATTCGATCATCGACAATCTTGCCAAATCCGGCACTGCGATCCTCGTCATCTCGTCCGATCTGCCCGAGATCATCGGCATCTGCGACCGCGTCGTCGTCATGCGGGCAGGGCATATCGCCGGTGAAATCGAGCGTGGCGCGACGTCGCCCCTGAACCAGGAAGACATCATGGCGCTCGCCACGGGGATGGAGCAACTCGATGCATGACGGCTCTCCAAAGACGGACATCGCCGCCGCCGCGGGCCTCGCGGCCGCGCAAGAGACGAAGCGTCAGCGCATACGGCTTCTGATCCGCGCCGCCGGCATGCTGCCGGTGTTGTTGATCTTGTGCGGCGGCTTCCATTTTCTGTCGGAGGGCCGCTTCTTCACCGGACAAAATCTCGGCATCGTGTTGCAGCAGGCCGCAGTGAACACCGTGCTCGCCGCAGGCATGACCTTCGTCATTCTCACCGGCGGCATCGACCTCTCGGTCGGTTCGATCCTGGCGGCGTCCGCGATGGCCGGGTTGACGCTCTCCAAGCTGCCGGAGCTCGGGATGCTGTGGCTGCCGGCCGCGCTGCTCACGGGCCTCGGCTTCGGCGTCATCAACGGCGCACTGATTGCACTCCTTCGCCTGCCGCCTTTCATCGTCACGCTCGGCTCTCTCACCGCCGTACGCGGCCTGGCGCGACTGCTCGGGGCCGACACCACCGTCTTCAATCCTTCCATTCCCTATGCCTTCATCGGCAACGGCTCGCTGACGCTCGTTCCCGGCGTCGCGTCGATCCCGTGGCTCTCGGTGATCGCCTTGCTCGTCATCCTCGTCTCGTGGCTGGTGCTGCGCCGGACCGTCCTCGGCGTGCACATCTATGCGGTGGGCGGCAATGAAAGCGCGGCGCGGCTTGCCGGCATCAAGGTCTGGGCTGTGCTGATCTTCGTCTACGGCATCTCGGGACTCTTCGCCGGGCTCGGCGGCGCCATGCAGGCGGCGCGGCTATATGCGGCCAACGGTCTCCAGCTCGGTCAGTCCTACGAGCTCGATGCGATCACCGCCGTGATCCTCGGCGGCACGTCGTTCGTCGGCGGCATCGGCTCGATCTGGGGCACGCTGGTCGGCGCGCTGATCATCGCCGTCCTGTCGAACGGTCTGATCCTCGTCGGCGTCTCGGACATCTGGCAATATGTGATCAAGGGCCTGGTGATCATCGGCGCCGTGGCGCTGGACCGCTACCGGCTGCAGGGCTCCGCCAGAACGTGAAAGGCTCCGCCAGAACCTGAAAGGGTTCGGCGCGCACCTGAGTGCGCAGGCGTGATGCGAGGTTCCGCTGCGGCAACTGGTCTGCCGTGCCGGATAAGAATACAGACCAGGGAGGAAGCCAATGTTGAAGACGATCACGCTCGCCGGCGCCGCGATGGCGCTTGCCCTAAGCACCGCGCCATCCTTCGCCAAGGAACTCAAGTCGATCGGCGTCTCGCTGGGTTCGATGGGCAATCCGTTCTTCGTCGCGCTGTCGAAGGGCGCCGAGTTCGAGGCCAGGAAGACCAATCCCAATGTGAAGATCACGACGGTCGGTTTCGAATACGACCTCGGCAAGCAGGTCACCCAGATCGACAATTTCATTGCCGCCGGCGTCGACCTGATCCTGTTGAACCCCGGCGATCCCAAGGCGATCGGGCCGGCGATCAAGAAGGCGCAGGCGGCGGGCATCGTGGTCGTCGCGGTCGACACCGCGGCCGAAGGCGCCGACGCCACCATAACCACGAACAACGTGCAGGCCGGCGAGATCTCATGCCAGTACATCGTCGACAAGCTGGGGGGCAAGGGCGACGTCATCATCGAGAACGGGCCGCAGGTCTCGGCCGTGATCGACCGCGTCGTCGGCTGCAAGAACGTTCTCTCGAAGAATCCCGGGATCAAGGTGTTGTCCAGCGACCAGGACGGCAAAGGCTCGCGTGAAGGCGGTCTCACCGTCGCGCAGGGCTATCTGACGCGCTTTTCCAAGATCGACGCCATCTTCGCCATCAACGATCCGCAGGCGATCGGCACCGATCTCGCGGCGCGCCAGCAAAGCCGCAGCGGCATTGTCATCACCGCGGTCGATGGCGCGCCCGACATCGAGGCCGCGCTGAAGGATCCGGCGGCGCCGCAGATCCAGGCGTCCGCGTCGCAGGACCCGTTCTTCATGGCGCGGCGCGCGGTGCAGGTGGGCGTCGGCATTCTCAATGGCCAGAAGCCGGCCTCGACCGTCGAGCTCCTGCCCTCGAAGCTCGTGACCCGGGACAACGTCGCCGAGTACAAGGGCTGGACCTCGGATCGTTCTCAATAGAACGCCGCCTGCTGCGGGAGCGGCCGAAGCACGAGATGACGGGCGGCGTTGTGATCCACGCCGTCCGTTGTGCCACGCGCTAGCAGGCGGTGTGAGGACTGGTTCGCGGCGACAAGACGACCGATGGAAATTTGCTCGCGAAGGCCCGGGTCTTGGGCTGAATACGCGATCCGTCGATCACCTCGAGCCGGCCGCAGCGGTTCAGCGTGTGCAGCTTTCTGCCGGGCCATGCCGGTCCGGGTCTGAGAGAGTGGCGAACGACCTGCTTGAACGTCGTCGGCGACAACTCGACGACTTCCGCCAACGCGAGCGCTGCGCCATATCCGTCGGCGCAATCCTGCACCGGCCGCCACAATTTTCCATCGATGGTGACGAAATTCCCGGCCGGTCGCGTCGTTGCGCGATCGATCAGGACCGGGTTGCTGGTATGGGGTAACCAGGGGCCGAGCAGGTGCTCGGCGTAGTAGATCGCCAGCGAATCCGAATAGCCGCCGGCGCCGTCGCGCCAGGCCCCGAACAGATAGTTGAGCCCATTGTGCTGCGTGATCGTGGCATCGGCGAGTTCAAGGCCTGACAGCAGCGTCGCATGCCGCTCCCATTTGTCAGGAAACCGGACGCATTTGTAGAGCGCAACGTCGCCGTTGAGCGAGCTCTCCGGGATCATCCAGAGCTCGCCATCGTTCTCGATCAGGAACGGATAAGAGAGGTGCCAGGTCTCTTCCAGCACCGGCACGACCTCACCGACCGGGCCGGCATCGCCGAACTCGATCGCCGAAATGATGCCTTTTCCGACCCGGTGATCGAGGTCCTCGAAGAAGACGAATGTGCGTCCCTTCCATGTGATCGGGAAGGGATCGGCGTAGAAGTGGTTTCCGGGATCGCCCAGAACGTTCCATTTGGGCCCGGAGAGATCCCCATGCTGCCAGACGCCGGCGCCGTCATTGAAACGCCATCCGACATGCCAATGCGGGGCATAGCAGCAGAGGCGATAGATCTCCTTGGCGATCGACACGGCAAGGCTGCGCGCAACATAGGCTGCCGGCCGCTTGCCGTTGCCGCTTCGTGCAGGGCGCGCCAGCTGCGGCACGATACGCGGCCGTCCTGACAGGATGGCCGCCACCATGGTCAGGGTTCGCGCCATGACCGTTTCGAGCCCACCGCTCAAACCGGCCGCGATCTCTGCGGAGGGATGGCCGCGATCGAGCACCGCGCCGTCGACCTCGTTGACGATCTCGATGACGGGCAGGTCGCCGGCGAGAATCGCCGCGAGTGCCGCGTTTTCACCTGCAGTTCCGTTGAACAGCGGGCGGAGATACAGCCGGGCCGAACAGTCCGGATCGCGCACGGCGCTCGTGAAATCGACGATCACGTCGGCCGTGCCGGCGCGGGCCTGCGTCCGTTCCGGATTGATCTTCAGCCCGTCGGCGCCGCTGGGCCTGCCCTTGTGCAGCACCACGCGCTCGAGCTCGAACAGGGCGTTGAGCCCCGCGGGCCGTGGCTCCGCCGTTGCGGTCCACGCGATTTGAACCGGAACGTCCCGGCCGTCGATCGACAGCGTCTGGCGGTGCATCCACCGCCGCGCATGGTCACGTTCGCAGCGAAACTCGATGATCATGTCGAGCCAACCTATTCCAACGCATCGGCTCAGACGACCCGGTTGAGGATTTGAACGTATTCCTCAACCATCGCATCGACCGAATAGCGCAACCTCAGGCCTTTGGCGTTCTCTTGCAGTTCATCGCTCAGTGCTTGGTCGGTCAGAAGTCGGGAGACGGCAGCCGACAGCTTCGCTTGATCTGAAGCATCGACAAAGAGGGCCGTGGGCTTTCCTTCGAAGGACAGCACCTCGCGCAGCACGGGAAGATCGGTGACGACCGAAGGAACGCCGGCGTTGGCGGCCTCGACGGCGGCGAGGCCAAAGGTCTCGGCCTGCGTCGGAAACACGAATATGTCGAGACAGGCGAGAAAATCCGCGATCTGGCGTGGCGCGATTTCGCCGAGCAGATGCAATCGGTCCGAGACCTTCAGCTCGTCCGCGAGCTGTCGCAGTCTCGCCTCGTCGGCGCCCTGGCCGGCGAGTGCAAGGTGCCATGACGGCTCGTCCGGCAGGAGCCGTATAGCCGCATCGAGCCGCTTGCGCGGATGCAGCCTCGCCGCGCAGCCGAGCAGGACGCGGTCCGGCGGCAGGTTGAATTTCTGTCGTGCGGCGCCCTTCGGCAGGATGAGCGCCTTGTCCTCGAAGCCGTGCGGGACATGCACCATGCGCGACCGGTAGGCCTGCGGGTAGCGCGAATACTCGCGCTCCATGTCCTTTGAGTTCAGCGTGATGCGATCGAAGAAGCCGACGCTGCCCATGACGATGTCGGCCGTGCGGATCGGCCAGCTCATCGACAGTGCGGATGAAACCTGATTGGCGACGACAGGAGCGCGGCTGACGAGGCGCGTCACGCCCGCGCCGATGACGTTGCCGAAATGCTGGAAGGTCAAGACGGCGTCGGGCCGCGTCGCTCTGATATGACCGCCAAGCGTCCATAGCATCCGCAGTAGCGCAACCGGATTGCCCGGCCGGCGCGATGCGCAATAGAACGTCTCGGGCGGCTCGTCGAACGAATCCGATTTGCGGAAGAAAAACACGTTGGAGACGCGATGGCCGCGCGCGGAGAGGCCGGCGCCGAGAAGCCTGGAGATCTCCTGCGCGCCCGCGTTCTCGGCCTGGGTCTGTACGAGAAGGACGTGCAGCTTTCGTTCGCTGCCGTTCAGCCGCGCGAGTTCTGTCGCGGTCGTCTCGCCCAATTCCTTGTTCGGCTGGTAATGGAGCACGGATCCCGACCGCTAAAGAAACGAAATCTTCACCTTCTTAACCCCGTACCTATCATGCAGGCATCGGGCAGACACCGACTAGCAACAAACGGAGTTAATGCGCGAGCCGCCGATTGCCGCGTTCTCGCGGGAATTCTGCCGATTCCCGGATGGTGCGCAGCGAGCGCGTTAACCAACGGGACCTGCGCGCGCCGTCGCGGATCAACCAGGCCGATCGTACGGTTGACGCCTATTCGGCGGAGTCGGCGCCGCCAACCGCATAGCGGCCGCGCCGCCACGCCGAGAAGCGCAACAACACGAGAACCGAAGGATCGACCCCGGTTCGCCGGCGGCACAAGATATTGAGCGCGATGGTCGTGAGCGCCAGCGATACGGTGGCCGCTATCGCCGCGCCGAGCACGCCGAGCCAGGGGATCAGGACGAGGAATCCGGCCAGTCTCAATGCGACATTTGCGGCGACGACGGGGACGTAGATGCGTTCATGGCCGGTCAACTGCAGGATCGCCGCCGACGGACCGCCCGCGGCCTGGATGGCCGTTCCGATCGCGAGCACGATCAGCACCGAGTGCTGCGCGGTGAAATGAGGCCCGAACAGGTTGAGAAGATAGGGGCCGCCGATCCAGATCAGGGCGAGCCCGGCGACCACGCAAAGCGCGGTCACTTCCGCCATGAGCTGTAGCGTCCGCTCGAACTCCTGGTGATTTTTGCTGAAGTACAGCGAAGGAAGCCGGCGCGCGCCGAACGAGTACAGCGCGGCGGAAAGCATGGCGAAGATGTTGGCGAGGCGTGACGCCGCGAAGTAGATGCCGGCGGTCGCCGGATCCAGCATCCAGTAGACCAGAATGACGTCGAAATACTGGTTCGCGACTTCAAGGATGGACGCAAGCCAGAAATGCAGCGCGCTCGATCGCCAGCGCGTTGCTTCGGAACTCGCTGTTGTCGCGCGCAAATCCGGCAGCACCCGTACAATCGCAATGATCTGTGCGACGAGGCCCGCCGACATCGCAATCGTCATTGCGGCGATCAGCTCGGCGGGATCGAGCTGCCGATGCCCGAACAGCATGGCGAGCAGAAACAGCACGACGAAAACCCGCCAGAAGAACTCGCGGTTGCCTTCGCCCATGATAATGCTGACCAACGAGCGCGCGATCTGGCTGCCGAGCATCAATCCGGCACTCACGGCGGTGTAGGCGGAGACGGCGAGGATCAGCAGCCACAAATCCCCTCTGAAATGCGCAACCAACGCAACTGCGGCGATCGCGATCAGCATCGCGATGGCGGAAATCCTGAAGCTGGAGAGCAGAAGCCCCTTGGTGAGGTCGGGCCTGTCGCCGACCTCATACTCGTTCAGGAATCGCACCAGCAATGCTTCCTGACCGACCAGTCCTACGACTGCGGCGATCTGGGCAACCGAAAGCCAGGTCGCAAAGATACCGAATCCGTCGGGTGTCATCGTTCGCGCGGCCAGCGAGAACAACGCAAACGCGAGCGCGCCGCTGCCAACCTTCAGGAGGATGGTCCCGACGACACCGCGCGTGACGTCACGCCGCAGAAATTGAACAATGGAATCGATCATCGAAGATGTGGAGCGTTCCCCGAAGATGGGCGTTGCAAGGACGGCGAGAGCCTAGCATGCCGGAAAAATGCGAGTGTTAATGCGCGGTCTTCAGGTCCCGCCGTCTGTCGTCGACGAAGGTCGTGCGCCGCTGCTTCACGGCGGAACAGCCGCGTCCGTGATGTGCCAGATTGAGCAGGCACCGGCTCGCTCGAAAAGCGGCGCGATGTCGTGCCGGTGCAAGATGCGGGGCGAAGCCGGCCGGCTTGCGGCTGTTCGAGCATTGGAATGGCCTCTCTGGAACGAATTCGGACGCTTGGTCTGACGAGACAGCAGCATTTCGAGGTCGTTCTGAGCAAGGCGCGTGCCGGGACGGATGTGTCCGGCGACCCGTTAACCTCAATCGCCGGAAATGATCGCGTTTGGCTCTGCGATACGACATCAGGCGAGGGAATTGCACATGGAACCACCGTTAACCGTGGAGCCCCAAAACCATGACGACGGATAGACCCGTGACCGAGCCGAGCGCTGCAGCTGCGACTTCGGCGATCGTCGCAGACATCGCGATCGTCGGTGGCGGCCTTGCGGGATCGCTCGCCGCGTCCGTGCTTGCGCGGGCGGGGCATCGCGTCGCACTCGTCGACAAGCGCGCGGTGCATCCGGACGAATTCCGGGTCGAGAAGCTCGGTGGCCAGCAGCTCGAGATGTTCCGCAAGCTGGGTTTCCTCCATGCGCTCGAGAACATCGCCTGCCGGTATGACCGGGTGCTCAATATCCGGGAAGGCAAGGTCGTCGATGTCAGCGTCGGCCAGGCTTACGGGTTTTCCTATGCCGGCCTCGTTGCCATGGCGCGCGGCCAGCTGCCTGATCCGTCCAATCTGATCGTCGACGAAGTCACCGCAATCAGCCCCAGCAATGATGTCCAGCATATCGAGCTTGCGTCGGGACGACGCCTGGACGCGCGGCTCGTCGTGCTCGCCACAGGCATGGCGGGAGCTCTCGGCTACAAGCTCGGCATCAAGCGGCGCGTGCTGGCCGAGCGCCATTCGGTATCGTTCGGCTTCACGATCGCGCGCCGCGATGGCACGCCATTCGATTTCGAGGCGCTGACCTGTTACGGCGAGCGCACCGCTGACGGCATCGACTATCTCAGCCTGTTCCCGGTGCCATCAGGCATGCGGGCCAATCTGTTCATGTTCCGCGACCCGACCGATCCGATCATGCGCGAGCTGCGCCGCGAACCGGAAGCGACCGTCCTGCGGCTGCTGCCGGGACTGCGGCCTTATCTCGGCGATTTCCACGTGACCGACAAGGTGCAGAACTGGGTGATGGATCTGACCGTGGTGGAAGGACACCTTCAGCCCGGAATCGTCCTCATCGGCGATGCGTTCCAGACCAATTGTCCCGCCGCCGGCACGGGCGTCGCCCGCCTCCTGGTGGACGTCGATCGCCTTTGCACGGAGTACGCGCCGCGTTGGCTCGCAAGCGCCGGCATGGGCACGGAGAAGATCTCGCAGTTCTATTCCGATCCCGACAAGCTCGCGGCAGACCAGCGGTCGCTGAAAATGGCGCGCTTCCGTCAGGCCCTGACGTCCCGCAACGATATCGAATGGGATGTGCGGCGGCGCTTGCACTTCCTGCGGCGCAGTCTCACGCATCGTGTCGATCAGATGCATCCGGGCTGGCTCGGACGCGTCCGCGGCGCGCTCCGCGCCTGAGTTCTGCGTTCGCTCGCTTGCGCTTCGGTTAGCGCGTGGGCGTTGGCGTGCGGGCCGGCAGGAGCCTGAAATCCGACAGCCGCTTGGCCGCCAGCTTGAGCCAGGGCGCCTGCTTCAGCGCGAACAGGCTGATGGCGCCCGCGGTGCTGCCGGCCTGCGTGACCATCCACATCGGCGAAGGCTGGCCGCCGAACAATTTCTTGTACGGCTCGTCGCCAATCGTGAAGTCGAGCATCTGATTGCCGCGCTCGATGCAGTCCCTCGCCACTTGCTCGAACATCAGAGAGCCCAGGGATTGGCTCTTGTACCCGTCGATATCGAAGGCGCTCATGATGACGAGGAAGCTGCCGCGATGGCACAGTCCGAGCACTGCGGCTATCACGCCGCCGTCCATCTTCATGGCGTAGAGGCGGACGAACGAGCCGAGACCACGGGCCGCCACGTCGGAATAGAAGCTGTAATATTCAGGGCGCTGGAGCAGATCGCCATCGTCCTGGGCCTGAAAGCGCGGGCCGCGATATTGCTTCATCGCGTCCATCGCCTCGGAGATCGAGGCGCTGTCGTCGCAGCACGAGAAGCTCAATGCTCCCTTCTTCTGGAGCTGGCGATATTTCTTGGCGAGCTCCTTCTGATAGGAGCGATCCAGCGCGCTGGCGCGCCATTGCTCGAACGGGGCGACGAGAACGGTCGCGTAGGCGTTCGTCTCCATCGAGACCCGGCGTGGCGCGCCGAGGAGGCTTTCGATCGGAAGCCGTCCGTCGGGCAGCTTGGTCATGCGGAGCAAGTCGAACGGGCGGACGAGGCGCCTGATCTCCGCGCAGGCCGCTTCGTCCTCCAGCAGGCTGGCAAACACCTCGGGACTGCAGACCGGCGCCAGATAGTCGGATACGCGCAGATCGGCGAATTCGATGGTGCGGATCGGGCCGCGGCGGATCCGGAGCAGGGGCAGCACCATCGCCAGCGCGCCCGTCGTACGGCGGCGGACCACGACGACCAGCGGCGTCGCGCCTGCATGGGATGCGAGCCTGGCGTAGAGGCTGTCCAGCCAGAGCGGATGCTGAAACGCGGTCGCGGCAGAGCTGCCGAACAGCGCCGCGTATTCCGGAGACAGGAAGTCGAACGCCTGCTCGATGGCGATATCGAATGTATTGCTGGGCTTATTCATGCGTGACCACGGAAACCAGATAACCCGGAGAAGTCGATCGAGCCGGATCCCGCGCTTGTATAGCAGGGTCGTGACGGCCGAGGCACCAGCGGGGTGCGATTTGCATTAACGCATCGAGCAGGGGCCGTATCGTTATCGATCCCCCGAAGTGTCGAGATTTCGTGGTGCCGGGGCTCAGGAGATCAACCCGCAGTAGTGGATAATTAACCAAGCTTAAGGGAAAGTCACCTCATGGCCATCCTGCAGACCGAGAGAGACTCAGAGGCACTCACGAGCGCGATCTGGAAGACGCGCAGTGCCGGCGTCGAGAAGATCGCCAGGTTCGTCATCTGCGTATCGATCACCATCAATGTCGTCGCGTCGATGGGGACATTCAATACGGCGATATTGCCGGCGGGACTGACTTATCTGCAACAGGCGGTCGCTCTGTTGATGTGGAGCGTCCTGATCTACGCAAGCGCGTTCGTGCGCCCGCGTCTGCAACTGGCGTTCAACCCCGATCTGATCGCGCTCCTCGCATTCTACGCGTTGGCGGTCGTCTCGGTGTTGTGGACCACCCTGAATGCCGCAGCCATCATGAAGAGCGCCGCTCTCGCAATGACGACGTTTGGCGCGTTCTGCATGATCACGCGGATCGATATCGACGATGTCGTGAGGGCGACATCCTCCGGGCTCTTCATATTGGTCGCTGCATCGGCGCTTTGCGCGCTCGCCGTGCCCGATATCGGGATAGACCATAGCTGGATGCACAATGGTCAATGGCAGGGCGTCTATGAATCGAAGCAGACGTTGGGCTTTGTCGGCGCATATCTGATGTTTTTCTCCTGCTACCGGAAGATGACGGGGCAGGGGTGGCTGGCGTTCCTCGTCGCGTTCCTGCTGGCGTCGACCTGCGTCCTCGCGTCGGAATCGCGCGGCGCCGGTGCTGTCGCCCTGGCGGCTTGTGCACTGCTCGTGACGTCGATGTGGTCGGTCGGCTGCATGAGGCTCTATGCGATCCTGCCGTTCATCATGTGCATTCTGGCCGGCCTCCTGATCGTCTATTTTTACGCGACGGGATACGACGCCATCCACATTGGCGATGCGACCGTCAATTTTACCGAACGGACCTTCATCTGGCACTACGCGATAAGCCATTTCGACGATGCGCCGCTGCTCGGCTTCGGAATCAACGGCTTCTGGACGATCCCGTCGATCTACGATTATTTCGAGCAGAACCACGGCTGGGTGCTCGACAACTATCATAGCGGCTATATCGCGATTCTGATGGAAACGGGGTTTCTGGGCTACGTGCTTTTCGCCGCGAGTGTTCTTCTGTTCTCGAACAAGGTGCTCTATTTGATTTCCGCGCGATCGATCCACCGGGCGCACTGTGCCCTCATCATCGGATTTGTCGCCCTCAGCTTTCAGACCAATTTCACCGAGACGACGTTCCTTCGTTCGACCATGTTCACATCGGTGCTCCTCGTGGCGTTCCTCCTGGCAACGTGCAGGCCGGTGCCTGAGACCGATTTCTAACCCTTACGGAATGGAAGCAGGATGACCGCCCCCCGCGCTCGCTGGTCGAGACGCTTCAATCTTGCCGCAGCAGCTTTCGTCTTCGCATCGCTCTGCTCCGACGCCCATGGCGCCGGGCAGGTCGTGCCTCGTGATGCAGCAAGGTTGGGACGCGGGATCAACATTCTCGGTTACGACGGAATCTGGGAGGGCGGTCAGAACGCGCCATTCCGTCTGGACAATTTGACGGCGATCAGAAAGGCCGGATTCTCGCACGTCAGGATCAATTTCTTCGGCTTCAAGTTCATGGATCGCGGGAATGTGCTGGATGAGGCCGTGCTGAGAAGGCTTGATGCCGTCATCGAGGAAATCCTCGCCAGGAAACTCATTCCCATCCTCGACGAACACGACACGCATGTCTGTCAGCGTGATGTATCCGAATGCGGCGAGAAGCTCAGAGCATTCTGGCGGCAGATCGCGGAGCGCTATGCCGGAAGATATCCCGGGCTCGTCTTCGAGGTCTTGAACGAGCCGGGGGGACAGATGACGTCCGCCTCCTGGAATTCGCTCCTCAACGATTGTATCGGCATCATCCGCCGCACCAACTCCGAGCGGCGCGTCATCGCTGCCGTTCTCAACACAGACGAGATTCCCATCGACGATCTGGCTCTCCCCGGCGGCGACAGGAATCTCATCGTCACCTTTCATTATTACGCGCCGATACGCTTCACGCATCAGGGTGCGCCATGGTCCGAGACGTTCGCGCGCATCGGGCCGCTGGATTGGGGCAGTCCGGACGACGAAGCCAAGGCGGCCGCTGATTTCGAGAAGGTCAGCCGGTGGTCGGAGAGAGAGAAACGCCCGGTTTATCTCGGCGAGTTCGGGGTCTACGAACGGGCTCCATCCGAGAGTCGCCAGAAATACCTGTCGTTCGTGGCGCGAAGCGCCGACAGACGTGGCTGGGCATGGGCCTATTGGCAGTTCGACCATGATTTCGCGGCCTTTGACAGCGCCCGTCAGGCGTGGAAGCCCGACATCCTGCGCGCCCTGATCCCGCCGGCCCGTTGAGGCCGCAGTTCAAAGCCAATATCGGCCGGATCACCATCGCCTAGCGGTGACGGCTAACCGCCGTCTCTGGCCCGGCAGAACAGATCGATCCCGCCGACCTGTCCGCCCTTGAGCGCGATCTCGATGCTCGAATGCGCGCGATCCGATGATGCGCGGTTGAGTGGCGCGCCTTCCGCGAGAGGGGCGATCGCGGTCAGCGCATAGATGCCCATCGCCTGCAGCGCATGGCCGGACGTGTCGCCGCCGGCGACCACGGCGCGCGGGAGCCGCGCGGTTTCCAGAATGGAGTCCAGCACCTGGCCGAGGCCTGCACCGATACGCTCGTTCACTGTGCTCGCCGTCGCGCCGCTCGCCTTGATGGCCGCGTTGAGCGCGCCGATGGCGGGATCGTCGGGGCCGCTTGCGGTGATCAGGAGCGCATCGCGCCCCGACGCGAGTGCTGCGAGCGCACGTTCGGCAGCGCGGCCGATCTCCCTGGTCCATTCGGCCGCGTCGACGGCGCGCGCCGCATCGAGCCGCTCGACGTCGAAGCCGTTGTCTGCGGCATGGGCGATCTGCGCGGCGGTGACGGGTGAGCAGGAGCCGGAGACGCACGCGATGCGCTCGACGCCGGCAAGGCGCAGATCGGGCTTGCTGTCGGGAATCAGGCCCGCCGACCGCCAATAGGCGACCAGGGCCTGCTCGACACCTTGCGAGCCGGCGACAAAGAGGCGCTCGCCGCGATATTCCCAGATCAGGCGGCCGGCTTCGATCAGCGATGCCTGGTCGAGCACGTCGAGTGAGATGATCTCGGTGCCGGCGCCCCTCGCGCGCATCAGCGCCAGATCCGCGCCGCCATTGGCCATGGTGACGAAGTCGATCAGTCCGATCGATCGCGCCGTCTGTTTTGCAAGATGCCGGCCGAGATCGGACTCGTCCATCGGTGTCACCGGATGACGCGACATGGTCGGGTGCCGGTCGAGACGATGGCCGATGCCATTCACGGCCGCGAACAGGTGGCCGAACATCTGATAGCGCCCCATCGCCGGCGATCCCACGAGGAGCGGATGCCAGGCGCCGCCGAGCTGCGGCACCGCGAGATCGATCGCACGCCCGATCGAGCCGATCTGCGGCGAGGAGTCGAAGGTCGAGCACACCTTGTAGTGTGCGATCGGCGCGCCGATACCCGCGAGCACCGCGAAAGCCGGCGGAAGGTTTTGCTCCATCCAGGCCGGATCCTTCGCGCGCGCCGTGCCGGCGATGCCGATGCCGCGGTACTGCCCGACAGAAGCGAGACGTTCGGGTGTCGGAGGCTCCAGGAACAGGATTGTCGGCAGGCCCGCGAAGGTGAGGGCCTCCATCGCCGCGGACGAGCCAGTGTAATCGTCGCCATAGAAGGCGACGAGTGGACCGTCGGGCAAGGCGGACGCGGCGCTCACGGCTGCGGACTCGCCATAGCGGCGTCCCATGCTGCGCGCAAATCGGCAACGCCGGCGGCCGGTCCATCGGGATGGGCGAGAATGCCGCCGCCTGCTGCGAAGATCAGATCCGTAGAGCCAAGTGCGCGCCAGGTCGGTGCAGCCTGCGCCGACGTCTGGCCCGAGGAGAACACGGGCATCGCGATGCACGGCTTGTGCGCGAACATCGGCGTCAGCGCCGCCTTTGCGGATGTGACCACGCTGTCATCGGTCTCGCTGAACTTGTTGCCGATCCCGTTGACGTGCATGTGGTCGGCGCCGGCCAGCCGCCAGATCTTGTGCCACGCCGTATAATCCCAGCCGAGTGCCGGATGACGGTTCAGCGCGCCCCAGCCGTTGCGATGCGCATGAACGGGAAGCTGCGTGTGGCGGCCGAGCTCGACCATGCCTGTGAGCCCGACCGAGTTGATGCTCGCCATCACGCAGGTACCGCCTTCGCTGAGCACCAGATCATGCCGGCGGCGCATCTGGTCGATCTCACCGGTGAGGTTGAAGGCGATCATGACCTTCTTGCCGGTTCGGTCAGCGTGGTCGTTGACGACGCGCATCACGGCGCGCACACGCGCGTCGAACGGACAATAGGCGCCGTCCGATTGCAGCTCGTCGTCCTTGATGAAGTCGATGCCGGCCGCGCACAGCGTGGCGACGAGATTGGCTGTCTCGGTGGGGCTGAGCCCAATGCTCGGCTTGATGATGGTGCCGATCAGAGGACGGCCGCTGACGCCGGTCAGCTCGCGGGTGCCGGCGACGCCGAACTTCGGTCCGGGATAGGCGGCGGCAAACGCGAGCGGCAGGCGCAGGTCGAGCAGGCGCAGGCCGGTCAGCTGGCGCAACTCCCACAGATTGCCGGCGATCGCCGTGACCAGATTGGGCAGTGACGCGCCGATATTGTCGAGCGGCCATGACAACGTCACGCGCGCGCGATTCCAGGGGCCGTCGGGGTTGATCGGGCGGGCGACGGGGAGCGACGGCGAGGTGATTGCATCAAGCAACTCGATGCTCTCGACCCGGGCGGCCGCACGTGCTTTCAGCTCCGGCGTTTCACCGGGCACCGCAACGAACGTGCCGCTCGACTGCTCGCCCGCCATGGTTTCCGCGGCAAGACGCGGATCTTCAGGCGTTTCGATCAGATAGTCGGCTTCGATGCGAACGGGATTTTGCGTCACGGGAGCGCAGACAATCTAGAGCTTGGTAAGATCGGGGAACGGCCGCACGGGGTCGCGCCCGTCCCAGCCTTTGGCCGCTGCGCGGATGAGGTCGAACATCTTGCCCTTGGGTCCCGAGACCTCAGACAGTTCGATCACCGTTCCCGGATGATACTCCGTGTCGAAATAGACGAAGCGACCGCGCGCGCCGACTTCGCCGCTCATGACCGGCTTGAAACCCTCGGCTTCGAGACGGGAGAGATCGGCGTCGTAGTCTTCGGTCCAGTAGGCGACGTGCTGCAGACCCTTATGTCCGGCTTTCAGGAAGTCGGCATACATCGACGGCGCATCGTTGCGGATCTGGATCAGCTCCATCTGCAGCGGACCGGAATTGGCCAGCGCCACCGAATTGTGCGGCTCATAGGCCTTGCCGCGATAGTGATAGTTCACGATTGGAACCCGCGGATTATAGAACCACGGCCCGATGCCGAGCTCGCGGCTCCAATAATCCATGGCCTTCTCGATGTCGTCAACGACGTAGCCGGCTTGCCGGATCTCACCAAAAAAACGGCTCATTGCATGATTCCCATGATCTTCAGAATTTGAGGAAGCCGATCGACAGCCACGGCACGGCCGCGACGATGGCGAGGCCGATGAAGAGTGCCGCGACATAGCCCCAGATGTGCTTGAGGCCTTCGTCCGGCGATATCTTGCTGATCGCGCAGGCGCCGTAATAGCCGACGCCGAACGGCGGCGCGAACAGGCCGATGCCCATCGCGAGGATCACGACCATCGCATAGTGCACTTCGTGCACGCCGGCCTGCTTGGCAATCGGAAACAGCAATGGACCGAACAGCACGATGGCCGGAATGCCTTCGAGCACGCTGCCGAGCACGACGAAGGCCACAATCGAGATCGCGAGGAAGCCGTAGGCGCCGCCGGGGATCGCAGCCATCGCCTTCGCCAGCTGTTGCGAGAAGCCGGATTGCGTCAGTCCCCAGGCCATCGCCGTGGCGCAGCCGATGATGAAGATGATCGCGCCCGTCAGCGAGGCCGTCTCGACCAGCATGGATTTCAGCCGCCGCCAGGGAAACTGGCGGTAGACCACAAGGCCCGTCAGCACAGCGTAGGCGATGCCTATGGTCGAGACCTCCGTGGCAGTGGCAACACCTTCGACCACGGCAGTGCGGATCACGAAGGGCAGCAGGATGGCGGGCAGAGCGATCATTGTGAGCTTTGCGATCTCGCGCTTCGAGGCACGCCGCACATGGCTCAGGTCCTCGTTCCGGTAGCGCCGCCACACCACCACGCAGAGCGCCGTGCCCACGACCAGGGCCGGCAGCAGCCCGCCCGTGAACAGCGCCGCGATCGAGACACCGGTCACCGAGCCGATGGTGATCAGCACGATGCTCGGCGGAATGGTCTCGGTCTGCGCGCCGGTGGCCGACAGCAGCGCGACGAGATCGCCGGGCTTGGCGCCGCGCCGCTGCATTTCCGGCAGCAGCACCGGTGCGATCGCGGCCATGTCGGCGATCTTCGAGCCGGAGATGCCGGAGACCAGATACATGGCCCCGATCAGCACGTAGGACAGTCCGCCCCTGACATGTCCGAGCAGGCTTGCCAGGAACTGGATCATGGCCCGCGCCATGCCGGTCATCTCGATCAGCGCGCCGAGGAAAATGAACAGCGGCACCGCGAGCAGGATCAGGTGCGACATGCCTTCATCGAGACGGCCGACCATCACCATCATCGGGACGCTGGTTGTCAGCGCCAGATAGCCGAAGGTCGCGAGCGCAAAGGAGAAGGCGATCGGCACGCCGGCGAACACGTTGGCCGCGACCACGCCGACGAAGAAAATGATGAGGTTGTAGCGTCCGAGCGGGGCGAGCAGCGGTCCGGCAAGCCAGAATGCGGCGATCAGGACGGCGGTGGTGATGAGGGCTGCGACGATCAACGCGGGGCGGTGATGCGTTGCGAGCCGGATCGCGGCGACGACGGCCATCAGGGTCATCCCGACGGGAATTGCGGCTGCGCGCCAGGCATTGCTGATCTCCAGCGCCGGGGTGACGATGACCTGTTCCTCGCTCGCATAATCGAAGGCGGGATGCAGGATCAGCGCCAGCAGGGCTAGCGGCGCCACCGCCGCGATCGTGTCGAGAAAGGCGCGCGCGCCCGGGCCGACATGGCTGACGAGCCCTGTCATGCGCATGTGCTCGCCCCGGCGCAGCGCGATCACCGCGCCCAGCATCGAGAGCCAGAGAAACAGGATCGAGGCCAGTTCGTCCGACCAGATCAGCGGGCTGTGGAAGACGTATCGCATGATGACGCCGGCGAGCATGATGCCGATCTCGACCAGCACGACAGCCGCCGCGGCGGTCTCGACCACCGCACCGAGCCAGCGGTCGACGGCGCCCAAGGCGCTCGCAAGCTTGCGCGTGCCCGCAGCGGAAGCAGGGTGCGCGGCCGCCGCCAGATAGTCCGTCATCTGATGCTCTGCGATCGTCATCGCGCTCAGGCCAGCTTGCCGACGGCGCCTTCGAGCAGCGTCCAGGCTTCGTCGCCGAAGCGGCTCTTCCATTCGCCGTAGAAGCCGGAGTCGCGCAATTTTGCGCGGAACGAGTCCGGTGAGGGCGTGGTGAATTTCATTCCATTGCGCTGGAGATCGGCCTGCACGGTCGCATTGAACGTCTTGATGTCCTCGCGCTGCTTCAAGCCGGCATCGTTGATGGCGTTGCTGACGATGGTCCTGAGATCGGCGGGAAGGGCGTTGAAGGCGCGGGCGTTGGCGATGAACCAGAAGCCGTCCCAGATGTGGTTGCTGATCGCGCAGTACTTCTGCACCTCGTAGAGCTTCGCCACCTGGATGATCGGCAGTGGGTTTTCCTGCGCGTCGACAATGCGTGTCTGCAGCGACGAATAGACCTCGCTGAATTGCAGGCTGGTCGGCGAGGACGACAGCGCCTTGAACATGGAGATGCTGAGCGGAGACACGGGCACGCGGATCTTGAGGCCGTCCATGTCCTTGGCGCTCTCGATCGGCTTGGCGCCGCTGGTGATCTGGCGGAAGCCGTTGTCCCACATCTTCTCGAAGGTATGGAGGCCGACCTTGGCCATGGCGGCGCGGATATGCGCGCCAAGCCCGCCGTCCATCGCTTTCCAGACCTGATCGTAATCGGCAAAGGCAAAGCCGACCGCATTGATCGCGGCGATCGGCACCAGGGTCGCGACCACGAGCGCGGAGGGCGTGAAGAAGTTCAGCGCGCCGCTGCGCACCTGGGCGAGCATGTCGGTGTCGCCGCCGAGCTGGTTGTTCGGGAAGATCACGATCTCGACCCGGCCATTGCTCTCCTTGGCGACGCGGTCGGCGGCTTCCTGGGCGCGGATGTTGAGGGGGTGCGTCAGCGGCAGGTTGTTGCCGTACTTCAGCGAGAACTCGGCCGCCCGGGCCGGGCGCGAGAGACCGCCGATCAGGCCCGCGGCGGGGAGGGCGGACAGGGCTTGCAGGGCGCGCCGACGGGTCAGGGACATGGGCTTCTCCTCCAACAGCGATTTGATGTTATTTGATGTTTCTGCGACAATGTTGATGCGAAAATTGCGACTTAGAGCTAGCATGTCAAACGATAAAGATGATGGTTTTTGATGTATTTGACGGTTGGGCCTCGGAATGAATAAACCGGTGGCTCCTTCGCTGAGCCGCATTGTTGACGTGGCGCGCCGGGCCGGCGTCTCCACGGCGACGGTTGACCGCGTGCTCAATCGCCGGCCCGGTGTGCGGGCGATTACGCAGCAGCGGGTGCTCACTGCTGCGTCCGAGCTCGACTACATGCCGGCCGAGAACCTCCTCGCGGCGATGCGGCCCAAGCCGATGCGGCTGCTGTTCCTGCTGCCGGCCGGCACCAACCGCTTCCTGTCCACGCTCGGACAGCTGATCGCGCATTCCGACGGCCGGCTCGCGCCCTTCAACGTCCATTGTCAGGTCGACACCATCAAGAGCTTCAATCCCGACCTGCTGGCACGCCAGCTCTGGCGGGCCCGCGACAAGGCCGACGGCATCGCTTTCATGGCGCTCGAGCATCCCGTCGTGCGGGAAGCCGTCGACCGATTAGCGGAGCACGGCGTGCCGACGGTGACGCTGATCTCGGATATCCTGAATGCGCGCCGCGCGGCCTATATCGGACTGGACAATCGCTCGATCGGACGCACCGCCGGCTATCTGATCGCGCGCTTTCTGGGCGAGCGTCCAGCCAAGGTCGCGATGATCGCGGGCAGCCGCAGCTACCGCGCGCACGAAGAACGCGAAATGGGCTTTCTTCACGTCTTCGAAGAACTGTTCCCGGCGATCAAGGTCGTGGGCCTGCGCGAAGGCCACGATGACGCCGACCGCAACTATCGCCAGACGCGCATGCTGCTGGGCCAGCATCCGGACCTTGCCGGAATCTACAACATCGGCGGTGCCGCCGATGGTGTCGCGCGCGCCCTGAAGGAAATGAACCGGGCGCGCGACGTGGTCTTCATTGGCCATGGTCTGACCTCGGATACGCGCAGCTTTCTGCTCGATGGGACGATGGATGCCGTCATCACTCAAAATCAGCTCAACACGATGATGAGCTGTGTCGGCATCTTCGACAATCTGCGCGCCGGCCGCAGCGCCATGCACGGCATCGAGGCGCCGCGCAGCGAGATCATCTTTCGCGAAAATATTCCGGCGCTTGGGGGCTAGGATTCAAGGAGGCTTGCTGGACCCATGGTCGGCCTGGTCGAGCGCATCCTTGGCCTGATTGCCACGATGCAATTTTGCCAGTGTTTTGCCCGACGAGTCAAATGACCGGCGTCTGAAGAAATCGGTCTCGTCGAGCAGCTCAACCTGCGTTGCAGGAGAGATGCCTCTCGTTCTGCGCGCGCAACGCAATTCACCCAAGCCTCATCTCGACTTAAGCCGCGCCACCGCGACCAACCGGCCAGGGGCGGTTCTACTGTGCATGGGTTGTTTTTCAGTTTTTTGTTTGGCGAGGCGCCGGCAGGCGCTCTACAGGCTGGCGGCGACGCCCAGGCGGCCGATGCCGGGGAGCTTGAGCGCCGGCCGCCGGATGTCGATGCCCAGCACCGCGCCGAAGAAATTGATCTCGAACCCTTCGACCCAGCCGACCGTCATGCCGAGGTAACCCGACAGCGAGGCGTAGGCGCCGGTGCGGGAAGGGGTGATGCCGGCCCAGCGTCCGCTGTACGGATAGTCCTTGCCGACCGCGGTGGGTGGAAGGACGGCACGAAGCTCGGGAACGGCGTCCAGCGCCGCCTGTACGAAGGTGTTGGAATTCGGTCCGGGCCAGGCGCTGTAATCGCCGTAGGCGCGGAACTTGTAGGTCTCGACGACGTGGCGGATCTTTGGGATCAGCGCTTCGGCCCGCGCGCCGTCGACCGCCACGACGGTTTCGGGCATGGCGCCGAACCAGCGGCCGTCGGGTGCAAATCCGTTGCTCCGGATCGGGTCGCCCCACGCCGTGTAGTCGTATCGGCTGTAGGTGCTGGCACCTTTCTCCTTGACGACGATCCAGCTGTGGACGGCGAAAATGCTGCGCCACCGCACCGTGCGCGCGGCAAAGACCCGGATCAGCGCGTCCGGATTGGCGGATGCCGGCGGCAGCAAGCCGGCGCTCGAGCGATCCGCCGTCTGCCAATTGGTCCTGCCATCGCCGAACAGATAATAGCGTCCGGCCGACAGTCCTATCGGCACGAAGACCAGCAGCAGGAAGAGAATCAAGAGTTTCCTCAAGGGCGGACGGTGGTCAGGCGGGACGGCACGACTAATATAGTTCGCCCGGCGGGCTGCGCCAGCACGCTTCCGCTCTTGCATTTGGGAGGTGCGCCCCCATGTTCCCGCTATGATGAAGCTGTCACTCGTCGAAGATCAGGCCATCCAGGCGCGAATCGCATCCATCGCTGGCGCCGAGGTGTTTGATCGTCTTTTTGCCGGTATCCGATTCGACGAGGTCGACGGCAATCTGCTGTTCGCCATCGCGAGGGACGAGGACTGCGCGTCCGAGATCGAAGACGAATTCTCGCATCACCTCGCCGTGGTCGCGACGCAAATCCTCGGGCAGAGCGTCGACGTGGTCGTGGTGCTGCCGAAGGTCCTGCAATAGGCCTTATTTTGGCGTGCAAGCCGGTCGTCCGAGCTTGCATCCGTGCTTTCCAACGCAATCGTGAAATTGTAATGACGTGCTTGGGCGCTTAGGCCCAGTCCGCGTTGTCGACCGAGCTCTACGGCAGGGCTCGTCGGCGCGCGACTCTATTTCTGAAACAAAGTTGGATACACATTGGCGTCCACCAAAAAAGCCCGGGCCGCGACCGGCGCGAAAAAGACCAAGGCCAAAAGCTCGAAAGGCGACAGCCCGAAGACCAAGAGCTCGAAGAGCAAGGGTTCAAAGAGCAAGGGTTCGAAGAGCACAGAGAGCAAGGGCTCGTCGCGTTCTGCGGTCTCGTCCACATCGCCGCTCGGCATGCTGGCGCTGCATCTGCGCGACCAATGGGAGAAGTCCGGCCGCGACGGCCTCGTCTTCCTCTGCGACAATGAGAACAGGGCGGAGCGGCTGGGCGGCGTGATCCACGCGCTCGACCCTTCGGTCGACGTGCTGGTGTTCCCGCGGCTGAACAATCTGCCATTCGATGGTCTGGAGCCGTCGCGCGAGATCGCGGGCAGGCGGAGCTCGGTGTTGCGGCGCCTTGCCAAGGCAAGGAAGCCGGTCTTCCTCGTATCGACCGCAGAGGCCATCATGGAGCGGCTGCCACTGCCGGCGAGCTGGTCAAAGACCAGCCTCAGCCTGAAAGTGGGCGCGGCCTATTCGGAAGCCGAGCTGGAACGCCGTCTGGAAGCGCTCGGCTACGATCTCGACGAAGAGGCGGAATATCCGGGCGGCGTCCTGTTCCACGGCAAGACGTTCGAGGTGTTTCCCGCGGGCGGACTTGGTCCTTTCAGGATCGAACATTCCGACGGCGTTATCCGTAAGATCGTTGCCGTCGATCCGGTCGAGCATGAGGTCGTCTACGAGACCAGGGAGTTGCTGATCGATCCGATGTCCGAACAGATTGCGCTCGGAGGCAAGCGCGGACAGCGGGCGACGCTGCCGGATTATTGCGCTCGCGCGCGGTGGATCGTGGATGCCGGCGTACCAGGCCATGCCGATATCTGGCTGGGCACCATCGAGGAGGCCGCTGGCCGCAGGGATGCGGAGCGCGAGTATCTCGGACGGGCGGATTGGAAGCGGATGAAGAAGCGCATCAGCGTGCTTCCGCAAAAATCGGCCTTCACGCCGACGCCCGATTTCTCGAAGGCCTCTTCGCCAAGAAAGATCCTCCGCGCATTTATTGACGATATGCAACGCGCCGGGTCGCGTGTGCTGTTCGTCGCAGCCGTCGAGGATGACCTTCGCGCGATGGAGCGGATGAGCGGCATCAAGGCGGAGCGCTGCGCCGATTGGAGCGAGGCGACGGAGGGACGGGATCGCGAAACGGCGTTCCTGGCCGATTTCGATGCCGGCTTCGTCGGGGCCGGCCGCAAGCCTCTCGTCATCGTCACCGCGTCCGACGTGCTCGGCAGCAGAGCCCATCATCCGCAGCCGATGGCGCGGGCCTGGACGGCCGCGTTCGACCATCCCGACGTTCCGGAGCGCGGCGCGGCGGTGGTCCATTTGCAGCGCGGACTTGCTCTGCTCGACGGCTTGCAGACCCTCGCCATGGGGACGGGATCGCGGCGCGAGATGGTCAGGCTTGCGTTCGCTGGAGACAACGCCGTTCTCGTGCCGCCGGCCGATCTTGCCTTGATCTGGCCGTATGCCGCCGAGCCCGGCAAGCTGGCGCGGGACAAGGCGGACGGGAGCACATGGTGGGCGCGGCGGACCGAGGCCGAGGCGGAGATTCAGGTCGCCGCCAAGGCGCTCGCAAAGCACATCAGCCAGCGGCACCGCCGCCGCGCGCCGAAACTGGTCGCGCCCGGGCCGCTCTATGAAAGGTTCGTTGCGCGTTTTCCGTATTTCCCGACCGTCGATCAGGCGAAGGCCATTCAGGACGTGCTCGATGATCTCGCGGCAGGTCATCCCATGGACAGGGTGGTGTGCGGCGACGTCGGGTTTGGGAAGACCGAGGTCGCGTTGCGCGCGGCAGCCGCCGTGGCGCTGTCCGGGAAACAGGTGGCGATCGCGGTGCCGACTACGGTCCTGGCGCGGCAGCATGTCGAAACCTTCCGCAAGCGCTTCGGCCCTCTCGGTATCGACGTCGGAAGCCTGTCGCGAGCGACCTCCGGCCCGGAGACGCGGGGGATCAAGGAGGGCCTGCGAAGCGGCAGGCTGAAAGTCGTTGTCGGCACGCAGGCGCTCTCTGCAAAGGATGTGAAGTTCGCCGATCTTGGCCTCGTCATCATCGACGAAGAGCAGCACTTCGGAGCGGCGGAGAAGGCGAAGCTTTCTGGGTTGGCAAAGAATGCCCATACGCTCTGGATGAGCGCGACGCCCATCCCGCGCACGCTCGCTGCTGGTCTTGCGGGCTTCCGGGATCTCAGCGTGATCGCAACGCCGCCGGTTCATCGGCTTCCGATCGTGACCAAGATCGCTCCGCTTTCGGATGCGGCCATTGCCGGAGCATTGCTTCGCGAGCGGCGGCGGCATGGACAGAGTTTTCTAATCTGCCCGCGCATCCAGGATCTGGAGCCGATGCTGGCGCGCGTGCAATCACTGGCGCCCGACCTCCGCATTGTCTGCCTTCATGGCAAGATGCCCGTCGACGACCTCGACGACCGCATGATGAGTTTCGTCGATGGCGAGGCGGACGTCCTCCTGGCGACCAACATCGTGGAAAGCGGTCTCGATATCCCGCGCGCGAATACCATCGTGGTGTGCTGGCCCGAAAAGTTCGGCCTCGCACAGCTCCATCAGCTCAGGGGGCGGGTGGGACGCGGCGGAACGCGCGCCTTCGCCTATCTGCTGACGGAGTCGACCTCGGAACAGTCCGAGAAGCGTTTGGCCGTCCTCGAGGAGTTCAGCAAGCCCGGCGCCGGCTTTGCCATCAGCGAGCGCGACCTGGACCTCAGGGGCGCCGGCGATCTGTTTTCCGAACAGCAGTCCGGGCACGTGCAGGTGTTCGGGCCGGTGCTCTACAGTCATCTCTTGAAGCTCGCCTCGGAAAGAGTGAACGACTCGGGCGCCTTTCTGTGGGTGCCGGATCTCAATCTGCCTGTCGGCGACATGTTGCCTGAAGGTTATGTGCAGTCGGAAGCAATGCGGCTCGAGATCTATGGTCGCGCCGCCAGATGCCGGAGCGACGACGATCTGGAAGACCTGGAGGAGGAGACCTCGCGCCGTTTCGGCAGGCTGCCGCCGGAGGCGCGCGATTTCTTTGCGGCCGCCAGGCTCCGGATCGATTGCAAGCGGCGTGGCATCGTCAGGCTCGATGTCGGACCCGAGGCCGTCGCCGCGACTTTCCTCCCCGGGAGGCTGCGGAAATCCAGAGCGCGATCGCTCCAGCGCGACGGCGATCGCGTCGTCTGCGCCGCCCGCGGGCACGCGGACCCGTTCGGCCGGATCGAGGAGTTCCTGGAGCTTCTGGACGAGTGAAGCAGGCGGGACCTACTGCGGCTCGATTCCGGCTGCCTTGATGATCCGCCCCCATTTGGCGATTTCCGCCTTCAGGAAGGCTTCGAGCGCAGCCGGCGTCGCGCGCTCGGCCTCAACCGGAGCCATGCTGAGCTCAGCAAAGCGGCTGATCAAAGCAGGGTCTTTGAGCGCCGTCTGGAGAGCACCGACGAGCTGGTCGATCACGGGCTTCGGCGTGCCGCGCGGCGCGTAAAGGCCATACCAGGTCGTCACATCGAATTCGGGAACGCCGGCCTCGGCCGAGGTCGGCACGCCGGGCAGTGTCGCGACGCGCGTCTTGCTCGTGATCGCGTAGCCCTTGATCGTATTCGACTGGATATAGGGCGTCGGTCCCGTCGCGGGATCGCAATAGACGTCGATATGGCCGGCGATGACGTCGTTCAGCGCGGGCCCGCCGCCCTTGTAGTAGATTTGCGAGAGCTTCGTATCGGTGGTGCTCATGAACATCAGGCCGCAGAGCTGCGAGGCTGAGCCGAGGCCGACATTGCCGAAAGTCATCTTGTCGCCCTCGCTGCGGATGCGCGCGATCATCTCCCCGAGATCCTTGGCCGGGAAATTCGGCCGGGCCACCAGGATCATCGGTACGTCCGTGACGAGCCCGATCATGGCGAAGTCGCCGACGGGATCGAACGGCAGTTTTGCGTAAAGCGCGGGCGCAGTGGCCTGGCCGACATGCATCAGGAGCAGCGTGTAGCCATCAGGCGCGGCCTTGGCGACGCGGTTGGTGCCGAGTGTGCCGCCGGCACCGACGACATTCTCGATGACGATGGACTGCTTCAGCGTCGCGCTCATGGCGTTGCCGAGAATTCGCGCGATGACGTCGCCGGGGCCGCCGGCGGAGAACGGCACGATCATCGTGACCGGGCGGGTGGGGTAGTCGTCTGCGATTGCCGCGCCACAGGGCAAGAGCAGGAGACACAGGATCAGCGATCGTACCAGAGACAACATCGAACACTCCCTGAATTCTTGTTTTTCTAGTCGTCGGAGGGCGTCGCCTCCTTGGCGGCGTTTCGTTCAATCATGTCGAGCGCGGCCACCGCAGCCGCATTGATGTGATCGACGCAGCAGCGCTCGGCGAGATCCGGATCGCCGTTCTGGATCGCGCGCCAGATCGCGGTGACCTCGCGCAGGCTCTTGTTGATCCGTTTCGGCTGCGACATCGACGTGATCCGCAACAGTTGGATCCGGTCGTGCAGCGGCTTGAGCATGCGCTCGATGAAGGCGTTGCGGCAGCCGCCGATCAGCGCGGCGTAGAAGTCGGTCTTGGCTTCGAGGCTCCCGACGAGGTCCTGCTTGGCTGCGGCCGCCTTCAGCCGTGCCAGGGCTTCCCCGATCCGTCGAGCCACTTCCGGATCGTGGAGCCTGGCGCATTCGCGGCCGGCGAAACCTTCGAGCACCGCGCGCGCCGCGTAGAGCTGCCGGGCTTCTTCGAGGCTGATCGTGGAGACCACGGGGCCGCGGTGCGGGACGATGTTGACGAGGCCGTCGGCTTCGAGGGCCCGCAGCGCTTCACGGATCGAGGGCCGGCTGACGCCCATCATCTCGCAGAGCTCGCGCTCGACCAGGCGCTGGCCCGGTTTGAGTGTTCCGGACATGATCGCCTCGCGCAGCTTTTGCGCGACCATCGCCCGGACGGTCGGGACGTCCTCGATGCGGAGTGTCGACTGCAATTCGCTACGTCTTTCCATGTCCGGACCCTGGTTGGGAAAAGTCAGTACCGGTTTACAGGCAGAATCATCATTTCGGCAATTTGAACGTGCGCGGGCTGGTCCAGGGCGAAGACGATCGAACGGGCAATATCGGCAGGCTCGAGCGCCATCCTGAACTGGTCGAAATAGTCCTTTTCCTTCTGCCTGTCGCCGCGGTAGCGGGTCAGGATGATGTTGGTCCGGGTCAGGCCCGGCTGGAGTTCGGTGACCCGGATCGCCGTTTCCGCCAGCTCGCCGCGCAGCGTCTCGGTGAACATGTGCACGCCCGCCTTGCTGGTGCTGTAGGCGGCCATATCGGGGACGATGCGGACGGCGTTGATGGAGCTGATGTTGACGACGTGGCCGTTGTTGCGCTGGACCATGCCGGGCAGGATCGCGCGGGTGACGCGCATCAGGCCGATCAGATTGGTCTGGATGATGTTGGACCAGTCGTCGGCGGAGCCGGCATCGAACCGCGTCCGCCCGCCGATATCGTGCCCGGCGTTGTTGATGAGGACCTCGACCGGTTTGAACTGCGCGGGAATGGCATCCGGCAGGCGATCCACGGCCTGCCCATCGCTAATGTCGAGCTGGATCGGAAACACCGCGTTGCCCGCCGTGGACGCGAGTTCCTCAAGCGCCTTGGCGTCGCGATCGACCAGCACGACGCGGCGGCCGCTTTCCAGCAAGGCCTTAGTGATGGCGCGTCCCATGCCGCCGGCGGCGCCCGTCAGCACGACGCTCTGGCCCGATTGTTCAGTCATCGCAACACTCCTAATGCTTTCATGCGACCGACCAGCCGCCGTCGATCGGCAGGCTGGCGCCGGTGATATCGTTTGCCGCGGGCCCACAGAGAAAGACGACCATGGCGGCGACCGCATTCATTTCGACGAAACGCTGCGTCGGCTGGCGCTCGCCGAGATATTCCTTGGTCACGTCGTCGACCGGACGGCCGCTGTTCGACGCGATCGTTGCGATCTTGTTCAGGATCGCGGGCGTTGGGAGCGTGCCCGGGCAGAGCGTGTTGCAGGTGATGCCGCTCCGCGCCGTCTCGATCGCCACCGCGCGGGTCATGCCCAAGATCGCAGTCTTGGTGGTGACGTAGTCGATGCGGTCCTCGACCGCGCGGCTCGAATAGATCGAGCCCATGTTGATGATCCGCCCCCAGCCACGCTGCTTCATCGCCGGCAGCGCCAGGCGGATCAAATGGAACGGCGCCGACAGGTTGACGGCCAGCGCCTGCTCCCAGCGATCGGGCGGAAACTGCTCGATCGCGGAGAAATGCCTGACCACGGCGTTGTTGACGAGGATATCGATGGCACCGCCGCGGGCGAGCAGATCTGCCATCATGGCCTCAATCGCCTCGCGCTGGGCGAGATCGGCGCCGGCCGAGACGACCTCGACGCCGAAGCGGGCGCGGAGGTCATCCGCGGCCTGCTTCGGCGCCACGAGATCATGAAGGGCGATATTGGCGCCCGCGCCGGCAAGGCCTTCGGCGACGGCGAGGCCAAGGCCTGCGGTCGCGCCGGTCACGAGTGCCCATTTGCCCTTCATCGTCGTCACGCTCCGCTATTTCTTGTCGAGCTCGGCGAAGACTTCCTTCGCGTTCCGGAACGCATCCACGCCGGCCGGCACGCCGCAATAGATCGCGACCTGCATGAACACCTCGCGGATCTCCTCCTTGGTGGCGCCGTTGGCGAGCGCGCCCCGGACATGCGTCTTCAGCTCGTGCGGGCGGTTGAGCGCACAGAGCATCGCCAGATTGAGGAAGCTGCGCGTCTTGCGCGTCAGGCCGTCGCGGCCCCAGACATAACCCCAGCAATACTCCGTGGTGAGGTCCTGCATCGGACGGTTGAACTCGTCCGCGGATGCGATCGCCTTGTCGACGAACTCGTTGCCGAGCACGCTCTTGCGGATTTCGAGGCCGCGTTCGTAAGTCGCCTTGTCCATGTTGTTCTCCGTTTCTCGTTCGGGCGTTGTCAGTTCTCAGGTCAGTTTTTGGGCCAGAACGGCTGCGCCAGCGCGAGCTGGGGCGGGAACACCGTCACCGGCACGCCGGACTGCCACTGCACGATGGTCATGCCGGCGCCGACGCGGCGGCCCTTCTCGTCGAACTTGATCTCGCCCAGCGGATAGTATTTCGAGGGGCCGGCATCCATGGTGCGCAGCGCCTCGCCGACGGCGACGCGGTCGGCCTTGCCGGCCTTCTCGAGCGCGTCCTTGATCACCCACATGTCGCCATAGGTGGAGATCGCGTTCTGCGTCATCCACGGCTCCTTGTAGCGGGTCTTCAATTCCGCGATCAGCGCCTCGTGGCCCTTGGCGCCCCAGCTTGCGACGCAGGTCAGCACGCCCTGGAGCAGTTCGGGGCTGACGGTTTGCAGCATGTCGGGCTCGGCGATCGCGATGCCGAACGAGATGGTCGGAATCTTGCCCTGGCCGAGGCCGAACTCGTTCATTTTCTCGAGCAGCAGCTTCGCGTCCGAGATCACCGTCGGCAGGAAGAACAGCAGATCGGGTTTCGCCGAACGGATTTTCTGCACCAGCGACGTCGCATCAGCCAGCGGCGGCGTGAACGTCTCGTCGACGATCAACTGCAACTGGTTGTCCGCCAGCAGGCCCTCGCGCATCGCCTTTGCGGAGGCGATCGAGGCCCCCGTGTTGTCGGTCAGGATCGCGACCGTCTTCGGCCGCTTGCCTGAGGCCGTCTCCGCCAGCTTGATGATCTGGGGCAACGCCTGCCGTGCCTGCGAACCTGCGGTGGCCGCGGTCTGGAACACGTATTTGAAGCCGCGGTCGGTGATCAGGTCGGAATAGGAGAGGGTGAGGACGGGCAGGTTGGCGCGCTCGGTGACTTCGGTCACCGCGAGGGTGAACGAGGACAGGTATGCGCCGCTGGCCGCGACCAGATCGGTCTCCTGCGCGACCATGCGCTGGGCGGCGTTCTTGGCCTTTTCCGTGGTGTCGCCGGAATCGAGCACGACCAGCTTCAGCTTGGCGCCGCCGAGCGCCTTGATGCCGCCTTGCGCGTTGATGTGGTCGACCGCCATCTCGGCGCCCTCACGCATCACCGTTCCCGGTCGCGCGTAGAGGCCGGAGATCGGAACCAGCAGGCCGACCTTCACCTCGGAAGGTTGCTGTGCCCAGGCGCGGGATGCGATCAGCGTGCCGGAGGCACCGGCAAGCAATGTTCGCCGCGAGATCGTGATTTTGCTCTTTGCAGTCATGACAATTCTCCTCCCTGAAAAATCTCGCGACGCTTTATGATTTCTTCGGCCAGAACGGCTGCGCCTGCGCGAGTTCGGGCGGATAGACGGTGACAGGCACGCCCGATTGCCATTGGACGATGACGACGCCGGCGCCGAGGCGGCGGCCCTTCTCGTCGAATTTGAGCTGGCCGCCCGGATAGTATTTCGACGGGCCGGCATCCATGATGCGGAACGCCTGTGCGACCGAATTGCGGTCGGCCTTGCCGGCCTTCTCCAGCGCTTCCTTCATCAGCCACATGTCGCCGTAGGTCGAGATGACGTTCTGCGTCATCCAGGGTTCCTTGTATTTGGCCTTGAGCTCGGCGATCAGGGCCTCGTGACCCTTCGAGCCCCAGTTGGCGACGATGGTCATGATGCCCTGCACGGTTTCCGGGCTCACGCTCTGCAGCATGTCGGGCTCGGCGATGGTGATGCTGAAGGACACCGTCGGGATCTTGCCCTGGCCGAGACCGAACTCACTGATCTTCTCCAGCCCGAGCTTGGCGTCCGACACTGCATTCGGCATGAACAGGAGCAAATCGGGCTTGGCCGAGCGGACCTTCTGGATCAGCGGGGTGGCATCCGACAGCGGCGGTGTCCAGACTTCCTCGACAACGAGCTGGAGGCCTTCCTGTGCGAGCAGCTTTTCCTTGAGTGCCTTGGCGGTGGCGACGGATGTCGCGGTGTTGTCCATCAGCATCGCCACGGTCTTCGGCTTCTTGCCCGACGCGTTCTCGGCGAGCTTCATCAGCGTCGGCAGGCCGAGCTCGGACTGGCGGCTCGCGGTCGCGGCGGTCTGGAAGATGTATTTGAAGCCGCGGTCGGTCAGCAGGTCCGAATAGGACAGCGTCAACACCGGAAGTTCGGCGCGCTCGGTCACCTCGGTGACGGCGAGGGTGAAGGACGAGAGATAAGAGCCGGTGGCGGCGACGAGATCGGGCTCCTGCGCCACCATGCGCTGCGCCGCGTTCTTGGCCTTCTCGGTGGTGTCGCCGCAGTCGATCACCACCAGCTTCAGCTTGGCGCCGCCGAGCGCCTTGATGCCTCCTTGCGCGTTGATGTGCTCGATGCCCATCTCGGCGCCCATTTTCATCACCTGGCCGGGGCGGGTGTAGATACCCGACAGAGGGACGATTAGTCCGACCTTGACCTCGGCCGGCGCCTGCGCACGTGCCACGCCAGCGAGGCCGACGGCTGCGGCGCCCGACAGCACGGTCCGGCGCGTCAGTCCTTTTGATATCCTGCCCTTCGATGTCTTGTTCATTTGTTGTCTCCCTGCTCTTTGTTTTTTGTTCGTCACATGCCGAGGTAGGCTTTGCGCACGCGATCATCGGCGCGCAGCGTGTCGTTGTTGCCTTCGAGCACGACGTGTCCCGCCTCCAGGACATAGCCGTGGTCGGCGGATTCCAGCGCCTCCGCCACGCGCTGCTCGACCAGCAGCATGGTTAGCCCGGATTGACGCCGGATATCGATCAGCCGCTCGAAGATGAAGTCCGCCGTCGACGGCGCGAGACCCATCGAGGGCTCGTCCAGCATCAGCAGCTTCGGCGAGGAGGCGAGGCCCCGGCCGATCGCGAGCATCTGCTGCTGGCCGCCGGACATCGTGCCGGCGAACTGGTTGCGGCGCTCCTTCAGCACCGGCAGCCATTCGAAGATGCGCTCGATGTTGGTTTGCCAGTCGCGCCGGCCGCTTTCGGTCATCGCGCCCATTTCGAGGTTCTCCATCACCGTCAGCGACGGGAACACCTGGCGGCCCTCGGGGACATGGGCGATGCCGAGATGGGCGCGCTGCGGCGGCGGCACGGCAAGGAGGTCGACGCCGTCGAACGTAATTCCCCCGCCGCTCGGCTTCACGATGCCGGAGATCGTCTTGAACAGCGTCGTCTTGCCGGCGCCGTTAGGCCCGACGATCGCGACGAACTGGCCCGCGCCGACATTGATCGACACGTCGTTCAGGACGGGTTTGGCCGAATAGCCCGCGCTCAATCCCTCAATTCGCAGCATGGCCCACCCACTTCTTGCCGAGATAGGCCTCGATCACGCGGTTGTCGCGCGTCACCACTTCCGGCAGGCCCTCGGTGATGACGGCGCCGTGGTCGAGCACGAGGAATCTGTCGACCAGGCGGACCATCGCCTGCATGGTGTGCTCGATGATGGCGATGGTCATGCCGTCGCGTGCGAGCTGCTGGATCACGGCGACGACCTCGTCCGCTTCGCCGTGGCCGAGGCCCGCGAGCGTCTCATCGAGCAGCAGGATGCGGGGCTGGCCGGCGATCGCGCGGGCGAGCTCCATCAGCCGCAGCTCCTTGGTCGAGAGTTCGCCGGCGACACGGTTGGCTACGGCGGAGAGCCCGACGCGAGCGACCGCGTCGGCGGCAAGCTTGCGTGCCTCCGCATCGGACCGGGCGCGCACATAGGCTCCCACCACGACATTGTCGAGGATCGACATGCGCAGGAATGGCCGCATCACCTGGAAGGTGCGTCCGATGCCGGCCTCGCAGATCACGTGCGGCCGCTGGCCGGACATGTTGCGGCCGTCGATCAGCACCTCGCCCTGGCTCGGCTTCAGGAAACCGTTGAGGAGGTTGAACAGCGTGGTCTTGCCGGCGCCGTTCGGGCCGATGATGCCGAGGATCTCGTTCTTGTGCAGCTTGAAGCTGACGTCCTGAACGGCTTTGAGTCCGCCAAAGGAACGCGAGAGGTTGCGAACCTCGAGCATCACCTCGCCGGTGGCCGCACGCTGCCGCGCGGCGGGCTTCAGCGCCGTGACGTTGGCGACGGCCGTTTCCGGAGTCACGCTCGCCGTGGCCTTGGATGCATTTCGCTTGCGCAGGAGATCGCGCAGTTTCCAGAACAGGCCTTCCGGCGCGAGCAAGATGACGCAGACGATAGCAAGGCCGAAGATGACGCCCTGAATGCCGGGGATGCGTGCACCGGCCTCGGCGTGCAGGATCTCGGCGAGTGGGATCAGGATCACGGAGCCGATGACCGGCCCCCAGACCGTGCCGACGCCGCCGAACATCGCGACCGTGAGCGCCTGCGCCGATACCAGCATGCCGAACACCGATTGCGGGGTCACGACCAGCAGCACCTGCACATAGAACCCGCCGATAGCCGCGGCGATTGCGCCGCTCAGCGTGATCGCGCGCAGCTTCCAGGCCAGCGTGTTGATTCCGGCGGCTTCTGCCGCAGCCTCGTTCTGCTTGATCGCGAGCAGCGCCATGCCGAAGCGCGATCGCTCGATCACCTGCGTCAGCACGATGGTGGCAAGCATGATCGCAAGCCCCAGCAGCGTGTAGATGTGGGGATCGGAGAACTGCATATAGGCGATCGGCGCGTCGCGCTTGATCGGAAGCGTGACCTCCTGGAAGCCGAGCCACTCGAACACGTAGAGAATGGCGAGCGGGTAGGCGAGCATCGCGAGTGCAAAGTAGTGGCCCTGTAGGCGGAAGGTCGGAAATCCGATCAGCAGCCCGGCGATGCCGCCGAGCATGGCGGCGACCGGGATCAGCAGCCAGGGGGAGATGTCAAAATAGATCTGCCCGAGCGCGGTCGCATAGGCGCCGATGCCGAAGAAGGCGGCGTGGCCGAACGAGATCAGCCCGGTGTAGCCGCTGAGCAGGTTCCAGGACAGGCCGAACACCGCCCACACCGGCACCAGCGTCAGGATGAGCTGGTAGTAGGAGTTGGTGACGCCGAGTGAGATCCCGGCGTAAGCGAGCGTGAAGAGCAGGGGAGGCAGCAGTGAACGCATCCGGAGCATGGTCACGTCCTCTCGACCATGCGCCCGAAGAAACCTTGCGGACGGAAGAAGATGATGAGGAGGAAGACGGCGAAGATCGCGGCATTCTGCAATTGCGTCGGCAGGATCAGCGTGGACATCTGCTGCACGAGACCGATCGTCATGCCGCCCCAGAAGGCGCCGATGATGCTGCCCATGCCGCCGAGCACGACGCCGGCATACATGACGATCACGTATTCGAGGCCGACGAAGGGGTGGAACGGATAGTTGGTCGCGAGCAGGCCGCCGGCAATCGCGGTGATGCCGCAGCCGAGCGCGAAGGCGGTGCGATGCGCGCGGTCGACGTCGATGCCCATATAGGTCGCTGCGGTCGGATTGTCGGCGGCGGCACGCAGCGACTTGCCGATCCGGGTCCGCGTGATCAGCAGCGAAAGCAGAATCATGATCGCCAGCGAAACGATCGCGTCGATGCTGCGCGCCTTGTTGAGGAAGATGCTGATGTCGAAGAAGGGGACGAACTCCCAGGCCGAGCTCGACAGCGGCGTACGGATCGAGGCCAGCACCGATCCGAACACGATCAGGCCGCCGTTCTGCAGGATCAGCGCGATGCCGAGCGTGAGGATGAGCTGGGCGTAATGGCCTTCGCCTTCCAGCGAGGCGGTGCGCGTGCCCGAGACGCGCGAGATCAGGGCCAGATGGACGAAATAGCCGAACACGGCGAGCACGGGGCCAGCCAGCAGGATGGCGACGAACGGCCCCACCGTGTTGCCGAAAAGCGCCTGGATGCCGGCGGCGGTGAAGAGATAGAAGGCGGCATACATGCCGAGCATCATGAAATCGCCATGGGCGAAGTTGATGACGCGCATGACGCCGAAGATCAGGCCGAGCCCGACGCACATCAGGCCGTAGACGGCGCCGATCAAAAGGCCCGCAGCGAGCGCTTGAAAGAAGCCTTCCATCAGCCTCGCCTCCGCGCGGCGCGAGCGCCGGCTGACTGGCGATTGTGCGCCGTCGGCGCTGCTAGGCTGGTCTCCCGGTCGACCATGTTTCCCCCGTATTGTTTGGCATTTCTTATGATGCCGATCGCAAAACTCGTTCCTGCGCATCCAGACGACACAGCGCTGCGATGTCGCCGGCATTGCCGAGCTGCTCGCAGCCGTCGATGAGTTGCTCGAGCCGGTGTGCGCGGTCCTCGCCGAGGACGCTGGTTGCGGCGGCGCGGAAGCGCGCACGAATATCTGAAGGCGTTGCGGCGATGACGTCGGGCAAAGCGTGCCGGATCGTCCTGCCGCTGCGGAGATGCACGGTCACCTCCGCGCCCTGCTTGCCGGGGAAGGCGGCGGTGAAGCCGGGATCTGCCCTGAGATCGGTGACCGCGACCAGGCGGATGATGTCGGCATCATCGAGTTCGGAGTAGTTCTCTTCCTCGATCTCGCCCCGCACCAGCGTCGCAGCGACGCTGAAGGGAATGCTCATCTTAGCCTGAAGCGCGTTGCGATAGGGCCCCATGGAGTCGCAGCCGGGATAGCGAACGGCGGCATCGGGTGCGCGAATGATGACGCGGTCGATCTCCTCAGTGCTGGCGAGCTCGTGCGAGACGCGAAGCGCTGCTTGGGCCGCGGTCTGCGCGAAATTGCAGGCCGGGACCGGCTTGTTGTAGACGGCCATGATCTCGCTCTCGCCATCCGGGAAGAGCGTGATGCTGTCGGGCGCGGCCTGGCGGCGATAGGCGGCGAACAGACCGGCTTCGCCCTCCAGTATGGTTTCCGAGCCGAACGCGCCGGCCGCGGCAAGACCGATCGCCTTGATCGCGTTGCTGGCCGCAAAGCCCGGATGAAAATACATGTCGGAGCCGCCGGCATGCGGCCACTCGTTCAGCCCGCTGGATGTATTGGCCGCGATCGCGATGGCGCTGGTTGCCTGGTCCTCGGACAGGCCGAGCGCAAAGCTTCCCGCGAGCGCCGCGCCCGGAGGTGCGACCAGCCCCGTCGGGCGATAGAGGCGTGCGAGGTCGGACGTCAGTAGCGCGCGGCCGATCCGGGCGCCGGTCTCATAGCCGATGATGGCGGCCGAGAGCAGTCTGGCTCCGTGCAGCGGCGTCTGCTCCGACAGCGCGAGCAGCGTCGGCCAGATCACGACGCCGTGGTGCGCGATGCTGGCCGCATGCATGTCCTCGCGGACGAGGCCGTGCCCCATCACCGCATTGGCAAAGGCGGCGTCGGCCGCTGATGAGGTTTGCGAGGTGCCGATGATCGTTGCGTCGCCGCCGGCCTGCGCGATCGCAACCGCCTGACGGCTCCAGGGATGCTGGCCCGCCTCGAAGGCGCAGGACAAGAAGTCCAGCAGGCAGAGCTTTGCCTTGACGATGACCTCCGGCCCGAAATCTCCAAGATCAAGCGCAAGCACGCTCCGCGCCATCTGGCGCGCGGGCGAAACTTTACCTGATCCGGTCGGGCCGATCGTCATCGCAATCGCTCTCCCTGAAGGCTTGCGTGATCAGCCGCGCATCTCGACCCCGGCCCACTCCTCGAGCACCTTGGCGATCGAGGTGAAGTCTGATGACGCGCCGTATTTGGCGTTGGTGATCGCGAGCATCTGCCGCACCACCGCGCCGCAGACCATCGGCACGCCCATCGCCTCGGCCTCGTCGACGCAGAGACGGACGTCCTTGTAGGAGAGGCCGGTGGCGAAGCCGAAATCGAACGTGCCCGGCAGCACCGCGCGGGGGAATTTGTCTTCGGACGCACTGTTGCGGCCGCTGCTGGCGTTGATGATGTCGATCAGCACCTTGGCGTTGACGCCGCCCTTGACGCCCATCGCGACGGCTTCGGACGTGATCACCAGCGCTGCCGCCGCCATCAGATTGTTGGCGAGCTTGGCCGTCTGCGCCACGCCGGGCTTGTCGCCGGTGTAGAACAGCTTGCCGAAATTCTTCAGGATCGGCTGCACGGTCTCGTAGGTCGTCTGCGGGCAGGACACCATCACGGCCAGTGTGCCGTTGACGGCGCCCTTGATGCCGCCGCTCACGGGCGCATCGACTAGCGTCATGCCTTTGGCCTTCAGGCCTTCCGCGACGATCTTCGCGGCGCCGGGACCCGAGGTCGAGAGATCAATGACGATCTTTGCGCGGCTGCCGCTGCTGATGCCATCTTGTCCGAGCGTGACCGCCTTGACGATGTCGGGCGTCGGCAAGCTGGCGAGCACGATGTCGGCGCGCGAGGCGACGTCGGCCGGCGATTTGCCGAGCTGGGCGCCGCGCTTGACCAGGGGCTGGGTCGCTTCAGTCTGCGTGTCATATATGACGAGCGAGTAGCCCGCGTCGATCAATCGTCCCGCCATGGGGCCGCCCATGCGGCCCGTGCCGATTACGCCGAGAATCTCTCCCGCCATCGTCTACTCCCTGTTGCGCGATCCCGTGACGGGCGCGCCTTCTTGATCTCGTTGGTCAAACGCTTTCGCCGGCCGGCCTTCTCGGCCGCCGTCGTCGTGGCAGCGGGATCCCGCGCCAACGAGCCGGATTGTTATGATTGTCAGACAAGCTGTCAAGCATAACATTTGGGGTCGACAGTTTGCCGCGGATCGTCATATGGTCCGGGAAAACGAGGAAGACGCCCCGCGTGCCGCAAGCTTCAATTCCGAGTGTGAGCAAGACGCTCGCCGATTTCGTCGCGTCCTCGTCGTGGGCGGACGTGGAGGCGCAGAGCCCTGAGGCGAAGCGATCGATCCTCAATTTCTTTGCGACCGCGCTTGGCTCCGCACGCGATCCGGTGGTCACGGCCGCGATGCGCACGCTGTCGCCGTTCAGCGGCGCCGCGACATCGACAATCATCGGCCATTCGCAGTCCATGGACGCGCTGTGCGCGTCGTTTCTCAATGCCATCTCGGCGAATCTGCTCGACTTCGACGACACGCACCCTGAAACGATCATCCATCCGGCCGCGCCGGTCGCCGCGCCGATATTGGCGCTGGCAGAGACGCGCAAGCTGACGGGGCGCGAGGTGCTGACCGCGTTCATCCTTGGCGTGGATGTGGAGTGCCGCATCGGCAATGCAGTCTCGCCGCGTCATTATGCCCGCGGCTGGCACATCACTTCGACCTGCGGGATTTTTGGCGCTGCGGCGGCGTGCGCGAAGCTATTGGGGCTGCCGGCGGAAGGGATTGCGAATGCGATCGGACTTGCGGCGAGCCAGTCGGCCGGCAATGTCGAGAATCTGCCAAGCGCCGCCAAGAATGTCAGCGTGGGCAATGCCGCACGTAACGGGTTGTTCGCCGCGCTACTCGCGCAGCAGGGCTATGAGGCTGCGCCCCGCGCCATCGAAGGTCCGCTCGGCTGGGCGCGTACCATGGGGGATGAGCCGGATCTCGCCCACATGCTCGATGGCCTCGGCAAGACCTGGGAGATCGCGAAGAACACCTACAAGCCCTATCCCGCCGGCATCGTGTTCCATTCGGTCATCGACGCCTGCCTGCTGTTGCGCGAACGAATTGGCCGAAGCGTTGAGCAGGTCGAGTCGGTGACAGTGCAGGGCTCGGCACTGCTACTCGCGCGCGGTGATCGCCCCGTGAACAACGAGCGCGATGCGCGCGTCAGCATCCATCATTGCGCGGCTTGCGGACTGCTGCTCGGCGCGGCCGGTGTGGCCGAGTTCGCGCAGGAGACCGTGGTCCGGCCCGATATCGCGCGGCTGCGGCAGAAGGTGAGGGCGGAGCTGGATGCTCAGATGCCCGATGGCGCTGCGCGCGTCAGCTTGCGCCTGTCGTCTGGTGAAATTCTCACAGAGACCGTGACGTCGCCGCGCGGCAGCCAGGCTGCGCCACTTTCAGACCGCGAGATTGAAGAGAAGCTGCGCGAAGGCGTGAGGACCGGTCGAAGCGATTGGGATGCAGACCGCGTCATCGATGCAGTCTGGCGGCTCGACGCGGCGGACGACGTCGCCGCGCTGCTGCAATCACTGCGGCCACCATCGGCGTCGCGCCAAACAATTTCCAACTAGAATCTCTCAAGACCGGAAAGGGACGATCATGAGCAAGACCGAACTGTTCGAAAAGGGCCTCAAAGTTCGTAAAGAGGTGCTCGGTGAAGACTACGTCAACAAGTCGATCGCCGGTGCCGACGAGTTCACGCGCACGATGGCGGAGTGGTCGACCGAATTCTGCTGGGGCGCGCTGTGGACGCGGCCCGGCGTCGACCGCCGCACGCGCTCGATCGTCAACCTGGCGATGCTGGGCGCACTGAACCGCCCGCACGAATTGAAGCTGCACGTCAAGGGCGCCCTGAAGAACGGGCTGACCAAGGAGGAGATCAAGGAGATCCTGCTCCAGGTCGCGGTCTATTGCGGCGTGCCCGCCGGTATCGACGCCTTCCGCAACGCGCGCGAGGCCTTCAACGAGGTCGACGCGGGGTCCTGAGCCCGTTTGATTGGAAGCTCCATGGCTGACCCGGAATACGAGCTCTTCGCCATCCGCTATGCAACGCGGGATGCCCAGCGGAGCGAGCACTTCATCGGCGGAGACCCGCATGACGGGCCGATGCCGATGGACTATTTCATGTGGCTGGCGAGGGGAGGCGGCCGCACTTTCGTCATCGACACCGGGTTCAACGCCGAAATCGCAAAGCAGCGCAGGCGAACATTCCTGCGCTGCCCGGTGGAGACGCTTGCCGCGTTCGATATCGACGTGGCCGACGTCAAGGATGTGATCCTCACGCATCTGCACTACGATCACGCCGGCAATTTCGACCGGTTTCCCAATGCGCGGTTTCATCTCCAGGAGCGCGAGCTCGCATACGCCACCGGGCGCTATATGCAGTATCCGAGGCTGTCGCATTCCTTCGAGGTCGAGGACGTCTGCGGGATCGTGCGGCTGAACTATGCCCGACGGGTGCTGTTCTACGACGGCGACGCCGAGATCGCGCCCGGACTGACGGTCCACGCGGCCGGCGGGCACTCCGCCGGTCTTCAGTTCGTCCGCGTCAACACGCGCCGCGGCCCGGTCGTGCTCGCCTCCGACGTCAGTCATTTCTACGAGAACATGACGAGCGAGCGTCCGTTCACGACGGCATTTCATGTCGGTGACATGCTGGTGGGCTTTGACAAGCTGCGAGCCGCAGCGCCGGACGCGGACCACATCGTTCCCGGCCATGATCCGCTCGTCATGAAGCTCTACCCGGCGCCAAGCCCGGATTTTGAGGGCGTCGCTGTTCGTCTCGACGTGGCGCCGTCCAGGGCCGTGCATTCCCGGGACGTTAGGCAAGGCGCGGCGTAACCTAAGCTAGAAAAAATCGATTTTCGATTTTCTGTTGACCCGCGGCCGCCGCCTTGCAATCATCCGGCCATGGGTCCGCTTCAGTTCCAGTTGTCCGGAAGCCCCGGGGATGGTCCGCGCAGCCTGACGTCGGCGCTGCATGAACGTCTGCGCGCCGACATCCTGGCGACGCGGCTGCCTCCGGGCCAGAAGCTGCATATCGCGGGGCTCGCCAAACAGTTTTCCGTGAGCCTCGCCGCCGTGCGCGAGGCGCTGTCGCGACTTGTCGCGGACGGGCTCGTGCAGGCGTCGGACCAGCGTGGCTTTCGCGTGAGCCCGGTGTCGCTCGCCGATCTTGCCGACGTGACGCAGACCCGGATCGACATCGAGGGGCTTGCGCTCCGTCGCTCGATCGAGCGGGGCGATGAGGCTTGGCTCGCATCGGTGAAATCCGCCTGGGCGGATTTGAAGGCCGTTCCCCATCGCTATCCCGACGATCCGACCGTGCACTACGAGGAGTGGGTGGTCCGTCACCGCATCTTCCATCGTGCGTTGGTCAACGCGTGCGGCTCGCCATGGCTGCTCGGCTTCCGCGATGTGCTGCATGAGCAGAGCGAGCGATATCGCCGCCTCTCGATCCGGCGCGAGGTCGGTGGCAAGCCACGCAACGTCGAAGCCGAACACAAGGCGATCGTCGCCGCCGTGATCCGGCGCGATGCGGATGCGGCAGTTCGCGCCTTGTCAAAGCACTTCGGCACCACCAAAGAATTCGTCGAGCTCGCCGCCTCTCGCATTGCGGAGGTGAGCCGTACGACCTGACGATCCGGAAAAATCCGGCACACAAAAAACAGAGACCGGGAGGAAGCCAATAATGAAGATCAATCACGCGCTGATGTCGCTGATCGCCGCCGCAATTCTGGCGGGGCCTGCGAGCGCCGCCGACACCATCCGCGTCGGCCTGCCCACGAAAACCTATTGGCCGACGACGATCGCCGAGACGGCGGTGCGGCAGAAACTGTTCGAGAAGGAGGGCATCCAGGCCGAGCTCACGATCTACCGCAGCGGCGCGGAGACGTTCGAAGGCATGGCTGCGGGCGCGGCCGACATCATTCTCGATCCGCCGTCGCTGGTCTCCGCCGGACGCAAAAAGGGCGTGATGTCACGGATCGTGGCCAATGCCGCGATGGGCAATTTCGGCTGGCAGTTGATGGTCCCGACCAAGTCGACGCTCGACGTCAAGGACCTCAACGGCAAGAAGGTGGCGATCACCGCGGCCGGCTCCGGCTCCGACCTGCTCGCGCTGTGGACCATCCAGGACAAGAAGATCGATTTTACGCGCGTTCCCGTCGGCGGCGGTGGCTTGGTGCCGAACCTGCTGGCCGGCAATGTCGAGGCGGCCGTGGTCTATTCGCCACTGAGCTTCCAGATCTCGAAGTCCGGCGAGGCCAAGACCATCCTCGATTACGCGACCGCGGTTCCGCCGAACCTCACCGCGGGCTGGATCGTGCTCGACAAATTCGCCGAGGCCAAGCCCCAGATGGTGCAGAAGGCGGTGAACGCCCTCTACGGCGCGGTCGCGTTCATGCGGGCCAACCGCGACGTCACGGTCAAGCTGATCGCCGAGCTCTATGAAATGCCGCCGGAGATCGCGGGCCTCGAATACGACAACACCATCATGAAGCTCGAGACAAGCGGCGACATGGGCGCGGCCAACGTCAATGCGGCCGTGCAGCTCTCGCTCGATCTCGCCAAGCTCGGCGGGCTCAAGGACATCGTTCCGGTCGAGGACGTGATCTCGGCCAAGTTCAAGCCGGTTCCGACCAAGTAGTCACGATGCAAAGCACGTTCGTCATAAACCTTGCGCGGATCGCGATCATCATCGCGGTCCTGGCACTGTGGGAGGTGCTGTCGCGCACCGGCATCGTCAATCCGCGACTGCTGCCGTCGGCGTCCGACACCTTTGTGACACTCGGCGATCTCCTGCAGCGCGCGGCGGTGCAGAAGGATCTGGTGGTGACTGCGACCGAGGTGCTGGCCGCATTCGCGCTGGCCGTGCCCTTCGGTGCGGTGATCGGCTTCCTGGTCGCGGAGAACCGCTACTTCGCGGACGTGGCCAAGCCGCTTTTGTTCTTCGCCTTCAGCATCCCGAAGTCGATCTTCCTGCCGATGTTCATCCTGGTGTTCGGCGTCGGCTTCGCCCAGAAGGTCGGCTTCGGCTTCTTCTCGACGATCTTTATCGTGATTATGTCGACCACCACGGCGGTGGAGTCGGTCAAGGTCGAGCACTTGACGGTGGCGCGCTCCTATGGCGCAACGCCATGGCAGACGGCGTTCCGGGTCTATCTGCCGAGCATGCTGCCGGTGCTGCTGGAGGCGTTGCGGATCTCCATGATCTTCAACCTCACCGGCGTGATTTTGGCCGAGATGTACGCCTCGCGTGACGGCATCGGTCACCAGATCGCGACCTGGGGCGAGAACTTCCAGATGAAGCAGCTCCTCGCCGGTGTCGTGATGGTGGCCGCGATCGCCATGACCTTCAACGAACTTGTCAGATGGGTGGAAACGCGATGCAGCCATTGGCGAACGTGACCCCGTTGAAGCCCGCCGCGCGGGCCGGCGCGATCGAGGTGAAGAATGTCGGCCAGGTCTTCAAGACCCGGTCGCAGGACGTCATTGCGCTGGAGGATGTCTCGCTAGAGGTCAAGCCAGGCCGTTTCGTCGTGCTGGTGGGGCCGAGCGGTTGCGGCAAGTCGACCCTTCTGATGATGATGGCGGGCCTGCGCCAGCAGACCTCCGGCACGATCACCATCAGCGGCGCGCCGATTCTTCAGCCCGACCCCGACAGGGTCGGCGTGGTGTTCCAGGAAGCGAGCTTGTTCCCGTGGCTGACGGCGGAGGACAATGTCGAGTTTCCGCTGGCGCTGCGGGGTGTGCCCAAGGCCGAGCGCCGCGCCAAGGCGCAGGACGCGCTGAAGCTGGTCGGCCTCGATGGCTTCGGCAGGCGTCATCCGCACGAACTCTCCGGCGGCATGAAGCAGCGTGTCTCGATCGCGCGCGGGCTGGTGCAGGATCCGCCGGTGCTGCTGATGGACGAGCCGTTCGCTGCCCTCGACGAGCAGACGCGCATGACCATGGGCGACGAGCTGCTGCGGATATGGGCGGCGACCGGCAAGACAGTCGTCTTCGTCACGCACAGCCTCACCGAAGCCGTCTATCTCGCCGACGAGGTGATCGTGATGTCGGCGCGGCCCGGCCGCATCGTCGACCATCTCCAGGTCCAGCTGCCGCGGCCCCGCACCTACGAGATGTTGAGCGGCGACGCCTTTGGTGCGCTGCGCGACCGCATCTGGCGGCACATCCGCAAATCGGCGTGAGGCGGATATGAGCGCCAAAACATTGCGATATCTGATCGTGATCGGGCTGATTGCGCTGTGGGAGCTGCTGCCGCGCACCGGGCTCATTCCCGAGCTGTTCCTGCCGTCGCTGTCGTCGACGCTGATCGCCGGATGGACCGATGCTGCCGAATACGGTCATGCGCTCGCGGTGACGCTCTACGAGGTCGTGGTCTCCATGGCATTCGCCTGCGGCGGCGGCATCCTGCTCGGCGCGATCGTCGGCAGCCTGCCGCGTCCGCGCGTCCTGATCATGCCGATGGTATCGAGCCTGTATGCGGTGCCGCTCGTGATCCTCTATCCCGTCTTCACGGTATGGCTCGGCATCGGTTCGGAATCGAAGATCGCGTTCGCCTCGATCTATGGCTTCCTGCCGACAATGCTCGCCACCGCCGCCGGCATTCAGACCATCGACCCGCAGCTCCTGCTCGCCGCGCGCAGCATGGGCGCGAGGCTGAGCCAGCGGCTGGTTCGCGTCATCATCCCGGCGGCGATTCCGACGGTGCTGTCGGGCCTGCGTGTCGGCGGCGCGCTGGTCATTGTCGGCGTCGTCGTCTCAGAGATGCTGATCTCGTCGGCCGGCATCGGCTATCTGATCTCGCGCTACCGCACGATTCTCGATAGTCCGCACGTGTTCGCGGGCGTGCTGCTCGTGCTGTTCCTCGCCATTGCCTTCAACGCCGCGATCCGCTGGATCGAGCGCAAGGCGGCGATCTGGCAGACCGGCACGCGGGCCGGCCAGGCCAACGACGACATCGCGTCGGGCGCGATGCAGCCGGCGACCTGAGGTACCAGCGTGTACGATTTGACCCTGACATTCGACAACGGCCCCGATACGGAGGTGACGCCGCGTGTGCTCGACATTCTCGCCGAGCGCGGCATCAAGACCACCTTCTTCGTCATCGGCGAGAAGCTCGCTGACCCCGTGCGGCGCGGCCTTGCGGTGCGTGCGCACGGGGAGGGGCACTGGATCGGCAATCACACGTTTACGCACACCATTCCGCTCGGCGAGCAGGCGGATCGCGGGACGGCAGAGAGTGAAATCGGCCGAACTCAAAAAGCGATCTCCGATCTCACGCATCCGCAGCGCTGGTTCCGGCCGTTCGGTGGCGGCGGCAATCTGGATGCGCGGTTGTTGAAACCCTCTGTCGTGGACTATCTCGCCCGAAACAGGCACAGCTGCGTGCTCTGGAATGCGATTCCGCGCGACTGGGACGACCCCGACGGCTGGGCCGAGCGCGCACTCGACCAGTGCAACCGGCAGCCTTGGACGCTGATGGTGCTGCACGATCTCCCGACCGGCGCCATGGACCATCTCGAACGTTTCCTTGGCGCTGCCGAGGCGGCCGGCGCCCGCTTCCGCCAGGATTTCCCGCCGCAATGCGTTCCGATCCGCAACGGCGAGATCGCGCTTCCGATCAACGACTATGTTTCCTCCATCGAAGAGAGTGTTTGACTGATGAAAGTTGCAAGCTTCACGATCGCCGGCACCGCGAGCTATGGCGTCGTCACCGACAAGGGCGTCATCGATGCCGGCAAGCGCCTGAAGGCCTATCCGACGCTGAAGGCGCTGCTTGCGAAGGGATCGCTCGACGAGCTCAAGAAACTCGCCGGCGAGAAGCCCGACTACGCGCTGCAGGATGTCGCCCTGCTGCCGACAGTACCCGATCCCGACAAGATCTTCTGCATCGGCGTCAACTACGCCACGCATCTGGCTGAGAGCGGCCATCCGACGCCGGCGCATCCGATGATCTTCACCCGCTTCGCCAACAGCCAGGTCGGCCATGGCCAGCCGATGATCCGGCCGCTGGAATCGGAGCGTTTCGACTATGAGGGCGAGATGGCCGTTATCATCGGCAAGGCCGGTCGCCGCATCTCGCGCGAGGCTGCGCTCAGCCATGTCGCCGGCTATGCCTGCTACAATGACGGCAGCATCCGCGACTGGCAGCGCCACACCTCGCAATTCGCGCCGGGCAAGAACTTTGCCGGCACCGGCGGCTTCGGGCCCTGGATGGTGACGACCGACGAATTGACCGACGTGACCAAGCAGACGCTGATCACCCGGCTCAACGGTGTCGAGGTGCAGAAGGCCCCGATCTCAGATCTCGTTTTCGACGTGCAGGCCTTGATTGCTTACTGCTCGACGTTCACCGAGCTTGCGCCCGGCGATGTCATCGTCACCGGAACGACCGGCGGCGTCGGCGCCTATCGCACGCCGCCGCTGTGGATGAAGGGTGGCGACGTCGTGGAGATCGAAATCTCCGGCATCGGCATCCTGCGCAATCCCGTCAAGGACGAGGGATCGGCCACGGCAACGCGCGCGGCCTGAGAGCCGCGCTCTATAACAATAAGAAGGAGAATCCCATGCCCATGCCAACGCATCTCCTGCCGACCACGGTGGTCGGCAGCTATCCGCAGCCGGAATGGCTGGTGAATCGCGCCATGCTGTCGAAGGTGGTGCCGCGCACGCGCCTGCACGACATGTGGCGGTTGCCGGCCGAGCATCTGGAGGAGGCGCAGGACGATGCGACCATCGTCGCGATCCGCGACATGGAGCGCGCCGGCATCGACATCGTGACCGATGGCGAAATCCGCCGCGAGAGCTACTCCAACCGCTTCGCCACTGCGCTCGACGGCATCGACGGGGACAATCCCGCGATGATCGTGGCGCGCACCGGCAACACCCAGACCCCGGTGCCGCGCGTCGTGGGTCCCGTGAAGCGCAAGGGACCGGTCGAGCTGCATGACATGCAGTTCCTGCGCAAGAACACCGATCGCGCCGCCAAGATCACGTTGCCGGGCCCGTTCACCATGAGCCAGCAGGCCAAGAACGAGTTCTACAAGGATGAGGAGGAGCTCGCGATGGCCCTTGCGGAGGCCGTCAATGCCGAGGCGCTGGATCTGCAGAAGGCAGGCGCGGACGTGATCCAGCTCGACGAGCCCTGGGTGCGCAACAATCCGGAGCTTGCCAAGCGCTACGCCGTCAAGGCAATCAACCGGGCGCTGAAGGGCATCACGGTGCCGACCGTCGTGCATCTCTGCTTCGGCTATGCCGCGGTCGTGCCGGGCTCGAACAAGCCGGCCGGCTATTCTTTCCTCGCCGAGCTCGACGACACCATTGCCGACCAGATCTCGATCGAGGCCGCGCAACCGAAGCTCGACCTCGGCGTGCTCAGAGACCTGTCGTCGAAGAAGATCATGCTCGGCGTGCTCGACCTCGCTGATCCCGCGATCGAGAGCGTCGACACCGTGGCCGCCCGTATCCGCGACGGCCTGAAATACGTCTCGCCGGACCGTCTGGTCCCGGCGCCCGATTGCGGCATGAAGTACATGCCGCGCGCAACCGCGTTCGGAAAACTGAAGGCGATGTGCGATGCGGCGGCCAAGGTCCGGCGGGAGATCGGCTGAACAAGGCTGGGCCGGCGAGCATGGTTCGTTCGCCGGCCATCGCCTGGCTATGGCCAGCCTCGTCGAAATCTGCGCGGGCGTCGGCTCAAAGACCAGTTTCACCGCGATGAACATTCGTCCTCATTGGCGAGGGCGACATCGCCGCGGGGGTGAAGCCGCCGTTCAAGCCGACAGGAATTTGGTTAGAAGCTCCGTTGTGTCGGTCGGGTTTTCCTCAGGAAAGAAGTGACCGCCCTTGACGGCCCGACCTTGTACGTTGTCGGCCCACTTCTTCCAAATTCCCAATGCGCCGCCATTCTGCTCGTAGAATGTATCGAGCGGGCCGCCGGAAGCCCACAGGTGCAGCATCGGGCACTTAATGCGCCGGCCTTCCTTCTGGTCCGCCTTGTCATGCTCGATATCCAGGGTTGCGGCCGCGCGGTACTCTTCGCAGATCGCATGCACCCGAGCCGGATCGCGGTAGGTTTCGATGTATTCCGCCTTCACTTCGGGGCCGAATGAGCCTTGGCCGAAGGGATTGTCGAATACCGCGTCCGGCGCACCGATCAGGTATTTTTCAGGAAGCGGTGCCTTCTGCGAGAGTAGACTCCATGGCCAGTAGGTCATGGCGAACTTTGCGTCGGCGTGGCCCCAGGCTTCCGAGATCGGCAGCACGTCAAACACTGCGAGACGCTGCACTTTCTCCGGGTGATCAAGCGCAAGGCGGTAGGAAACGCGACCGCCGCGATCGTGTCCAACCAGATCGAATTTGGAAAAGCCGAGCTTATCCATCACGGCGACAAGCTCATTCGCCATCGTCCGCTTTGTATAGGGATAGTGATCCTCCGTGGATGCGGGAACGCCGCTGCGGCCATATCCACGAAGATCGACGCAGATGACCGTGCGATCGCCGGCGAGATGTGGCGCCACATGACGCCACATCAGGCTGGTTCGCGGAAATCCATGGACCATGAGCAGTGGCGATCCGCTCCCGTAGCGCCTGATGAAAATGGTGTTGTCGTCGGTCTTGATCTCTTTTGTCTCGAAGAGATCGGAAGCGTTCGAGGTGGAGTTGTCTGGGGATTGGCCGGCCGCGCGTCGCGGTAGAAGCGCCAGTGATAGAGCGGCGCTCGATGCAGCGGTCGTCACCTGGACGAAAGTGCGGCGCTCGATCTTTGTCTTTTCTGTCATCCCTGAGGTCCTTCGAGGTTCGCGCGACGCTCCTGGCAAACGCCCCCTCAATGACGACGCGGTGAGACATGTTAGCACCTCCGTGGAAGCACGCTTTCGCAGGATTAGCGTCACTGAACCGTTCGTGCTGATGATTTCTGTCATCCGGCTGGCGCGATGGGGCAGTCGGGGAGTGATCGCTGGAATGATCCTCCGCCTGTAACCAATGTGGTCGCGTCGCCGAATAGCGGGAGGTCAGGGTAAGCGGAGGTGCGTCAACGCAAGCCGCCAGAGCAATGGAGGAGCCATGTCCGACGAAATCAACCACGATCGCCGGCGTCTCGTTGGTGCTGCGGCAACGACAGTTGCGGCAGCACAATTTAGCGTGATCGCGCCAGCGGTTGCAGATGCTCGAGCGAGCAAGAAGGTCGCCCGCGACGTCACCAGAAGATCGGAAGCAGCGGGGACGGATGCCACCGTCATGCTCGTCCACGGCGCCTGGGCCGACGGTTCAAGCTGGGCGCACGTCATTACGCTGCTGCAGTCCGAGGGACTGAAGACGATGGCCGCGCCGATTCCGCTCACATCGTTATCAGATGATGTTGCGGCGCTTGAACGCGCGCTGGAGCGGACAGACGGGCCGGTTGTCCTTGTCGCGCATGCCTATGCCGGCGCCGTCATTGGTGCGGTCGCGCAGGACAGAGTGCGGTCGCTGGTCTTCATTTCGGCTCTCTCTCCCGACGAAGGCGAAACAGTCGCGGAAGTATTCTATCGTGACAAGCCGTCGCCGGAGGCGCCGAAACTCATCCCCGACAGTCATGGTTTCCTCTGGATGCCGAACGACCGGTTTGGCGCGGCCTGGTGCCAGCATGCCCGACCTGAGCAGGCTGCGCTCCTGGCTGCGATCCAGCGTCCCATTGCCGTCGCGGCAATCCAGGAAAAGGCTCCGAAAGCGGCATGGAAGGCAAAGCCGTCGTGGTACCTGGTCGCCGAGGAGGATCGAATGATCAATCCGGCGACACAGCTATTCCTGGCTCGACGGATGGGTGCGCAGGTTCGCTCCGAGAAAGTCGATCATGCATCGCCGATCACCGCGCCGAAGCTGGTTGCCGGAATGATACGCGAGGCCGTCACCAACGCACGTCCGAACGCCACGCAGCAACACGGCTGAAACTGTCGCGATCGGTGCGATATAGCGTGCTGGACGGAGCCACCCGCTGACTCTTAGTCAGCGGGGCCCAGGTTCGAGCTCTGGTCCCGCCCACGACCCTCAAAGCATCTCACACCCAGCCGCCATCCACGACGTAGTGCTGAGCGGTGCAGGCGGAGGCCTCGTCGGACGCGAGGAACAGGGTGAATTTCGCGATCTCGTCCGGTACCAGCCGGCGCTTCAGGCACTGTCGCTGCTGCAGTTCGATCTCGCCCGCCGGCGTCATCCATTTCTCGAGCTGGCGCTCGGTCATGATCCAGCCCGGCGCGATCGCGTTCACGCGGATGTTGTAGGGACCGTAATCGCGCGCGAGGGAGCGCGTCAGACCGACCACGCCCGACTTGCTGGCCGTGTACGCGGCCATGCCGCCTTGTCCGGCCATCCACGACACCGAGCCGAAATTGATGATGGCGCCGGCGTTCGCCGCCTTCATGTCCGGTAGCACGGCTTGCGCGGCGAAGAACTGGTGCTTCAGGTTCACCGCGATGCGGTCGTCCCAGTATTCCGGCGTCATCTCCTCGGTGTTGTGCCGTTCGTCATGCGCGGCATTGTTGACGAGGATATTGATCGCGCCGTGTGCTTTGCGCGCCTCGGCGACGCCGGCGCGCAACGCGGCGATGTCAGTCAGGTCGACGCGCTGGAAATGCGCAGCCAGACCCTGATCCGACAGCTCGCGTGCGAGGCGTTGGCCCTCGTCGGCCTTGATGTCGAAGAATACCACATTGGATTTCTGCTGCGCGAAGCGCCGCACGATCGCAGCCCCAATCCCCGATGCGCCACCGGTGACGAGAACGACCTTGCCGGCGAGGTCGGAATAAACGGCGGCCATGGGCACCTCTCAAGTTGCATTGCGGGCGGTGCGAGGCGCCGCCCAGTTGTCCCGCCAACCTTAGCCATTCCCCGCGTGAGGTGCATAGATCAGAATTTTAGTTGCGTACCTCAAAAATCGAAGGCAGGATTGCAGCCAAAGAATAAGAGCCGGTTGGGAGGAATGTGATGAGACTGCTCGGGAAGCTGGGACTCGCCGCCGCCGCATGCCTGCTTTGGGCCAACTCCGCCGCGGCCGATACGACCGTCAAGTGGTTGCACATCGAAGCCAATCCGGCCCAGGTGAAGATCTGGGAGGAGGTTGCGCGCGCCTATGAGGCGTCGCATCCCGGCATCAAGGTCGAGATGCAGTTCCTCGAGAACGAGGCCTACAAGGCCAAGCTGCCGACCATCCTGCAATCCAAGGACCGGCCGAACATCATCTACAGCTGGGCCGGCGGCGTCCTGAAGACGCAGATCGAGGCTGGTGTCCTCGACGACATCACCGATCAGGTGAAGGGGTACAGCGACAGCCTCACGCCGGCAGCGCTCGCCGCCTTCACGGCCAACGGCCGCGTTTACGGTCTTCCAACCGCGCTGTCGCAGGTTGGCTTCCTCTGCAACAAGGAGCTGATGGCCAGGGCAAAGGTCGATCCTGCAGGGATCAAGAGCTGGGACGACCTGCTTGCCGCGGTGAAAACGTTGAAAGCCGCCGGCGTGACCCCGATCGTGGTCGGCGGGGCCGACAAATGGCCCTTGCACTTCTATTGGACGCATCTTGCAGTGCGCATCGGCGGCAAGCCGGCGTTCGATGCGGCGCTGCGCGGCGAGGACGGCGGCTTCGCCGGGGAGACCTTCCGGAGATCCGGCGAGCTGTTCAAGCAACTCGTCGATCTGCAGCCGTTCCAGAACGGTTTCCTCGGCTTCAAGAATCCGCAGGCGGTCGGTTATTTCGGCGATGGCAAGGCGGCGATGACGCTCGCGATCAGCACGGTCTATCATTTGCAGCGCGCGCTTGCCGCCGACAAGGTCGGATTGAGCGAAGACAAGATCTGCTGGTTCGACTTCCCGATCGTGGCCGGCGGCAAGGGCGCGCCAACCGATACGCTCGGCGGCATCACCGGCTGGCTGATCACGAAGGGCTCGCCGAAAGAGGCGGTCGATTTCCTGAAATACTTCGTCTCCAGGGACGTACAGACGCGGCTTGCTGCGGGCAACTTCATCATCCCGGTGGTGCAGGGCGCGGATGCCGGTCTCAACAACGCCTTCATGAAGCTGATCGCGGCCAATCTGGCGAAGTCGAACTACCACCAGAACTTCTATGACCAGAGCCTCGGCCCCTCGGTTGGCCGCGTCGTCAACGACGTCACCGCGGAGATCGCCGGCGGCAGCATGAGCCCGCAAGACGCGGCCAAGGCGATCGAGGCGGCGTGGAAGCAGGGTAACTGACGGTGGCACGGCGGGCCGCGAGCGTGTCGGCGATGGACGTGGCCGGTGAGATGGTCCCGCGGGTCGCCGAGCGCGGCCCGAGCTGGGACGGCAGGTATACGGTCCTGATCCTGTTCCTGCCGCCGGCGCTGCTGTTGTTCACGCTGTTCGTGGTGCTGCCGATTGGCGAGGCGGCCTGGTACTCGGCCTTCAACTGGAACGGGTTCGGCAGGCCGACCAACTGGATCGGCTTCGACAATTACCGTTTCGTGCTGGAGACACGTGCCTTCTGGCTCGCGCTGCGCAACAACGGGCTGATCATCGCCGTTTCGCTGGCCATCCAGCTGCCGCTTGCGCTCACGCTGGCCTTGATGCTCGCCGAACGCTTTCGCGGGGCGGTGGCGCTGCGCATGCTGTTCTTCATGCCTTATATCCTGGCCGAGATCGCGACCGGGCTGATCTTCAGCTTCGTCTACGACGGCGATTACGGCCTTGTCGCCTCGATCTGGCGCACCTTCGGCGCCGAGCCCCCGCATCTGCTGGCCTCGACCGACACGGCAATGCTGGCCGTGCTGATCGTCGTCGTCTGGAAGTACTTCGGTTTCCACATGATGCTGTTCATCGCGGCGCTCCAGGGGCTCGACAAGAGCCTGATCGAAGCCGCGCGCATCGACGGCGCGACGCGATCGCAAGCCCTGCGACACGTGGTCATCCCCTTGCTCTATCCGACGATTCGGCTCTCGGTGTTCTTCGCCATCGTCGGATCGCTGCAGCTGTTCGACCTCGTCATGCCGCTGACGCGCGGGGGGCCTGCGGATTCCTCGAACACGCTGGTGAGCTTCCTCTACAACAACGGCATCTCCCGCATGCGGGTCGGCTATGGCAGCGCGATCGGTGTCATCCTGTTCACGATCTGCGTGACCTTTGCCTTCACGTACAAGCGATGGTTCATGCGGGATGAGTAGCACCGAGACCAATCGTACGCCGTTCGATCCCACCGTGCTGTTCAAGGTGGTGTTCCTCGCCGTCGTTGCCGTCTTCGTGCTGGTGCCGCTGCTCGCGACCTTGCTCGGCGGCTTCAAATCGCTCGGCGAACTGCGCGTCAATCCGTTCGGCCTGCCACGTCACTGGGAGTGGCAGAACTATGCCGACATCCTGCTCTCCGCGCGCTACTGGCAGCTCTTGCGCAACTCGCTGATCATCTCGACGCTCACGGTGACCCTGACCCTGATCGTCGCCTCGATGGCGGCGTTCACCTTCGCCCATGTCAGGTTCTACGGCTCATCGATGCTGCTGAGCTACCTGACGCTCGGCCTGCTGTTTCCGGCCGCGACCGCGGTGCTGCCGCTGTTCATCAAGGTGCGCGATCTCGGGCTGCTCGACACCTATTTTGGCGTGGCACTGCCGCAGGTGGCCTTCAGCCTCGCGATGAGCGTGCTGCTGCTGCGGCGTTTCTTCAAGGACATTCCCTATGAACTGCTCGAGGCCGCGCTGGTCGACGGCTGCAGCTACATCAAATTCTTCCGCTATGTGACGCTGCCGTTGTCGCGACCGATCCTGGCGACCGTCGGGACCATCACTTTCGTCAACAGCTGGAACGCCTATCTGTTGCCGCTGGTGATGCTCAACACCGATGCGCTCTATCCCTGGCCGCTCGGCATCATGGTTTATCAGGGCGAGTATTCGTCCGAATGGCACCTGATCCTGGCCTTCATCACGCTGACCATCCTGCCCACCATCATTCTTTTTCTTCTGGCGCAGAAGCATATCGTCGCCGGTCTCACCGCAGGCGCGGTCAAGGGATGAACGATACCTTACGGAGATCACAATGAGAAAAGTCGGCATCGGAATCATCGGCTGCGGCAATATCAGCACCGCCTACCTGAAGGCGGCCCAGCGCTTTCCGGTCATGGAAATCAAGGCGCTTGCGGATATGCGCAGCGATGCGGCAGAGCGGCAGGGCGCCGCCTTCGGGCTGCCGGCGATGCGGGTCGATCAACTGCTCAAGCGAGAGGATGTCGAGATCGTCATCAATCTTACGGTGCCGCTCGCCCACACCGACGTCAGCCTTGCCGTGCTGAACGCCGGCAAGCACGTTCATTCCGAGAAGCCGCTCGGCATCGACGTCGCGGAAGCCCGCAAGGTGATGGATCTCGCCGCGCAGAAAGGCCTTCGCGTCGGTTGCGCGCCCGATACGTTCCTTGGCGGTGGCCACCAGACCGCGCGCAAGCTGATCGACGACGGCGCGATAGGCACGCCGGTCGCGGGCAGCGTCTTCTTCGGCTGTCCCGGCCATGAGCGCTGGCACCCGTCGCCGGGCTTCTATTACCTTCGCGGCGGAGGGCCGATGCTCGACATGGGGCCGTACTACATCACGGATCTCGTGCAGCTGCTTGGCCCGGTCGCGAGCGTGATGGGCTCGACCGCGCGCCCGAAATCCGAGCGGCTGGTCACCAGCCAGCCGATGAACGGCACCCTGATCCCGGTCGAGGTTTCGACCCATGTCGCCGGCACGCTCGAATTCGAGAGCGGGGCGGTCGTCTCGATCGCGATGAGCTTCGACGTACCGAAGCACCGGCACGCGCCGATCGAGATCTATGGCGACAAGGGCAGCATGTTGGTGCCGGACCCGAACCGGTTCGGCGGCGAGGTGCAGGTCGCGAAGACTGGCGGTGAATGGGAGCCGGTGCCGCTGACCCACGGTCATGTCGATGGCGAGTTTCGTTCCATCGGTGTCGCCGACATGGCCTCCGCAATCCTGAACAACCGCCCGCATCGCGCCAGCGGCGCGCTCGCTTTCCATGTGCTCGAGGTGATGGAGGCGTTCCAGACCTCCGCCGACGAAGGACGCCGCGTCAAGATCGGCAGCTGCGTCGGGCGGCCGGCAATGCTGCCGGCCGGACGTGAAACCGGACAGATCGACTGAGGGAATGACCATGCGCAAGGCAATGATTGTATGGGGCGGCTGGCCGGGACACGATCCCGATCTCTGCGCCTCGATGATCCGCGGCTGGCTGAAGGCCGAAGGCTTCGAGGTCCGGGTCGAGACCACGACGGCGGCGTTCGCCGATCCCGCGATCCACGATCTGTCGCTGATCATCCCGATCTATACCATGTCGAAGATCGAGAAAGCGGAAGCGCTCAATCTCTGCGCGGCGGTGCGCGATGGCGTCGGGCTGGCCGGGCATCATGGCGGCATGTGCGATGCGTTCCGCGAGTCCGTCGACTACCAGTTCCTGTGCGGCGGGCAGTGGGTCGCGCATCCCGGCAACATCATCGACTACAAGGTCGACTTGACGAAGCCGGATGACCCCATCATGAAGGGGCTGAAGAGTTTCGAGCATCGTTCCGAGCAGTACTACATGCATGTCGACCCCGCCAACGAGGTGCTGGCGACGACGACCTTTACCGGCGAGCACGCGCCCTGGATCGACGGCGTGGTGATGCCTGTGGTCTGGAAGAAGCGATACGGCGCGGGCAGGGTGTTCTACTCCTCGCTTGGCCACCGCGCTTACGAGCTCGACGTACCGGAGATCCGAACGTTGATGACCCGCGGCATGCTGTGGGCCGCGCGGGAATGACAGCCGGTGCGACGCAGCCGGCGGTTCGCGCCACGCTGGAGGACGTCGCGCGTGCGGCGGGCGTTTCGCTCGCAACCGTCGACCGCGTCGTCAACCGGCGCGAGGGCGTGCGCGCCAAGACCGTCGCACGTGTCGAGGCCGCGGTGGCAAAACTCGGCTATCGGGGCGACGTCGCGGCCGCGCGGCTCGCCCGTGGGCAGACGTTCCGCTTCGCCTTCGTGCTGCCGAGCGGCAGCAACAGCTTCATGACCAACCTGGCCGAGCAGGTCCAACGCACGGCGGACTGGCTCGCCGGCCACCGCGGCTTCATCGATATCCTTCATGTCGACGTGTTCGATCCGGATGTGCTCGCCGGTGCGCTGGAAAACCTGTCGCCGGCCTATCAGGGCGTCGCCGTCATCGCACTGGACCATCCCAGGGTGCGCGCCGCGATTGACGAGCTTGCCGCGCGCGGGGTCGTCGTGGTGACCCTTGTGTCGGACGCGCCGAGCTCGCGGCGGCTGCATTATGTCGGTATCGACAACCCGGCCGCGGGGCGAACTGCGGCAACGCTGATGGGACGTTTCCTCGCCGGCCGCGAGGGGAAGGTTGCCGTGATCGCGGGATCGTTGTCGCTGCGCGATCATACCGAGCGGCAGTTCGGGTTCCACCAGATCCTGTCCAGCGAGTATCCGAACCTGCTCGCGCTGCCGGTGATCGAAGGCCGCGACGACAGCGAGCGCACCCGGGAGCTTACGGTCGCACTGCTGGCGCGCCACGCCGATCTCCGCGGCATCTACTGCTGCGGCGCCGGGAACCGCGGCATCGCCAATGCGCTGGAGACCTCGGGTCGCGCGCGTGAAGTGGTCTGGATCACGCACGAGCTGACCCAGTACACGCGGCGTTTCCTGGTTCGCGGCACGCTCGATGCGATCATCAACCAGGATCCCGGTCATGAGGCGCGGTCTGCGGCGCGAGTTCTGCTCGCGCATTGTTCGGGTGAGCCGATTAGCCCCGACCAGGAGCGCATCCGCATCGATATTTTTCTGCGAGACAACCTGCCGTGATTCGCGTTCGCAGGTGATGCGCAGCATGCCTCGATAGGTGTCGCCAAGCGCCGCAGCGGCCTCAACGGTGCTCAGAAGTTCGCTGCCATTGCGGCGAGGTGCTGATGGGCTCTTTCGCGGGCAGCCTCGATGGGTTGTTGCGGTCCGGTGGTTGGCCCGATCGGCACGAAACGGACATTGCTGATACCGATAAAGCGCAAAATCTCCCGCAGGTAAGGCGTTGCCATGTCGATGCGCCCGCGGTTCATTCCGGAGGCGAAATCGCTGCCACTGGCGAGAATCACTGTGGTCGGCCGGTCCTTCAGCAGCGGGAGATATCCCAGGGAGGGATCGAACCGAAAGGTGAGCCCGGGCTGGACGATGACATCGAACCATTGCTTGAGCTTGTAGGGAATGCTGAAGTTCCACATCGGCGTCGAGATCAGCACCCGATCGGCGAGTGAAAAGCGGAGCGCCATACGCTCGGCCTCCGCAAAGCTGTCCCGTTGCGCGTCGTTGAAGGGCTGCGCCTTCATGCGCGCATATTTGGCCTCGACGATGGGACCTGCGAATTCCGGCAGCCGCTCGCGCCAGAGATCCACGACGTCGATATCCCAGTCCGGACGGGCCTGCCGAAACCTGTCAAGAAACACGCGCGCGCCGGCGCTCGACTCGGAGTCGGCGCGGGGCGAGCAGGAGAGGTGCAAAAGCTTTGCCACCACTCATCCCAGCGCTCTGATGACGGCATCCGCCCGGGTGACGACGGCGACGTTCTGCATGGCAAAGTTGATCGAGGCGGAGTGCCAGTCGGCATTCATGGTCGAGCAGCAGTCTTCCGGCACGATCATGAAATAGCCCTTGTCGGCGCCGGTGCGCGCGGTGTGCTCGACCGACATGTTGGTCCATGCGCCGGTGTTGATGATCATGTCGCGGCCGGTGGCTTTCAGGATCGTCTCCAGCCGGGTGCCTTCCCAGGCGCTCATCCGCATCTTCTCGACGACGAAATCGCCGGGCCGCGGCTCGAGGCCGGAGACCGGGGCGGCGCCCCAGCTGCCGCGCACCATCGCCTTGCTGTCGACGAGACCCTCGAACAGCGGTGCGTTCAGCGTCACGCCGGGGGCGCCGGGCTCGACCACGAACCAGACATGGATGATAGCGACGCCGCGCGCGCGAGCTGTCTCCGCCAGGCGCCGGACGTTCTCGACCACATGCTGTTGCTTCGCATGACCCGGTGCGCCTGACTCGGCGAACGCGCCGCCGTCCATGATGACGTCGTTCTGAAGATCCTGGATGATCATGGCGCAGCGGCTTGGATCGAGCCGCATCTCGCCGTCGGCGAGGATCGGCGCTGCAGAGGCGGGGCCGCCGCTGCCGCGTTTGCCGCTCATATAGGGCTCGTGGCGCGGCCCGGCCTTGGTCGGGATCGCATAGACCGAATGCGTCGACGTCAAATAGAGCGTGCGGAAATCCGGGCCACCCCAGGCAAGATTGGCGACGAGCTCGGGCACGCGGACTTTCCCGAGCAGTTCGCCGCGCGGTGAATAGACCCAGACGCCGCCGGGCGCGGTGACCCAGACATTGCCATGCTGGTCGCACTTCATGCCGTCGGGCAGGCCCGGCTCCAGCTCGGAGCGGATGCCGCTCGCGAACACGCGCGCGTTCGACAGCGAGCCGTCGCCGTTGACGTCGAATACGCGGATCAGCGCCTGCACGGTGTCGTTGACATAGAGCAGTTTCTCGTCGGGCGAGAAGCACAGCCCGTTCGGCTGGTCGAACAAATTGCGGTCCACCACGAGCGTCGGCTCGCCGCCCGGCATGACGCGATAGACGCCCTGGAAGCCGAGCTGGCGCGGCCGCTCGACGCCATAGACCGGCATGCGGCCATACCATGGATCGGAGAAATAGATGGCACCGGAAGAGTGCACGCAGACGTCGTTGGGGCTGTTGAGCTCCTGTCCCTGGAAGTGCGAGGCCAGCACCTCGCGCCGCCCGTCCGGCCGCTCACGGATCAGCGACGAGGTCGCGTGCTCGCAGACGATCAGATTGAGCTCGGCATCATAGGTCATGCCATTGCATTTGTTCGACGGGCGCTTGATCTCCGCGACGCCGCGCCGCGCATCCCAGCGCCGCCGCACGTCTCCGGGCATGTCCGAGAACAGGAGATAATGATCGACCGGATGCCAGATCGGCCCTTCCGTGAAGTCAAAACCTGTTCCGACCTGCGCGACCGGCGCATAGGGGTCGATCAGGCTCTCGAATTCGGAGCGCAAGGTGACGTGCGTCATCGGTCGATATCCTCAGCTCACGTCAGGCAGGGAACCAATTCCGCGCGGGCAGCGACTGCACGATCGGGCCGGGGACCTGGTCGTGCAGGCGTCCGACGACCATGCCGCCCTCGATCTTGGCCGGCCTGTCGTGCACCGGCAGCAGATAGCGCGAATTGCTGAGCAGCTTCTTGATCGACGCCTTCTCGGCCCGCTTGCTGGTGCCGTGGTTTCCCGTCGTCCGCGGCTCCCAGTCGTGGATCTCGTTGAATGGCGTGACGATCTGGTCGTTGAAGTCGTAGATCACGTCGCCGCAGATCGTCGCGATTCCGTCGGCAGTCTCGACGATGACGTTCATCGATCCCTCGGTATGTGCATTGGCCGCATCGCAATAGACGCCGGGCATCAGCTCGATAGGACCTGTGATCTCGAGGTCGAGGAAGCGCAGCGCACTCTTGGTGTGCAGCCGGTCGATGAGATGCTTGATGTCGGGCGCCGGATACTGCGGATGCATCAAGCCGGAGACGGAGTATTCGAGTTCTTTCCGATTGAGGACGACGGTCGTGTTCATCGGAAACAGATCGTCCTTGCCGGCGTGGTCGATGTGCAGATGGGTATGGCAGACGAAGCGGACGTCACCCATGCGCACGCCGTGGCGAGCGAGCTGGTTCTCGATCATGTGCTCGTGGTATTGCAGGCCGCGCATCCCCAGCGTTTCCATGATCTGGTTGGAGCGGTAACCGGTATCGACCACGACCGGATATTTGCCGCCGAGGATCAGAAAGCCGAGGGTGAGGACGCGGCGGGTGCGGCCGCAGTCACGGCCGAGGACCAGAAAGCTCGATTCCAGCTCGATATCGCCATAGTCCAGGATCTTGATCTCCAGCGCCATTCGTTTCCCTCCCTGTTCTGTTCTTGTCTGTCAAAGCCGATAGACGCGCGTTGCCGTCGTCCTGAAAATTGCGTCCTGCTGCTGGGTCGTCAGGTTCGCGGCCGCGGCACGAAAGGCGTCGACGAGCTCCCGATAGCTGGTCCATAATTTCTCGATCGGAAAATTGGAGCCGAACAGGCAGCGCTCCGCGCCGAAAATCGCGACGGTATCGGTAAGGACGGCCGCGATATGCGCGGGATCGTTGCGATGGATGAAGGTGCCGAGCCCGGAGAGTTTTGAGACCACGTTCGGACAGGTCGCGAGCCGGGCCATCCCGGCGCGCCAGGCGGCCCGGCCCGCCGGCGAGAGGTCCTCCAGCATGCCGGCATGCTGGAGGATGAAGGTCACCCTGGGGCAGGACTCGGCGAGCTGCGCCGCGTCCGGCATCTGCGGCGTGAAGACCTGGAGGTCAAAGCTCCAGCCGTAGTCGGCCAGGCGCGCAATGTTGCGGCGGACCGTGGGATCGACGCAGAGGTCGGGCTTGGCCGCGAAACGATAGAGCGGATTGTCGTGCCAGTGCAGCTGCATGCGCACGCCGCGCACGAGCGGATAGCGCTTCAGGCGATCGAGCTGCGGGCGCACGTCGTCGACGGCGAAATCGGCGTAGGCGACGATGGCATGCGGCCAGCCTTGCTCGTCGGCAGTGTGCTGCACCCAGGCGGTCTCGTCCTCGAAACGGTCGTTGGCCCAGTTGGTCTGAACATAGACCGAACGGGCGACGCCGGTGCCCTTGAGGTCGTCGAGATATTCCCGGATCGGATAATCGCGACGGATCGGCTCGTAGGGTCCAAAGATGCGCGGCTGCATCGGACCGGTCAGCCAGGGCAGGTCGGCCTGTCGCCAGATGTGATGATGGCCGTCGACAATGTCGCTCACGCCGCTCTCCTCCGTCCGAACGTCAGAATGTGCGCGACAATCGACGCGCTTGAACCGCCATCCACGAGATCATCGACAAAGCGCTCGATGGCAACCAGCGCCTCGGTCTGCGGGCGGAAGTCCGGGCCCGTCGCGAGCGGCGTCAGCCAGCTCACGCGCCAGGCGCGCCGCGACAGCTTTGCGACCGCGTCGCGCAACGCGTCGGGTTCGCCACGCTCCAGCCCGTCCGACACGACGACGACGGCCGCGCCTCGCGCGTAACCGCCGAACCGCGGCACCGCGAGGAAGGCTTGCAGCGCGTCGCCGATGCGGGTGCCGCCGTCCCAGTCGCTGACGAGGTGCGCCGCCGCGTTCAGCGCCTGCTCGCGACGCTTGAGACGTAATGGCCGCGTGACGCGGGTCAGCCGCGTGCCGAAGGTGAAGACCTCGACGTTGGGCGCGGCCTGTACCAGCGTATGCGCTAGCTTCATGTTCTCTTCGGTGCGAGTCTTCATCGAGCCGGAGACGTCGATCAGCAGCAGGAGTTTTCGTCGGCGCTGGCGCCGCTTCAGGTGCCCGAGCCGCAGGATCTCGCCGTCGCTCCGCACGCTGTCGCGCAGGGTCCGGCGTAGGTCGGCAAACGGCCCGCGGCGGGCGCGCATGCGCCGGTGGCCGCGCCGCTGCGGCAGGCGCCGGGGGGCGTCGCGCGCCAGGCGGCGGAGCGCGTCGGTGGCGGAGAGCTGGGCGAAGCGGCGCTCCACCAGCGCCTCGGTGCGCGTCGCGGCGAGGCCGGATTCGTTGGCTTCGTCGGAGGACAGGGGCTCCTGTTCGCCGCGGCCCTCTTCCTGGAGCCGGACAGTCTCGTCGTCCTCGCCGTCATCGACATGTTCGATGGCTTCGCTGCCGCGGAAGTGCAGGTCGAACAGCCGATCGAAGGTCGTACGGCGCTCGGGCGGCGGGGCGAGCGTGGCCAGCGCCGATTGCCTGATGTCGTTGAGGTCGCGTGGCCCGAGCAGCGCGATCGCGGCGAGATAGGAGGTGGTCTGCTCGGGCGCGACGGCAAAGCCGTTGGCGCGCAGCAGCGCGACGAAGGAGACGAAGATGCGGGCAGCGCGCGGAAGCTCGGGCTCGGTGCTCATGCGGTTGCCTCCGCGAGCATGACGTCGAGCCGGGGCGAGATGAAGTGCAGGTCTTCCTCGTCCTTCAGCGCCACGCCGATCGAGCGTTTGAAGGCGTCGGGCCAGCGCGCACCGCCCTTGTGAAGGAGCGTCGCCGCTTCAGCCCAGTCGACGGCCTCCGCGATGCCCGGTGCCTTGCTGAGCGGCTCGCGGCGCAGTTTTCCGACGGCCGCGACGACGGCCCGCGCTGTCGCCTCGGCGACGCTGGAGGCCCGCAGCATCACGATCCGCGCCTCCCGCTCTTCGGTGGGATAGTCGATCCAGTGATAGACACAGCGGCGGCGCAGGGCTTCGTGCAGGTCGCGCGTCCGGTTCGACGTCAGCACGACCACAGGACGTTCGGCCGCCCGCACCGTGCCGCGTTCGGGGATCGAAATCTGGAAGTCCGAGAGAAATTCGAGCAGGAACGCCTCGAACTCCTGGTCGGCGCGGTCGATTTCATCGATCAGCAGCACGGTGGAGTCGGGCGCGCGGAGCGTCGCCAGCATCGGCCGCTCGATCAGAAACGTCTCGCCATAGATGTCGATGCTCTCGTCGCCAGCCTGGCGGATCGCGAGCATCTGGCGTGGATAGTTCCATTCGTAGAGCGCGGCCGAGGCGTCGATGCCCTCGTAGCATTGCAGGCGGATGAGGCGGCGGCCGAGGACGGCGGCGATGGCTTTCGCGGCCTCGGTCTTGCCGACGCCGGGGGCGCCTTCGAGCAGGAGCGGTTTGCCGAGGGCAAGGCCGAGATAGGCCGCGGTCGCGAGCCCTTCATCGGCGAGGTAATAGGCTGCCCGAAGCGCCTTCTCCAGCGCTTCGGGGTTGTCGATGCCAACGATGTTGCTGCGGACTGCCATGGCCAGTCTCAGCGTCGCGCCTGTGGCCGGGCGCCGCCCTGGGTCTTGATCGCTCGCAGCACCTTTTCCGGCGTAATCGGCAGATCGTCGATGCGCACACCGACGGCGTTGAAGATCGCATTCGCGACAGCCGGCAGCACGGGATTGGCGCACATTTCGCCCGGTCCCTTGGCGCCGAACGGGCCATCTGGCGCGGGGCGCTCCAGCACGGCGATATCGTGCGGGCAAATGTCGCCCGGGCCGGGCATCAGGTATTCGACGAAGTCACGGGGGCCGTGAACAGGGTCGGGATAGTGAGGCTCCGTCGTCTCGTACAGCGCGTGGCTGATGCCCATCCAGGCGCCGCCCACGAGCTGCTGCTCGACCAGGCGCGGATTGAGCGCTCGGCCGAGCTCATAGGCGGAGTCCATGCGGACCATCGCGACTTCACCGGTCTCGTCGTCGACCTCGACCTCGGCGACGAGACAGGCATGGGCGTAGCAGGTCGCCGGCGACATCTCGCCGGTTTCGGGGTCGACGTTGGACAGAGGAACCAGGAAGATGCCGCGGCCGGAAATGGTCTTGCCTTGCTTGAACTGGGCGGCGATGGCGACGTCCTTGGTCGAGATCGAGCGATGCGGCGCACCCTTGACGTGGATGTTGCCGCGTCCGTCGGTTTCGAGATCGGCGGCGTTGACCTCGAGCTCCTCGGCGGCCGCCTCCATCATCACGCCGCGTGCCTCGCGCGCCGCGGCCATTACGGCATTGCCGACGCGATGCGTGCCGCGCGAGGCGAAGGAGCCCATGCAATGCGGACCGGTGTCGGAATCCGCGGTGTCGACATAGACGTCCTCGACGGGAACGCCCAGTGTCTCAGCGCAGATCTGCCGCGTCACCGACTTCATGCCCTGGCCGAGGTCGATCGACGACAGCGCCACCGTGAACTTGCCGCTCGGGTTGGAATGAACCAGCGCCTGGCTGGGATCGCCGCCGAGATTCATGCCGATGGGATAGTTGATCGACGCCATGCCGCGTCCGCGATGCCGGGTCATCAGCGCCTCCTGGTGCCGAAAACGGAGGAGAAGCGGGTCGCGCCATGCGAGGGGGCCGCGGGCCGCGGAGGAGGTGGCGGCGGTGCAGGTGGCGGCGGCTCGCGCGGAGGTTCGCGGGTAACCGCCGGTGGGAGCCGGTCATAGGTCGTGCGCTGTTGTGCCGGCGCGGCGGGGCGTGCGCGCGCATCGCTCGGTGTCGATGGAATGACAGCCCGGCTGCCGCCGCCGTCCTTGCGTGACGACGCGCGCTTGAACTCCTCGCGGATCGGCCATTTCGCCTTCTCGGCGGCGACCTGGACGCATTCGATCAGCGCGGTGTTCTTGGCTTCGCGCCGATGCGCCTTCATGTCGCCGTCGCGATAGGCGTTGAGGATGCGGAATTCCATCGGGTCCATGCCGACGAGGTTCGCCAGCTTGTCCATCTGGCACTCGATCGCGAAATCCATCGCGGTGACGCCGAAGCCGCGCATCGCCGTCGCAGGCGTCCGGTTGGTGAAGACACAATAGACGTCGCCATAGACATTGGGGATCGTGTAGGGCCCGGGCAGATGCGCGGCGCATTTCACGGCGGCGTAGCTGGACAGCCGCGTATAGGCGCCGCTGTCGAAATAGGCGCGGATCTTGCGCGCGACGATGCGGCCATCGCGCATCACGCCGTCCTTGATGTAGATGCGCTCGGCGCCGCGGGGCGGGCCGTACTGCATCTCCTCCTCACGCCCGAACACATAGCGGACGGGACGCCCGGTCAGCATCGCGCCCAGGATCGCGAGTGGCTCGGTCAGCGTATCCACCTTGCCGCCAAAGCCGCCGCCGACGGTGCCGCCGATGAAATGAAAGGTGTTGGAAGGCAGGTCCAAAATCTTGGCGCAGGTGTCGACCGAGAAGAACAGCGCCTGCGTCGAGGTGTAGACGACATAGCGGCCGTTGGTATCAGGGGCCGCGATCGCACCGTTGGTTTCGGTCGGCGCGTGTTCGATCGGAGACATCTGGTAGCGCTGTTCGAGCACGTGGTCTGCGGTCGCGAGTGCGGCGTCGGCATCTCCGAAGCGCAGCTTCTGGTGATCATGGACGTCGTGATAGATGAAGGCGTTCTTCGGATAGGTCTCGTTGACGACGGGCGCCCCGGACTTGAGCGCGTCCTCGACGTCGAGCACGACCGGCAGCGGCTCGTAGTCGATCCGCACTTTTGCGATTGCCTCGAACGCCTCGCGCTCGCTGTCCGCGACGATGGCGACGACCGGCTCGCCCTTGTAGCGGACCTTGTCCGCCGCCAGCGTAGGCTCGTCGTCCTTGCCGAAGTTGATGAGGCTGAGAAGCGTGTTGAGATTGCGCGGCACGTCGGCGCCGCGGATGATCCGACGTACGCCGGGCGAGCGTTCGGCTTCCGTGGTGTCGATATGGCGCAACCGCGCGTGGGCCTGCGTCGAGCGGACCACCTTTAGATGCAGCATGCCCTGAAGCTTGTGGTCGTTGAAATAGCTCGACGTGCCCGTGACATGGCCGAGCATGTCCTGGCGCTGCGTGCCCTTGCCGATCTCATTGAGATTGTCGTCGCGCTCGTCGGCGAAAATGTCCTTGCGCAGTTCCAGCATGACAAGATCCTTTAGGCGCTGGCCCGGCCGCCCGAAGCGGCGAGGATGGCATCGATGATGGGTTCGTAGCCGGTGCAGCGGCAGATGTTGCCGGAGATCGCCTCGACGACTTCGGCGCGGCTAGGCTGCGGATTGCGGTCGAGCAGCGCCTTTGCGGCCATCAGCATGCCCGGCGTGCAATAGCCGCATTGGGCGGCAAAATTGTCGGCGAAGGCACGCTGGAGCGGATGCAGGTTCGGGCCCTGCTTGAGGCCGTCGAGCGTCTCGACCGATCGGCCGGCGACGGTTTCCGCCAGCGTCAGGCATGACAGGTGCAACTCGCCGTCGATCAGCACACTGCAGGTGCCACAGCCGCCCTGGCCGCAGCCGAATTTCGGCGTCATATCGCCGATCAGTTCGCGCAGAGCAACCAGCAGATTGGTGCCGCCATCGACGAAGATCGCGACGTCGCGGCCGTTATGACGAAATTGCAGGGCGGTCTTGGCCATGACGAGCTATTCCTGACCCGAGAGGAGACGGCGCAGATGGACGCCGGCGATCTCGCGGCGATACCAGGCGCTGCCGAGCGCATTATCGAAGGGGGAGGTGCCCTCGGTGACGGCGGACGCCGCGGCAGCGATGGTCGCGGCATCCAGCGAGCGTCCCTCGAGCACACGCTCGGCGGCGCGTGCCCGAATCTGGGTCGGCGCCATCGAGCCCAGCGCGATCCGTGCCCCGGCGATCCGTCCGCCGCTGATCGGCAGATGGGCTGCGAGCGTAATGACGGAGCCGCCCTTTGGCTTGATACGGGCGACCTTGTGGTAGCGGAAGGCGTCCGCGCTCGCCGGCCGTGCGCAGGACACCGAGAGCACCAGCATGCCGGCTTGCCGCTCGCGCGACTGAAAGAACTCTTCGATGGCAATGTCGCGCGTGCCAAAGCCGCCCTGCACGGCGACAGTGGCATCGAGCGCAAGCAGCGCCACCGCGAAGTCGCCATAAGGACTTGGCGCGAACAGGTTACCCCCGACCGTGCCCATGTTGCGCACCGCAGGTCCGCCGATCGAGCGGGCAGGGGCGTGCAGGAAGCCGAGGTCGCGCTCGGCGAGTATTTTCGCGAAGGTGATGCCGGCCCCGAGCGTCACGCGCGGGCCCGACGCATCGATCCGGGTCAGGGCCTGGTCGCTGGCGCGGATGACGGTCGAGACAGAAACGTCACCCTCGTTCAGCGCCCGCATCACCAGCGTGCCGCCGCCGAGATAGCGTGCGCCGCGATCTGCCGACAGCGCGCCGGCCGCCTCGCTGGTGCTGGCAAAAGTCTTCACTGTCACGGCCATGGCTATGCCGCCTCCTTCAGGTGCCGGCGGATCGCCTCGAAGCCGGCTTGGTAGATGTCTTCCGCGACCATGTGGACGATGCGATCGCGGTCCTCCGGCCTGGTGCTGAAGCGCGACTCCCAGTGCCAGAAGGTGCGGTCGCCGTCGGTCACCGGCAGCAGACGGACGTGCGCCACATAGTTGAACATCGGCACCGGCGTATCGAGCAGGCAGTAGCTGAAGGTCTGCTCGAGATCGGAGAGCGCCAGCAATTGCTCGCGCAGCTCCGATCCGTCCTGCAGCTTGAAGCGCCTGACACAGCCAATTTTATCAGGGGAGTGCGCGCGCTCGATCGTGGAGGTCGCGACCGCCGGATGCCAGCGATCGTGTCCGTTGAAATCGCGCAGCACGTCCCACACCGCATTGGTCGGCGCATCCAGGATCGTGCTTTTCACGATATGCGGCACGGAGCTCACCCTCCGAACTGGCGCTTGAGGGCGTCGAAGCCGCCCTGGAACACGCCGCCGCCGATATTGCCGACGAGCTCAGCTTCCCGTTCGGGTGCGCAGTCGAACTCGGCGGTCCACTCCATGAAGGTCTGGTCGCCGTCGGTGACCGGCGTCAGCCGCAACGTCGCGACGTAGTTCTCGACGCCCATGGGGGATTCCAGGATCGAATAGGTGCAGAACATGTCGTAGTCGGAAAGGCCGAGCAGCTTTTCGCGGATGCGGTCACCGTTGCGCAGGCGGAAATCCCTGACACAGCCGATCTTGTCCGAGGGCTCGCCGCCCTCGATGCGGCTTTCCGCGATCGCGGGATGCCAGTTCGGCATGCCGTTGAAGTCGCGCACCCGCGCCCAGACGCGATCGTTGCGCGCATTGACGACGGTTGAGACATAGACGCGGGCCATGATGTGACCTCAGCTCTTCTTCCGGGGGCTGCGCTCCGCAGACGGCTCGCCCTCGGTGGAGGGCGAGGGAGCCGCGGCCGGCTTCTCGCCGCCTCCGCCTCCACCGCCGCTCTTGCGGGCGGACTCCTTGATGCCTTGCATGTCGCGGGCCTCGCGGATCAGGCCCGGCATCTTGGCAAGGCTGCCGCCCTCGACGCCGATATCCGCCAGAAGCGAATCGATGAGCGGCGCCTGGACGCGGTAGCGCAGCGCCGAGTCGATCACCTCGTCGGTGGCGCTGCGGCCGCCATTGCCGCCATGGCCGTTGCCGTTGAGGCCGTCGACCTGGAGGATGCGGATGCCCTCGATCTTCTCCATCGGCTTGACGCTCTCGCGCACGATGCCTTCGATGCGGTCGAGCAGCTTCCTGCGGAACAGCGAGTAGCGAGCCTGGTCGGTCAGCACGTTCTCGGCCTCGTTGAGCAGCCGCTGTGCCTCGGCCTCGACGGCCGCGCGCACGCGCTCGGCTTCGGCGGCAATTCGGGTCTCCTCGGCCTGCTTCTCGGCGATCACGATTTCCACGCTCTTGCGACGCCTGGCGATCTCGTTTTCGCGCGCGGTGATGACGCGCTCGGTGGCCTCCGTCGCATGTATCCGCGCTTCCTCGGCCGAGGCCCTGGCGGCGGATTCTTCCAGCGACTTCAGGTGGATCGCGATCGCCTTCTCCATCAGAACGGTCTCGACCTCCTTCTCGCGATTGACTTCGAGCTTCCGCAGATCGCGTTCACGGCCGATGCGGGCTTCATCCAGGCCGCGATCGGAGGCAATGCGGGCGCGCTCGACCTCCTCGCGCGCGGCAATCTCGGCTTCCTGCAGCGACTGGACGCGGGCGACCTCGAGCTGCTCGATCGAGCGGCGCCGTTCGATCCGCGCCGCCTCCAGCGCCTGCTCGCGTGAGACGTCGGTGGTCTCGACATCCTTGCGTGCGACGATCTCGGCCTGCTTGACCTGGCGGTCGGCGTCGATGCGTTCCGAGCGCTTGGTGGAGAGCGCGATGACGCGGTCCTCGTCCGCGATCTCGATGGCCTTCTTCTGCTCGATATTGAGCACTTCGCGCTTCTTGGACGAATTGATCCGCTCGGACTCCAGCGCGAGATCGACGCCGATGCGCTGGCGCTCGATCACGTCGCGCCGCTTGAGGTCAGCCGCCTCGACTGCGGCGGTCCGCTCGATCTCCAGCGCCTTGGTCTCCCTGTCGGCCTGGATCCGCTCGGCCGCGATCGCCTTCTCCTGCGCGATGCGCGCGGCCTCGATCGCTTCGCGGGAGGCGATATCGGCTTCCTCGACGGCGCGGTTGCGGGCGATCTCGAGTGAACGAACTCGTTCCTCCTGGGCGATACGGGTGGCTTCCGTCGCCTCGCGTGCCGTGATTCCCGCGACGTCGAGTGCCTGGTTCCGCTCGATCTCCAATTGCCGCGTGTTCTGTTCGGCGGCGATGCGCTCGGCGGCAAGCGTTCGCTCACGGGCGATGCGCGCGGCCTCGACCGCGCGCTGGGCCTCGATCTCGGCTTCCTGGATCGTGCGCACCTGCTGGATCTCAAGCGCGCGGGTGCGCTCGTCTGACGCGATGCGCTCGACATTGACAATCATGGTCTGGGCGATGCGGGCCTTTTCGGTAGCTTCGCGTGCGGCGATCTCGGCTTCGTCGACGGCGCGGGTCCGCTCGATCTCGCGGCGCCGTGTCTCTTCTTCATTGGCAATACGGGCGTCGGTCACCACCCGGTCCTGCTGGATACGCGCCTTCTCGATCGCCTCGCGGGCGGCGATCTCGGCTTCCTCGATAGTGCGCATCCGCTCGATTTCGCGCTGGCGCACCTCGCGCTCAGAGGCGATGCGGCTGGTGTCGATCGAGCGCTGGTTGGCGATCCGGGTCTTCTCGACCTCCTCGCGGGCGAGCAGTTCCTTCTCCTCGATGGTGCGGGTGCGTTCGATCTCCCGCTGGCGTGTCTCGCGCTCCGAGGCGATACGGGCTTCCGCGATCGCCTGGTCGTTTGCGATGCGTGCCTTCTCGATGGTCTCCCGTGCGGAAATCTGCGCCTGCTCGGCCTCGGTCTCGCGCAGGGCCCGCTCACGCGCGACCTCGGTGCGTTGCAGGGCGCGGCGCATCTCGATGTCACGCTCCTGCTCGAGGCGGGCCGTCTCGCTTTCGCGCTCGATCTCGAGGGCCTGTCGCTCGGCCTCCAGATTGCGGGAGCGGATCTTGATCATCGAATCCTGCTCGATGTCGTTGCGCAGCTTGCGCTTGGCCTCGATGTCCTCCATCAGGCGTGTCAGACCTTCGGCGTCGAAGCGGTTCGAAGGGTTGAAGAATTCGAGATCGGTCTGGTCGAGATCGGTGATCGCGACGGATTCCAGCTCGAGTCCGTTCTGAGCAAGGGCTTCAGCCGCGTTCGCCTTGACGCGGGCCACATACTCGCCGCGTTGCTCGTGCATCTGCTCCAGGGTCATCTCCGAGGCGATCGAACGGATCGCGGAGATGAATTTGCCGGCGAGGAGGGCGTGGAGCTTCTCGGGCTCCATGGTGCGGCGGCCGAGCGTGGCGGCGGCGATGGACACGGCTTCGCGGGTCGCCTGAACGCGGACATAGAAGTCGGCCTCGATGTCGACGCGCATGCGGTCCCGGGTGATCACGGCGTCCTGCCGGGAGCGCACGATCCCCATCGGCTGCACGTTCATGTTGACCGGCGTGTAGTCGTGGATGAAGGGCAGCACGAACGCGCCGCCGTTGATCACGACACGCTCGCCAAGCAGGCCGGTCCGGACGAATGAGGTCTCCTTGGACGAGCGATGGTAGAGCCAGTTCACGATGTAGACGCCGACCACGATCACCACGATGGCGACGATCAGCCAGAGGATCAATTCACCGACCAGAGTCCCTGACATATTTCCCTCCCTCGACCTTCCGGCGTTATCGCGCGCCGATCGCCTTGAATTTGCGTACCTGATCCGTCAGCGCCCGCTCGACCGGCAGCCGCTCCATCGAGGAGGCGCCGTAAAAGCCGTGGCAGTAGCGGGTGTTCTTCATGATGAAATCGGCGTCGTCCGGATCGGCGATCGGTCCGCCATGGGCGAGCACCAGAATGTCCGGATTGACGCTGAGCGCGGCGGAGGCCCAGGTGTCGATGCGCGCCGGGCAATCCTTGAGCTTGGGCGCGGTCTGCGCGCCGATGGTACCCCCGGTCGTGAGGCCGAGGTGACAGACGATGATATCCGCGCCCGCGATCGCCATCGCGGCGGCTTCCTTCTCGGTGAAGACGTAGGGCGTCGTCAGCAGGTCCTTCTCGCGCGCCTTGGCGATCATGTCGATCTCGAGCGCATAGGACATGCCGGTCTCTTCGAGATTGGCACGGAACACTCCGTCGATCAGGCCGACGGTCGGAAAGTTCTGCACGCCTGCGAAACCGAGCGCCTTCAACTGGTCCAGGAAGACGTCCATGTCGCGGAACGGATCCGTGCCATTGACGCCAGCGAGCACTGGCGTTTTGGTCACGACGGGCAGTACTTCGCCGGCCATCTCCAGCACGATGGCGTTGGCGTCGCCATAAGCCATCAATCCTGCGAGCGAGCCGCGGCCGGCCATGCGATAGCGGCCGGAATTGTAGATGACGATGAGATCGACGCCACCGGCTTCCTCGCACTTGGCCGACAGGCCGGTGCCGGCGCCGCCGCCGATGATGGGCTCGCCGCGCTTTGCCATGTCTCGGAAGCGTTTCAACAGTTCTACGCGTTCAAACCGGGCCATCGGTCACCTCGCTAGTCTCCGGCGCGCCCCGGTGCGGCCGAACAAGGTCCGGAACGCGCTGACAATGGTGGAGGCGAACTCGGGATCGTTGATGTTCTTGGGAACGCGGATGAGCTGACGGTTGGCGGTCTGTCGCACGTTCCGCTCCAGCGCACGGAACAGCGCCGAATCGGCATCGGGATCCCAGAATGGCTGTCCTCGCGCGTCGAGCGCGGAGACGCCGCCCTCGGGCAGGAAGATGCGCACCGGGCCGTCCATTTGGTTGAGCCGATCGGCGATCCAGCGGCCCATGCGTTCGTTTTCCTCCGCCGTGGTCCGCATCAAGGTGACCTGCGGGTTGTGGACGTGGAATTTGCGGCCGCGGTAGCGCTCCGGAATGGTGTCCGGGGCGCCGAAATTCACCATGTCGAGCGCGCCCACCGAGCCGACATAGGGTAGGCGGCTGCGGATGATCGCACCAAAGCGGTCGTCGGTTGCCGGGAACACGCCACCCATCAGGAGATCGCAGATTTCCGTGGTGGTGAGATCAATGACGCCGGCGATCTGTCCGGAATCGACGAGTTTCTCCATTGAGCGGCCGCCAACGCCGGTGGCGTGGAAGACGAGGCACTCGAAATCCTCGCGCAGGTCGGCCGCGATCTTCTGGACCGCGGGCGTGGTGACGCCGAACATGGTGATGCCGACCGACGGCAATCCACCGTCGCCGCGATCGTTCCGCGCGTGCTGATCGAGGCGCGCCCTGACCATGCCGGCCAGCGCATTGGCGCCATTGGCGAGCACGGCACGCGAGATCGAGTTGAGGCCCTGCACGTCGGTGACCGAATGCATCATGGTGATGTCGGCGGGGCCGACATAGGGCCCGACGTCGCCGGAGGCGACGGAGGAGATGATCAGCTTGGGCACCCCGACAGGGAGGGTCCGCATCCCCGGCGCGACCAGCGACGCTGCGCCCGAGCCGCCCGCCGAAATCACGCCGGCAATATTGCTCTGGCGTCGCAGCCAGCTGGCGAAGGCATCGGCCATCGCGGCGACGGCAGCGCCGCGGTCGGGTCCGAACACCGCCGATCCGCCGCGCCCATGGTTCAAGGCGATCTCCTGGGCGGAGACGTCGCTGGTTGCGTGCCGGCCGCTGGTGGAGACATCGACCAGTCGCGTGCGCAGGCCGCTTCCGGCGATGATGTCGCGGATGAAGCGAAGCTCCGTGCCCTTGGTGTCGAGCGTGCCGACAACGAGCACGACCGGGGGTCCCTGCGTTTGCGCCGCGACCGGCTCGCGCCGGCGCCGGGCGGTCTCGTCGAGACGCGCCACCTGTGTCGAGAGCGTGCGGGCGGCGGCCTCGATGCGGGCGATCGGGACCGGCTGTGACCAGCGGGTGGGCGGCGTCGGGTTGGAGATGTAGACGCGGATCGGGCCGCCGGGACGGGACGGCTGCGGCGCGGCCTTCGCCCCGGTGCTTGCAGCCGGTACGTCGATGGCGGGCTCGAGCTCGGCGTGGAGCCCAACGCCGAGCAGGCGCTGCTGCAACTCCCGGTCCGCGGCAAGGCGCACGGAATCGATGATGCGGTTGATGCGGCCGTTGACCATGATCGCGACGTTGCGCGAGACGGCCGTGGCCACACCGATGTTCTGCTCGATCACGAGCACGGACATGTCGCCGTCCTCGCCAAGCCGTACCAGCATCTCCTCGACCTGGGCGACGATGACGGGCGCAAGCCCCTCGGTCGGCTCGTCCATGATCAGGAGCTGCGGATTGGTGAGCAGCGCGCGGGAGATCGCCAGCATCTGCTGCTCGCCGCCGGAGAGCTGGCCGCCACCATGATCTTTGCGCTCGGCCAATCGCGGAAAGGTCTCGTAGATGCGCTCGACCGTCCACGCCCCGCGCCGCAGGCCCGCGGCAAGCTGCAGATGCTCGTCGACGCTGAGCGAGCGCCACAGCCGCCGGCCCTGCGGCACGTAGCCGACGCCAAGCCGGGCTATGTGGGCGGGCGGCCGCCGGGTGATGTCGTCGCCGCGGACGCGGATCGAGCCGCCGCTGACTGGCACCAGCCCCATGATCGCCTTGCACAGCGTGGTCTTGCCCATGCCGTTGCGACCGACCACCGAGAATACGCCGGCTTCGAGCGTCAGGTCCACGCCCTGCAGCGCATGCGAATGTCCGTAGTAGACGTCGAGGCCGCGGACTTCGAGGGCGGCGGCGGCCGAGCGGCGGACCTCATTCATGGCCGCCTCCGAGGTAAAGCTCCTGCACCTCGGGATCGGACTCGATCTCCTGCGGCAGGCCTTCCTTGAAGATGCGCCCGTTGTGCATCATCGTGACGCTCTCGACGACGCGTAGCGCCACGTCCATGTCGTGCTCGATGATGATGTAGCCGATATGCGCCGGCAGCGAGGTCAGGATCTCTACCAGCTCGGCACGCTCGGTCGGAGACAGCCCCGCGGCCGGCTCGTCGAACAACACGAAGCGCGGCGCGCCAGCGAGCGCCAGTGCGATCTCGAGCTGGCGCTGCTGGCCATGCGCAAGCTCGGCGACGCGCTGGTCCTTCACGCCTGTGAGATGGACGGCCTGCACGAGATTATCGGCCGCGCTCATCAGCGCGTCGTTCTGTCCGGGGCGGAGGAACGAGAAGCGCCCGCGCGAGACGCCGCGGCAGGCGAGGTAGACGTTGTCCTGGACGGTGAGACCGGGAAAGAGCGCGGAGATCTGGTAGGTCCGGCGCAGGCCGCGGCGGATGCGCTCGTAGGGCGGGAAGTGGGTGACGTCCTCGCCGAAGAACCGGATGGTGCCGGAGGAGGGCGGGAAATCGCCGGTGATGCAGTTGAACAGGGTGGTTTTTCCGGCACCGTTCGAGCCGAGCACGGCGCGCCGCTCGCCGGGACGCACAGTAATGGTGACGTCGGTGAGCGCGGCCAGCGCGCCGAACAGGCGCGTCACGCCGCGAAGCTCCAGCGCCGCGCCGGCGCCGACGGCTGAGAGGCGTTGCGCGACGCTATCCATGACCGGATCCTTGACCAGATCCTCGGCCGTGACGTTCGCTTGAACGGGCCGCGCCAGATCGCTGGCGCTGTCGCCAGCTCTGCCAGAGCCCGATCACGCCGTCCGAGGACCAGAAGACGATGGCGAGGAAACCGAGGCCGATCAGCAGCCGGAAGCGGTTGCCGTCGAGCCCGAGCTTGACCAGGAAGTCGAGCGCGAAGGTACGTAGCAGCACGAAGATCAGCGCGCCGATGAACGGACCGATGGGGCGCGTGATGCCGCCGACGACGGCGATGATGAGGATATCGATGCAGGCGCCGACGCTCACGGATCCCGGCGAGATCTGCCGGTAGTTCCAGACCTGAAGCACGCCGGCCAGCGCCGCGACAAGGGACGCGAAGGCGTAGGCGGCGACGCGGTGCGCATTGACGTTGAAGCCGAGCGCCGCCATGCGGCGGGGATTGTCGCGAACACCTTGCAGCGCCAGGCCGAATGGTGCGCGGGAGATGTATTCGACGGCGAAGTAGCACAGCGCGGCAACCGCGAGCACGATATAGTAGAAGGGAATGTCGGCGCGCCAGTTGACGCCCCAGAAATGCGGCGTTGCAACAGTGTTGATGCCGGTATGGCCGTTGAAGATCGCCCAGTTCTGGTTGGTGAAATAATAGAAAGCCGCGCCGATCGCGAGGGTGATCATGATGGTGTAGATGCCCTCGGTGCGCACCGCCAGCGCGCCGCCAAGCGTGCCGAACAGGGTCGCGAGCGCGAGCGCCATCGGGACCGCGAGCCACCACGGCCAACCCAGGCTGATATTGGCGTTGCCGCTGACGCCGAACACCGCGACCATATAGGCGGAGAAGCCTGCGATGGTGAGCTGCATCAGGCTGACCATGCCGCCGTAGCCGGCGAGGAACATCAGGCTCAGCGCCATGATGCCGAGGATCAGCGTGGTCGCAAAGATCTCGATCAGGAAGAAGCCGTTGGCGATCAGCGGCATGATCAGGAGAATGGCCGCGACGATCCAGGCTGCAGGATCGTTGATCTCCGGCCATCCGCGCAAGGTGGGGCGTTGCGCCGCTGCGGCGGGACGAACGGTGACGCGGGCGTCGTGGGCGAGCGACATCTCAGCGCCTCGCCAACAGGCCTTGCGGCCGGACTGCCAGTACCAGCACCATGATCAGGAAGGTCACGACGATGGCGTAGGTCGGGATGTAGACCGAACCGAGCTGTTCGGCGAGGCCGATGATCAGCGCGCCGAGCGCGGCACCGGGGATCGAGCCCATGCCGCCGACGATGACGACGACGAGCGAGGCAAGCAGGAAGCGGATGTCTTCGCCGGGCGAGAGTGACTGGAAGGTGCCGCCGACGACACCGGCGATGCCGGCAAGCCCGGCGCCGAGCGCAAAGACCAGCACGAAGACGAGCTGGATCCGCACTCCGGTTGCGGCCAGGATGTCGCGATCGTCGACGCCGGCGCGGATGATCATGCCGATGCGTGTGCGGTTGAGCGCGAGCCACATCGCCAGGCCGATCACGACGGACGCGGCGAAGATCACCAGCCGGACCAGCGGATAGCGGAGGTAGACCGGCTCGCCCGAGGATTTCACCGCAGTGATCAGCGGCAGCTCGATCGGGCCGATCAGCCAGTTCGGCGTCTGGATCTGATAGAAGTCACCGCCGCAAGCCCAAAGCATCAGGTCGGCGAAGACGATCGAGAGCCCGATCGTCACCATAGTCTGCCGCAAGTCCTGGCCTTCCATGCGGCGGAAGACGATGAGCTGAAGAAGGACGCCGACCAGCGCCGTCAGGATGAAGGCGACGATGAAGCTGAGGACCCAGGAGCCGGTCGAGGCGCTGATGGCGTAGCCGACATAGCCGCCGAACAAATACAGCGAGCCGTGCGCGAGGTTGACGTTGCGCATCAGGCCGAAGATCAGGGTGAATCCGCTGGCGACCAGGAAGTAGAGGCCGCCGAGCGTGATGCCGTTGAACACGGCGTTCAGGAAGACCCGCTTGCGGCCGATCGCCTCTTCAAGTCCGGGCGGCCACACCGCTAAGGTCAGCCACAATGCAAGTGCGATCGCGATGATCACGATCAGGGCCCAGGCCGGATGACGTTCGACGAAGCGCGTCATGTCAACTGCCTCATCCCCGCCTCGCGCCCCCGCAAGCGGAAAGAGGGTGCGATCAGGCCGCCTCGACCTCGCCCTGCCTCATGCTTTGAACGCTGGTCGAACAGCCCTGCGCAGGCTGCGTACCTCGCCATGGACGTGCGTCCTCCCGGACATGCGATCCTCTTTTCGGGATCGCGTTCCGACCATCTTAGCGAGGGGACAAGGGGAGCGTTTGATCGTCAGTATCTTTTCGCGCGCGGTCAGGCCCGCAAAACCTTGGCGGCGCGGCGGTAATCGGTCGGCGCCATCCCGACATTGGCGGTGAAGAAGCGTGTGAAGCCGCTTTGCGAGGAGAAGCCGAGGTCGAAGCCGATGTCGGCGATCGGTGCTTCGCCGGCGACAAGGGCTTCCAGCGCCTGTTCCATGATCAGGGTGTTGAGGTAGAGATGCGGCGTGACGCCGGTCTGGGTGCGGAATAACCGGTAGAAATGCGGTCGCGACAGGCCGGATTCGCGCGCGATCGTGTCGAGCTCCATTTCGGCGCCCGGACTTGCCGACATCAGCTTGATGCACTTGCGCACGCGGAAGTCGGTGACGGCGCCGGCCGTGCGTGCGTCACGCGCGATCTCGGCCTGCTGCCAACTTTCGTCGTAGCAGATGTCGATCAGCCGCCGCAGCTCGGCATCGAGGCTGGAGAGTGACGGTGCGCCGCACACAAGCGCGGCGGTTCGTCTGATGTGCTTGTCGAGTGCGACCGTGCGCTTGAACTGGGTGCGGCCGAAACGCAGGCGGTCGGCGCCGGGCGCGTCGGGCGCGAACCACTCCGGATTGACGTAGAGCACGAAGAAGATCGCGCCACCGGCGAGATCGGACGGCAGGAAATTGTGAGGCTCCCAGGGATTGACCGCAACGATGGAGCTTTCAGTAAGGTCGTAGTGCCCGTTACAGACGTCGATGCATGCGGACAGGCCGCCGACATGGAAGATCAGATGACCTTCGCGATGTGCGTGCACGTTGAAAGGGCGGTTCAACTGATAGACCGTCGCCCGACCGAACCGGCCGTGAAAGACGGCAAGCGCCCGGCTCATGCCTTCCCTCCCGAATGTTCTTGTCTTTTCAATCAGCGTTCAACAACCGGGGCGAGATTGCAAGAGCGCAAGATATCGCGCCTGCAAATCGCTCCCGGTTGCCGGAGAGCATGCGAAACGAGCGCCGGTGAATGCGTCAGTACTTCTTACATTCCGGGACCGTACGGCTCGGCAGTCCGATCTTGGCGAACACCGCCGGATCGTAACCGAGCGTCTGGTTCACGTTCGGGATCACCTTCACGACCTTGCTGAACAGCGCGCCCTTGCCGTCATCGACGACCTCGGTGACGAAGTTGGTGCCGATCGCCTGGCGGTTGGCGTCAAGCTTGATCTTGCCGTTCGGTGCATCGATCTCGATCTTGGCCAGCGCCTCCTTGTACTTGGCCTGGTTGTTGGAAAGATCGCCATTGACCTCACGCAGTGCGAGGATCAGCGCCATGGTCGAGCCGTAATAGTTGGTCGCAAGAAGCGACGGGCTCGGGAAGCGCTTGTTAGGTGGAAACGCGTCCTGATACGCCTTCACGAACTTCTGCCAGCCCGGATCCTCCCAGGTGTCGGCCTGGCCGCTCGCCGCGATGGTGCCGACCAGCGCATTCTTGGCGTTGCCTTTCGAGGACAGGATGGTCTGGTCGATCATGATGGAGCCGCCCATCAGATGCGCCTTGCCGCCCGCCTGCTGGTATTGGTTCAGGAAGTTGACGGCATCCGCACCGCCGAGGCCGAGATAGATCGCATCGACATCGTCGGGCAGCGCCGCGATGACGGAGGCAAAATCCTTGGTGCCGAGCGGCACCCATTGCCGGTTGGTGACCTGGCCGCCGGCGCCGCAGAATTCGAGCACGAGGCCGAACACCTGGGTGTAGATGAAGGAATAGTCCTCGCCGACGGTCGCGATCTTGCGATATTTCTTGGTTTCGTAGGCGTATTTGCCGAGGCCCACCTGCCACTGCGCGCCGTCCATGTTGTAGCGGAAGAAGTTCGGAGCGGGATCGACATAGGTCGTCTCCTGCGCGCCGGAGGCGGCGTTGATGAAAGTCAGCTCCGGATGCGTCTTGGCGAAGTTCTTGACCGCAATGCCCTCGTCGCCGGAGAGCGGCGACAACAGGATCTGCACCTTGTCCTGCTCGATCAGCTTGCGCACGGCGCGCACCGCGGAATCCGGTGTCGCGTCGGTCGAAGCGACGATGAATTCAAGCTCTTTGTCGCCGACCTTCTTACCGAGCACATTGAGCGCCGTCTGGTGACCGCGCATGCCGTCCTCGCCGAGCACGGTGTAGGTGCCTTCCAGCGTTGCCGTGACGCCGACCTTGATCTTTTCCTGGGCGATTGCCGCGCCTGAAAGGAAAAGGCTGCTTAGCGCGATCAGTCCCACACTGCATTTCAACATTGCATTCCTCCCTCTATGGCCAAATTTTTCGCTGAATTGGCGCGGCGCCGTGGCTCCCGAAAGGTGCCCGGCTGTTGAACGAAGGCTAACCGAAGTCGGATGCAGTGCACGTATGGGCGCATCGTGCGGCTTGACGGGCAGTCTCATTTTGAATGTTGCGGCGCAATTGGCTTCGCGGTGCAATAGGCGGCCGGCTTGCCCAGTTTGAAGGGCGGTGCGTGAGGGGCGCGATCCTCTGCTTGGTCCGTGCATGGAGCCAGACCCAGCACAGGCCTGGTCGGTTCAATCCCCAAGGGAAGCTGGGCGGAAACAGCCCCCGGCGGCTGGATCCAGCTTGAATTTGCCGACAGGGTGCCACGGATCGCGGCCAACCGGGCCCTGATCCCGCCGCCGCTATTCAACCTAGGGTGAATTTGCCCCGGATTTCCATTACCATCTGGTGGAAATGAATCACCATGCGGCCTCTCACGATCCCGTTCTTGTGGCGCTGTCGATCCTGATCGCCGCGCTTGCCTCCTACACAGCGCTCGACCTCGCGACCCGGATGCGTGCCGCGTCCGGGCGGGCTCGCCCGGCTTGGCTTGCAGCCGCGGCCACCGCCATGGGCGGCGGCATTTGGTCCATGCATTTCGTCGGCATGCTGGCTTTCAGGCTGCCGGGGGTCGAGATCTCCTACGATCCATTCCTCACCTTTCTATCGCTTGTCGTCCCCATTGTTGTCGCGGCCGCGGCCTTTGCCGTGGTCGGAAGACGCCCGCAGGCGCTCCTGGTGTCCGGCCTTGCGATGGGGCTTGGCATATCCGGCATGCACTATACGGGCATGGGCGCGATGAGAATGGCGGCATCCGTCGCGTACGATCCTCGGTGGGTCGTGCTCTCGGTCGTGATCGCGATGTGCGCTTCGGTCGTGGCGCTCTCGCTCGCCTTTCGCAAGACAAGTGCGACGCAGCGACTGTTCGCAGGACTTGTCATGGGTCTCGCGATCTCCGGCATGCATTACGCGGCTATGGAAGGTGCCTCGTTCGTGCCTGCGAACACCATGGCGGGACACGCTGGACATTTCGTGGGGCGGGCGCCGCTGGCATTTCTGCTGGCCGGCGCCACCATCCTGATCCTGAGCATTGGGATTGCCGCTGCCGTCTACGATCGGGCGTCGGCGGAGCGCGCTCAGCGCGAGGCCAGCGCGCTGAGGCGAAGTGAAGAACGCTTTCGGCTCCTGGTGGAGGGCATCGCCGATCACGCCATGTTCATGATCGAGCCGAATGGGGCCGTGGGAAACTGGAATCTCGGGGCGCGCCGGCTGATGGGGTATGGCGACGACATCGTAGGGACCAGCTACGCGATCCTTCATACCGACGAAGACCGCGCGTCCGGGGCGCCAGCACGTGCTCTTCTGGAGGCGGAGCGGTACGGCAAGTCAGCGGTGGAAGCCTGGCGCGTGCGCCGGGATGGCAGCCGTTTCTGGGCAGAGGCAACCCTGGTCGCGGTACGGAACGAAAGCGGCTTGATCACTGGGTTTGCCAAGATCGTGCGCGACATCAGCGAGAGGAGACGGGCACAGGAAGCGCTGGATCGGGCACGCGAAGCGCTGACGCTGTCGCAGAAAATGGAGACCATCGGTCAACTTACCGGCGGCGTGGCCCACGATTTTAACAACCTGCTCGCCGCCGTTCTGGGCAGCCTCGAGCTTCTGAAAAAACGCCTGCAAACAGACGATCCGAAGATACAGCGTCTCGTGGACAACGCGATGCAAGGCGCGCAGCGGGGCGCGCTGCTAACCCAGCGCTTGCTCGCCTTCGCTCGCAAACAGGATCTCAAGCCGGCTGTCGTCGATATCGCCGCACTGGTGCGGGGCATGGCGTCACTGTTGAAATTCGAGGCGGGCGTCCGTATCGACACACTCTTTCCGCTGGATCTGCCCAACGTAAAGATTGACGCCAACCAGCTCGAACTGGCCATCCTCAATCTCGCCGTAAACGCGCGTGATGCGATGCCGGCCGGCGGCTTGATAACCATCTCCGCCAGGGACGAGCAGCACGAAGCTGGAGCTCCCCGCTACGTCGCGCTCTCGGTGAGCGACACCGGCTGCGGCATGGACGAGGAAACGCTCAAGCACGCTCAGGAGCCGTTCTTTACGACGAAGGGCATCGGCAAAGGCACCGGGCTCGGACTATCGATGGTTCACGGCCTCGCCGAGCAGTCCGGCGGTAGGCTCGTCCTGAAGAGCCGCCTTGGGGTGGGCACGACGGCCGAGATCTGGCTGCCGGTAGCCGAGGAGGAGGCCGCGTTGCCAGCACCGCGCGCGGAGGCTCCGGCACCCATGCTTCGGGCCGACCGCCGGCTTTCCGTGCTTCTGGTCGACGACGACCCTCTCGTGCTGGAGAATACGGCGGCAATGCTGGAGGATCTCGGGCATGCGGTGGTCGAGGCACGCTCGGGCGAAGAGGCACTGGATCTCCTCCGCCGCACGCAGGCCATCGAACTCGTCGTCACCGACTATGCGATGCCGGTCATGACCGGCCTGCAGCTGGCTGAAGCCGTGGTCGTGGAGCGTCCCGGTACGGTCATCCTCCTGAGCACCGGGTATGCGGAGCTTCCCATCGACGCGCGTTCCAATCTGCGCCGCCTGTCGAAGCCGTTCGATCAGGCTGCCCTTGAGAAGGCTATCGAGGGAGCGATGCGAGAGCGGGAGAGCGCGAGATCTGTCGTCGCCTGACGGTGTCGGGCTGACGGCCGCCGATCGGCGCCGCCAGCACATTTGCCACCAGCTCCCCGACCAACCAATATGATTGCGTTGAGCCATTAGATCGTGTTTCGACCGGAGAGAAAAACGGCGCCTCAGCGACGAGAGATTGCCGCTGTCCCGGTGAAAGCATGCCGGTGCATGGCAACCGTGTTGCCGATTCGATAAAGGGCTAAATTCAAGTCAGCGTCGCGCGCGGATTCACAACCGTGTACCCCCTCAAAGAACGCGCGTGTATTCTCGTTGTGTGTCCACCTGAGTTGCCGTCGTACGCCATCCAAACGTCGCCCCCGATGTGCTGCTCGAGGACGAAAACGTGCCCGCGTCTTGCCGCGACCATTCCTGGTGCTGGCGACGTACGCGGAAATCTCAGCCAGTTTGCCGCGAGATTCAATTCCGGAACGATGCGACCAAACAGGCGCAGGGCTGCGGCACAACCGCAGAATGAGGAGGGGCAGCCCGCGGGGCGGCCGCCTACGATCCGAGTGCTGACGGGACTATCAGACGCCGCAATATTTGTATTGGCGACGACGGCGAGTTGCTTGGTTCGGTGTATCCGCAATAAGTCTCGCACCTCTCTTTGCTGGTTCGAGATTTGCGCGTAGTTCGAAAAGTCGCATGGCATGGTGACGTTGCATTCGGAGGCGCGCTGTATGCGATAGGGACGTGCATCTGAATTGAGCGAGGTGATCACAACGAGGCAGCACGCAAAAATTACTTGCTTGAACATTGCAGGCTCCGGGAATGATGGATCCTGCCCCGAGCAACGAGCAACGAGCAACTAACAAAGATTGGCTGAAATGGGTCAAAAGAGCGGCCCAATGCTGGATCCGAGGCCGGCTATACTTCTGGAGTAACTCGAAACGCGTCGTTGAAGAGCCGCTTTTCGCCGCAAGTGAGCCGTGAACGCTGCGCCCGCTTCACGTGTCGGTCATGACCACGTAGTCCACGTGAAGAGTAATTGGTCCCTTTGATCCGTCCAGAATGACGCGGAGGCTCTTCGGATAGTATCCGGCCCCCACCACGGTCCCGGTCTTTCCAGCTAAGCGAGGACCGGCTGCCGGCTTTACCTGAATTCGTGAACCCGGCGGAAACTTGAGGTTCGTTTGGGCCGACCCTGACATGACGTCCTCGGCAGCAAATGAGCTGATTTTACTCGAAAAGTCGCTAGCGCGCGGCACAGCGAACAGGTGGGACAAATTCGGTTCGCGCGCGCTATCAAAAAGTGCTCTCCAGCCACGGTGCTAAAGAGCGGCAAGACAACCCAGCGCCTAATACTTCCGCAATTCGCAAGTGCCCCCGCAAACGAGTTCGCCTTTGGTGCTAAAATACCGGTTCACAGGAGCGCTGATCCGCTTGGATTTTCTCTCTATTTGCGCCACGCCCTTTACTGAACAACGGAAACGCTTCGGTGAGAACATCCATCATCGGAGGTAATCCACGGACATCAATCCGGCTTGCTGCCTGCTACCGGCATTGAAGAATTTCGTCGGCGTTGTGCCAGATCTAACATTGATCTTCTCGGCCTCGATTGGCCGCATATCGTTGAATCGTCTTTCAAAACAAGTTTTCCCGCGGATCCGGCGGTCAGCGCTGGCGCGTTGTTGTGCAAACTTTCAGCACAATAATCCCTTGGTTACGCCCAATGGAACGGAGATTCCTGCCTCAAACGTAAACATACGTTCACCTCGGTGGGACGCACGATCGGTTGTCGGGCGCTCAGACCTACAGGTCACTGGGGGCTTTCAACACAGACAGGGGAATATCATTGGCAACATTACACTACGCTGCGGGCGGGGGCCTGGACTCGCAAGGTAACTTCGCACCAGCTGAAGCTGGCTTCAATCTTGCCGACGTCTCGTATGTCGACCAGGTGAATGCACTGCCCGATGGCGTGCAGGCTCTGGTCTGGCTCGATCAGTACCACGGCGTGACTCAGGACTTCATCGACCAGGTGACGCCTTTCCTCAACAATCCGAAAGTGTTCGGCTTCTACCTGGTGGATGAGCCCGATCTGACCGGACAGTGGGGACCGCAAGTCGACCCTGCGGATCTGAAGGCTGAATCCGACTGGATTCATCAGCACGATCCGGGGGCCAAGACGTTCACCGTCCTGATGAACACGGGATCATCGGACGATCCGAACTACATGAACAGCTACAACCAGGCGAACACCCACATCGACTACTTCGGTCTCGATTGGTATCCGGTGTGGGAGGACCGTCCGAACGTCGACGTCAACACAATCAACAAGTACGTCGCCGCTGCGGAGCAGGCCGGGATTCCGCTCGACTCCATCGTTCCGGTCTACCAGACATTCGGTGGCGGCGACTGGGTCAGCGAAAACGGCACCCAACTCGTGATGCCGACCGCCCAGCAAGAGCAGGCAATGCTCGATCGTTGGGCGGAACTCGTTCCCAATCCGGCCTTTGACTATGCCTACGCTTGGGGTTCGCAGGAAGGCGATACTGCGCTCGAGAGTTCGCCGGAGCTGCAGCAGGTGTTCCTTGCGCACAATACGAGCCATGGCACGGGGGGCGCGACCGCTCCGCCTGTTACCGATCCTGTTACCGATCCCGTTACCGATCCGGTGACCGACACGCCGCCGCCGGTGGACGCTGGCGGTAGCACCGGCACGGACGGCAACACGCCGCCGGTTGGGGACGCTGGCGGTAGCACCGGCACGGGCGGCAACACGCCGCCGGTTGCGGACGGTGGCGGTAGCACCGGCACGGACGGCTCCACGCCGCCGGTTGCCGATGCTGGCGGTAGCACCGGAGGCACCCCTCCCGTGTCGGGCTCGGACGGAACGACCGATCCGTCAGACGGTGGTTCGACGGATACTGGCGGCTGGGGTGGTCATCACCACGGCGGCGGCGGCGGCTGGTGGGGCGGTTCGTCCTGGCAGGCCGGCAACAGCGGTGGCGGGCACAACCACCACGGTGGTGGGCTCGATTTCTCGCAGTGGATCAATGCCGCCACGTCGTCACCCGCATTCGGAGATCATTCCTGGTGGCGGGGTCACAATGCGACGTCGAACACGACTTCGGATGCCGATTCTGGGCAGACGGATACGCAGGACACAGGCTCGTTCGTAGCGCATCTGGCTGATTGGATGTCTCACCACAACAACGATCATCACGGGTGGCACTCGTAAGCTCGTAGGTCGTCTACATCAACAAGGACTTGCGCGCGGTGCGCTGCGCGCATGTCCACTCTGGGGAGTTCCTCGCGACCATTGGGGCGGTCGAGAGGCGGGGTGCCATTCCGCGCGCGGCGGAATGTTGAAATGCGGGCGTCTTGACGCTCGATCGCATGCAATTTTTCAACCGTTTACCGCCGCCCGGCCAAGGGCGGCCCGGATATGCACATGCACGCTTCGGCAAAACAGTCTGCGCTCGCGGATGCCTTCCGTCGGATACGTCCCGGCCTGCTCGCGGCCGGCGGACTATCCATCTTCATCAATCTGCTGGTGTTCGTGTCGCCGATCTACACCATGCAGATCTACGATCGGGTGCTAACGAGCCGAAACGGGATGACGCTGCTGCTGCTCTCGCTCATCGCGCTCGTTCTCTTCATCAGCTACGCGACGCTCGAGCATTTTCGCAGCCGGGTTCTCGTGCAGACCGGATTGCGCTTCGACCGGTTCGTCTCGGGCGAGACGTTCGAGACCGCGCTCGGACAGGCACTGAGCACGAGCAGCTCGCATCACGTCCAGCTGCTGCGCGATGTCGACACCTTGCGTGAGGTGCTGTCGGGAGGCGTCATCACGTCGCTGATGGACGTGCCGTGGACGCCGATCTTCCTCGCGATGTGTTTCCTGCTCCATCCGCTGATCGGCCTGGTCGCTCTGATCGGCGCGATGATCATTCTAACGCTCGCCTTCCTCAACGAGCGTGTCACGAAGGCGCCGCTGAATGCAGCCGCGTCGAAGAATCTTCATGCGCTGGACCGGTTGACGTCCTCGCTGCGCAACGCCGAAGCGATCCGCGCGCTTGGAATGGGACCCGCGGTCCGCGGTGCCTGGGCGGAAACTCATGGTCAGGCGCTGCTGGAAAGCGCGACGGCCGGAGAACGGGGCGGGACCTTGCTCGCCATCTCCAAATTCCTGCGCATGGCGATTCAGGTGGCCATCATGGGAGTGGGCGCTTATCTCGCGATCCAGCAAGAGATTTCTGGGGGCGTCCTGTTCGCGGCTTCGCTGATCATGGGACGCGCGCTCGCGCCCGTCGAGGCTGCAGTGTCGCAATGGAAGGCGCTGGTTGCCGCGCGCACATCATATGCCCGGCTGGATCGCGCGCTTGCGAACCGCGCGACTGAGCGACAGCCGACACGGCTGCCGGCCCTGGTCGGCGAAATCTCCGTCGAGGCCGCGACGGTGCTCGTCCCCGGATCGCAATTGCCGGCCATCGCCGACGTCTCGTTCCGGCTGGCCCCTGGCGAAGTCGTCGCCGTGGTCGGCCAGTCCGGCTCCGGAAAATCGTCGTTGGCGCGGGCCCTGGTCGGCGCCTGGCCGCTGGTGCACGGCTGCGTCCGCATCGACGGCAACGACGTCAGGCATTTCGATCCCAATTTCCTTGGACAGAACCTCGGCTACCTTCCGCAGGACGTCGAGCTGTTCGCCGGTACCGTGCGTGACAACATTGCACGTTTCCGCGACGACGCCTCCGACGAGGCGGTCGTCGAGGCAGCGCAGTTGGCGTCGGCGCACATGATGATCCAGCGTCTTCCCAAGGGCTATGACACCGTGATCGGGGATAATGGCGCAGGTCTTTCTGGCGGTCAGCGGCAGCGCATCGGGCTCGCCCGCGCGCTGTTCGGCAAGCCGGTGCTGGTTGTGCTCGACGAGCCGAATGCAAATCTCGACGGCGACGGCGATCGCGCGCTCGCCGATGCGATCCAGCGGCTGAGGCAGAGCAAGGTGACGATCGTGATCATCAATCACCGCCCGAACCTGCTCGCCGCGGTCGACAAGATCGTGTTCATGCACGAGGGACGGCTCGGGCAAATCGGCACGCGCGAGGAGATGTTGCCTGCGCTGCTCGGCAAAACGGTTGCGCCGATGCGGCGTGACGTGCGCGAACCCGCTGAACATCATCGCGCCGATCGTCAACACCACGCTGACGGCAACCATCGTGCCGATGGCGCTCACCGCCAGGCGCAGCTTTCAAATCAAGTGCGTCAGGCGCACGCGACGAGGCAATAATGGACAAGATGTTGGAGCGGGGAACGGACGCTCTTCACAACGAACTGGCTGAGCTTCTGAAGCAGTTCAACAGAACCGATAAAGCGGTGCAGGAGCCGCGACCTCCGCGCAAACTTCTTGCGCAGGCGGAGACCATGGCAAAGTCGCTGGTCGATCTTGCCAAGACGAAACTGCCGATCTTGTGGCCCCGAGGGCCGGTGGGCAACGATGAGGATCCGTCGGGCGATTGGCAGACCCCCGCGCGGCGAGGCTTCCTAGTCGTCTTCCTGACCTTCGGCGTATTTGGCGGCTGGACCGCCCTCGCATCGATCGACGGTGCCGTGGTGGCCCCCGGCTCCGTCGTTGTCGAGAGCGACCGTAAGGTGGTGCAGCATCTCGAGGGTGGCATCGTCCAGAACCTGTTGGTCACAGGCGATTCTCATGTCGCGGAAGGTCAGGTCCTGTTGCGGCTCGATCCGACCCAGGAGCGGGCCAAGGAAGAGATCGCTCGCTCGGCGGTGTACTCGGCGGTTGCCGAGGAGGCGCGCCTGCAGGCGGAAGCCGAAGGCAAGGACAGCATCACGTTTCCGACCGAGCTGCTCCAGAAGGCTTCCGATCCGAACGCGATGCGCGCAATGGGTGACCAGAAGCGGCGCTTCGATGAACGTCGCGCTGCGCGAAAGATCGAGATCTCGATCCTCGAGGAACGTATCGCGCAGGCGCAGCGGCAGATCCAGGGGAATACCGCGCAAAACAAGGGCGCGCGCGCGCAGTTCGACAGTGTCAGTCAGGAATACACCAAGCTCAAGCCGCTCGTTGATCAGGGCATCGTTGCGTTCGCACGCGTCGCCACGCTGGAGCGCTCTAGAGCCGAACTCGAGGGCAAGATCGGCGCGTTTGAAGCGGATATCGCTCGCTATGGCCGCATCATCGACGAGTCGCGGCTCCAGATCGATCAGGTCGGGCAGAAGGTGCTGGAGGAAGCGACCGGCAAGCTCGCCGATACGCGCGCCCAGCTTGCCGATGCGCGTGAGAAGCTGCGCGTCGCGGTCGATGTCCTGGCCCGGATGGAAGTGCGCGCACCGCGATCGGGGCGGCTCGTGAACCTCAAGGTTCACACGATCGGTGCCGTGATCAAGGCGGGCGACGTGCTGATGGAGATCGTGCCGGACAACGATGTTCTCGTGGTGGCCGCAAGGGTGTCGGCGCTTGATATCAACCACGTCCAGCTCGGCCTTCCGACCGAGGTGCGGCTTCCTTCGTTCAAGGCGCGCTCCACCCCGATCGCTGTCGGCGAGGTTCTTTCGATTTCGGCCGACGCCACTCGCGACGATGTCACCCATCAGCCCTATTACGAGGTGAAAGTCTCGGTGCAGGTGACGCAATTCCCCGAGAAAGTCCGTGAGAAGCTCAAGCCGGGCATGATGGCCGACGTCCTGATCGCAACCGGAGAACGTACAATTCTTGCTTATCTGACCCAGCCGATCACGGACGCGATCCGGCGCGGGATGCGGGAGAGCTGATTCGCTGGCCGCCCCGTGCAAGGGCCGCTGGGTTCAGGGTGCTACGCTGCAATGCCGACGATCATTGTGGAGCAAGTGCTCGAACCCGGCTATCCCTTCGCGTACGCCATGACGACGCGACCGGCGCCCGCGTCGTCCAAGACCACGCTGACATTCTCGTAAGCGTCGTTGCGTTCGAGCAGGGTTGCCACCTGCCGATCCTGACCGCGGCCCACCTCGAACAACAAAAGTCCTCCCGGCCGCAAGTAACGAGGTGCGTCTTTGGTAACGCGCATGTGGATGCTCAGTCCGTAGGGCCCGGCGGCGAACGCCTCGCGCGGCTCGTCTGTGAGCAGAGAAGCGCGATCGCCTTTGAGCCGGGCTTCCGAGATGTAGGGTGGGTTGCACACGATCATATCGATGGTTTGCTCGAGTTGCAGGCCTGCGAGAGCTTCGAACAGATCACCCTGGAGCACGGTGATGCGGGACGCGGCGCCCTGGCTCGCGGCATTGCGTCGCGCAAGCTCGACACATCCGTCAGTCAGATCGCTCGCCCAGACGCGAGCGTCGGGAATATTGAGCGCGATCGCGCATGCAAGATTGCCGGCGCCGCAGCACATGTCGACGATCCGCGGCGAGGGGAGGTGTGTTCGGCGCAGTGCTTCAACCGCGGTCCTGCCAAGCAACTCCGTCTCCGGCCGGGGCACCAGCGCGCCGGGAGCAACCTGCAGTTCGATTCCCATGAACTGGGTACGTCCTCGCTCGTAAGCCTCGGCTACATTGATCGTCTCGCTCATCGCATTCACACCTCACGCGTGACGTCTTCCCTGTCAGCCGTTCAGCCCGACTTGAGGCCATTCAGCTGGGCGGCCAGGTGCAGACCTTTGCAAATCGTCGGCGAACGGCGTCCAGACCTGTCAGTTCAAATGTTTCCTCGTAGGGCGCAGCCGTTCCAGCATACACTTTCGTCAGAAGCCGGCCCACCCCTGGCATGGAGTTGATGAAGCGAACGGCGTCGCCCGGAAAGGCGAGACTTCGTCCGCCATCAGCAACCCTCCAGCGCTGATCGACAGGCGGTTGATCATTGATCTGGAATACGACCCTCATGTCGGTGCCTGGAGTTTTGGTCCAGGAATTCGCGGCGGAGAGCAACACCTCGGTCCGATTGGCGCGACAATGAATGGCGAGCGACGAGGGCCCATCCTTCGCGCCGGCTCGCGCGGTGGTCCGGGCGGAGATCTGCGGCTTGTGGTCCACCGGTGATGTCGTCTCACTCAGGATCCAGTTCGGACTTGGCGGCGGAGCTTGGAAGGACTGCTCAGGTGCTTCCCCAATCTGCTCGTCGACGCATGTCATGTGCTCCATTCCCTGAAACTGCGCACATGCCCTGGAACGATCCGGCGTGTCGCCGGCTTGCGCGCAGCTTGGATGACCGATACCCGCGAGCAAGACGGCCGCAAGGGTACCGGTTCGCTTCATCGCGATAATCCGACAGTCGCGCTGGGCGAGCGATCGAGCCATTCCTGCGCCGGACCGAACCGGGCCAGAGTGGGGACGCTGGCGCGGAGATTCACGTCCTTCCATTTTGTATCGAAGCCAGCGGATTGCAGCCGGTCGAGCCGTCCGAACAGGTGGTCAACAAAGCGCACCATGCGCCGATAGCGATCGGTCTGCGGCTGCCAGTTGTAGGCGGCAAGAATCGTCGGGACGGCAATGGTCGCGACCCGCTTGCCCGCTGGGACGAGATTTGGATAGTCCTTTGAATCGAGGGACGACGGAAGATAATAGTCTTCAAATCTGGGGTCGTATTCGATCGGCAGGAACTTGAAGCCATCATCCCAACGTCCTTTCAGGAAGGCGTCGACCGGCTTTGATGTGATGAAGACGACCGCTGCGATTTCGCCGCTCTTCATCTGCTGTAATGCGACCTGGTGGGGAATGAACATCTTTTCGACATTCAGTCCCAGCCGGCTGAAGATCAGCGGACCAGAATATGCGGCTGCCGTACCCTGGGTGTTGAAGTTGACCTTCTTTCCCTTGAGGTCGTCGAGCGACTTGATCTCGGGACGCACGAAGACGTGCAGTTCGGCCGGGAAGAGGTTGAGAACATAGACGATGCGCTTTTCGATCGACGGAACCTGCGCCTTGTACTCGTCAAGGGCATCCATGTTGATGATCGCGGCATCAACGCCCTTGAGATAGAGCAGCGAATTGACGTTCTCGGTCGCACCGGTCGTCACGATCGGAATAACGTGAAGCTTGTCCTCCTCGTTGGCGACGCGTGCGATCTCTGCGGCGAGCCGAAGCGGTGCGCCCTCGATAAGTCCTCCGGCGAGCCCCACCGTCCATGCATTGATACGTTCCTTTGCGGCCGTATCGACATTCCGTGGCGCGGTCGGCGCCGGCGGGTCGCGCGGCGAGCGAGATTGGGCGTTGGCAGCAAGCTGCAGGCCGACCAGTGCCAATGCGACCGTGAACGCGAGCTTACTCAATGACATGGGGCCTCTCCATTCTCTGGTCTGGCTTCCGGGGCTCACTTCAGCCGCTATTTGAGCCCCTTGATCCGTCCTTCTGCATCGCGAATGCCGCCGGCCTGGGCGCGTTCATACAGCTCGCGCGCCTTCGCGGAATCGCCGGCGACGCCGCGAGCGTCCCAAGATTGCAGCATGTGAGGATCGTAAGTTTCGGCCAGCATAAAGGCTGCTTGCGCGCTGCCATGTCCAAGGACGTATTCCAGCAAGCCGCGGGCACCGTTGATGTCGGACTGCCGCAACAATGCGCTGGCGCGCGCGAGCAGTCGCTCCTCGTTCGCAAGCGGGCGTGGTGTTCCGCTCGCGGCGACCTGTCGCTCCACCGAAGCCATGGCCTTGGAGTCGGCGCCGGGCAGGGCAGCCCCCTTTGCGATCTGCGCGCTCGGTGGCATCGGGGCGGTGGCTGACGGTGCGCGCGGAGGCGAAGCAGCGGGCTGGAGGCTGCTCTGGCTCGGTGCGCGGCCGGTGGGCTCACGCGAGGGTGCCGCCACGACTGTGGAAGCATTCCATGCGGCCAGATGATCCCGGACGGATGCGACCGTTGGGAGCATTGCCGCGCCGCCGCCCGGTTGCTCCTTTTCGCGCTTGGGTGCGGCCTTTGCGGCGACCTCGGCGGCTCGTGCAGCCGCCGACGTTTCAGCCCGCGCCGGGTCGCGTTGATCCTTCAGCGACGCCGCCTCGCGCGCGAGAGCGTCCGCGCGGCCGCGCTGCTGTTCCACCTCTCGTTTCAGTCCCAGTTTTTGCTCGGCGTCTGCAGCTCGGGCCGCAGCCAACTCGGAGCTCGCGGTTTGCGCTGCACGGAGTTCAGTCTGAAGGGACTGCAGCTTGCGATCCGCGCTCTCAGCTCTGTCCCGCTGCTTCTCGACCTCCCGGTTCAGCGCCAGTTTTTGCTCGGCGTCTGCAGCTCGGGCCGCAGCCAACTCAGAGCTCGCGGTCTGCGCTGTACGGAGCTCAGCCTGAAGGGGCTGCAGCTGGCGGTCCGCGCTTTCAGCTCGGTCCCGCTGCTTCTCGACCTCTCGTTTCAGTGCCAGTTTTTGCTCGGCGTCTGCAGCTCGGGCGGCGGCGAACTCAGAGCTCGCGGTTTTCGCTGCACGGAGTTCAGCCTGAAGGGGCTGCAGCTGGCGGTCCGCGTTCTCAGCTCTGTCCCGCTGCTTCTCGACCTCTCGTTTCAGCGCCAGTTTTTGCTCGGCGTCTGCAGCTCGGGCCGCAGCCAACTCAGAGCTCGCGGTTTGCGCTGCACGCAGTTCAGCCTGAAGGGACTGCAGCTGGCGGTCCGCGCTCTCAGCTCTGCCCCGCTGCTTCTCGAGCTCGCGCGTCAGCGTCAACTTTTGATCGACATCTGCAGCGCCGACCTTCGCGGTCTCGGAAGCCGCGATCCGAAGGGGGCCGAGTTCGCTGATCAGGGCTTCTGTCTTGTCCTGCTCCTGCTTTAGTTCGCGCTCGAGAGCCTGCCTTTGTGCGGCCTCCGCCGCGGCAGACTTCGTGGCTTCGGATGCTGCGCTGCGCGAAGCCTCGAGCTCCGAGCGAAGCGAGGCAAGCTGGAGGGCAAAGCGTTTGGCCCCATTCCGTCGGTCGACCGGACGCTCCTGCTTCGGCTCGGGTTCGGGCGCCTGCATGGCCTTTGAAGCCGCAACCCTTGCGACGTCGAGCTCCGTCTTCAGGGAGGAGATCTCACGTGACAGATTATCGGTCTTTTCCCGCTCCTGCTCGAGCGCCTGCGTTTGCTGAATACCAATCTCCATGGCGCGGACAGTGTGCGTCTGGGTCTGCCGCGCCGCGTCGAGCTCCACTCGAGCCGCAGCCAATTCGCGCGCAAGCTTGTTCGCTCGTTGCCGCTCCTGATCCAGCAACAGGTTCTGGTTGAGCCGCTCCGTCTCGGAAGCTGCTTGAGCCGCATTTGACACCGAGGGCGGCGTAGACGTCATGTCCTGCGTAGGGGCATCGGCAGCCGCGCGGGGCTGCTCGGTCGCGGTCCTCGCTCCGCGCGATCCGGTCGCGGCGGGCCTGCTTCCAGCGGGCTGTGTCGCGGCGGGTCGCGCCTCGTCCGCGCGTTGGACGAGCTTCAGCCTTTGTTTGATCCCGTCGATCTGCTCTGGTCCGCGCGTGCATCTGCACGGATCGAGCATCGCCGGTGTGATGTAGGAGGCATCCCGGTCGCCATCGTCCTGGGATTTGGCATCGGCAGCTCCAGTCAGAACCGGCAGAAGGCAGGTGATCAGAACCGCCATGAGCCGGCCGGCTCTATCGCACGCGCGCGAGCCGTCAGCGACGTCGAACAATCTGCGTCCACGGAACGCAAATTGCCGGTGCCTGGGTCGGCGCGCAGCTGTGGGCAGCCCGACGGCTGTTCCTTTCGACGGATCGAAACCGTGTACCCCCATAGAGACGCCCAACTGCTTGGTAGGATCATGATGCTTGGTAGCGATCATGGCATGTCGTTTATGACGGCGCTTTCATCGACGCGATGTCGATGTCGCAGTTGCGGTAGCCAAAACGGAGTAGTGCGCCGACAATGGGAATTAAGTAGATCGGGCGGGGCTTTGGCCAAAGCTGCTTGCCCCCACGGATGCGCTTAAATAGCTTGCGACGTGCACGCTTCGTCACACACGCAGGAAGCACAGTCATGAGCAGATCATTTGCCATTTTTGCCGGCGTGGCGGCTGTCGGACTGGTCCTCATTAGCGGCATCGAAACTCGCGGTTCTGCGCAATCCAGCCTCTCCACCAAGAATCCCGGCACTGCCGCCAGGAACGCAAATGCCAAGATGGGTGTTGCGACACCTCGGAAGCAGCCGCCGCATCGACTTGTCGTCCATGTCGACGTCAACGATCCGGCCGTCATGAATCTCGCTCTCAACAACGTCAGCAACGTCGTTCAGCACTACGGCGACCTCAGTCAAAAGGTCGAAGTCGAAGTCGTCGCATACGGGCCAGGACTGCACATGCTGCGAGACGACACCTCGCCTGTGAAGGGGCGCATCAAAATGATGAGCGAAACAACGCCCGAGCTTACGTTCTCGGCCTGCGGAAATACACGAGAGAACATGACCAAGAATGAGGGCAAGGAAGTGCCTCTTATCGCGCAAGCGAAGGTCACCAAATCCGGGGTCGTTCGCCTGATGGAGCTTCAGGAGCAAGGCTGGAGCTACCTGCGGCCCTGATGATCGTACGCTGCACTCCCAAGCGCGAGATCGCGGGTTCGAGCCAGGTTTGAGCCGAACCCGCCTGATCTCCCCGTGCTGTCCTGTGGTGGGCAGGACCGACCCCCTCAAAAAGCATTGTGTTGTGGATCAGGAGCAGGACGCCCCGATCGCGCGCTCGATGACGGGTCGATTGATCGAGAGGTGGGGCTCGACCACCAGATCAAGATGTCCACCGGCGATCGGAATCACGTCTAGTTCTTCAAACAGGGAGTCCCATCCGAGGCGCGGCGTCACGCCAGGCCGATGACAGGCAAAGACAGTCCCTTTGATGGCTAGACGAGGCTTGGCATCCTCGACCCAGCGTCCGAACGCGCGCATCCGGAGAATCTCCTCGAGCTCGAGCCTGAGCATGAAGCGCGTGTTTGCCAGGCGAGGCCATGTAATGGCGTCGATGAGCCTGCAGAATCGAACCTCCTGGCCCAAGCGGGCGGCGAACTTCGCCACGGAGCGGCAGAACATGCGGTAGATCGTCACTCGATGGGATCGAATCCGCTGTAGCGTGCGAGATAAGGCTTCTCGGTGATTTGCTCTGCGAGGGCCGACATTGGTGTCGAGGATGCCCAGGAATTTGACTGCACGACCTTGTTCGATCAGCCGGCTTGCGACTTCGAAGGCGACGCCGCCGCCCAGGGAATAGCCGATCATTCGGACGTCGCCGCGTGGTTGAGCTGCATTGATCTGTTCGACGGCCATCGCGGCCATCTCCTGCACGGAATCGCGTCCCGCGAGGCTCCAGCTCAGATCTGGATAACGAATCGGAATCACCCGCGCCACCTTGCCGAGCTGAGCGCCAAATGCGGCCATGCTCGGGCCATACCCCATGGAGCCGGGCAGTATGACAAGACCTGGGAGAATCTGGTCGTTTAGACGCTGCCGCACCGGTGGTTCCACCGTCGCGATAGCCCGGATCATGTCTTCAGCGCTCATATCGACCGTGAACGCTTCCATGCTGACTTCCCGGCCGATGAGGTCTTCGATATCCATCACGCAGCGCAGGAGCTTCAGGGAATCGCCGCCGGCCTCATCCCAGCGTCCGGCAGCTTCCGGCACGCCGAGGATGCTGCTCCACACCTGCTGCACGATCCTGTTGGCCTCGGCCATTCCTTGCATCGTCGGCACAGGCGCGGGCGAGGTCGTTTTGCTCTCGAGATCGAGCAGTTTCAGCTTGGCGTGATCGATCTTACCTCCTGGAAGGCGCGGCATCTCCGGTATCTCGTGCAGCCTGGTCGGATGCAAAGCCGCAGGAACAGCCTGCCGGACGCTGTTGCGAACGTCGGTCCGGAAGCGCGCATTTTGTGGATCGGCCGGCGATGCAAACAGGACCAACTCGTTCGCGTCCGTCACGACGGCGACAGCGTCCTTCACATAGGTGAGCTTGCGCAACGCACTCTCGAGCTCGGCCGGCTCGACACGCTGGCCATTGATCTTGAGCTGGCGTCCCTTCCGTCCAACGATCCGCATCAGTCCGTGCGTATCCACGGTGACGAGGTCGCCGGTCTGATAGATGCGAGACTTTGGGTTATCCGGGGAGGGCGATGCCGGAGAAAGCCGTCCGTCTTCCCAGTATCCGAGCATGACGTACCTGCTCTTGATCACCAGTTCGCCGACTTCACCGTGCGGGACGGGCTTCCCGCTTTCGTCGACCACGGCGTACGATATGCCGGGAAGCAGGTAGCCAACAGGAACGCTGACGCCGTCCTCTCGCCACTGCTTGGGAAGAAACCACTGGGTTCCGGTGGTTTCGGTCGACAGATAGCTGACCTGGATGAAGCAACCTGGTGGTATCGCTCGCCGGACGAGCGCGATATCGGTCCACAGGACCTTCTCCCCGCCGATGCGGATCATGCGAAGCGAGTCGAGATCGCCCGGCCGGCTTGCGTTGATCAGTGCACGCACCAGGGCGGGTACAATGTATGTAATCGTCACCTGTTGCGTGGTGATCTGGCGAAGAACGCCGCGCAATCCGAGCGCCTCGACGTCGACGATGTGCAGTTTTGCCCCCGTCAACAAGGCCGACAGCATCTCCCGGCAACCGGCGATCGTGGTGGGGCCGCTCAGAGGCATGAAGACGTCTGCCGCACCTATGTGGCAGGCGTCCACATATTGCTGGACGCGCTGGAGCAGGTTGCGTTGGCTGTTCACGACCCCTTTCGGAGCTCCGGTGCTGCCGGAGGTATAGAGCACTACGGCAGGCGCATCGACCGAAACCTGGGGGAGCGTTGAAGTTGCTGCGGAAGGGTTGGCGCCGGCGGCGTCGAGCCAGCGCAGGCCGTGCTGTTGGATCCACCCGGCGGAGTTGTCGCCGTCTTGCCCGATCAGCACGGAAATCCGGGCGGCCGCGGCGATAGCCGTGAGCCGCTGAACTGGATCGCGGGGATTGAGTGGAACGAGGACTCGTCCGGCCGCCATGCATGCCAGCATAGCGATCGGCTGCCAGGCCGAGCTGCGCAATACCCATCCGACGGCTTCCTGCTCCGGGATCAACGCGCTGATCGCCTGGGCCAGGGTCAAGACGCGGGACAACAGCTGCGCGTACGTGAAGCTGTGATTGCCGTCGCTGATTGCGACCCTGTCGCCGAACTTCGCCGTCACCGCAATCAGGTGTTCGATGGCGGGGACGCAGGCAAAGCCGGCTTCCAGGGGATCGAATGATCGATCGACCGGACCGTTCAGATCGAGAGGGACTTCCACGGGGCTCAGCCAGCTCAGCGTCGCTGGAGCTTGCTGAACGGTCGAGGGCAGGTGCGCGTCAAGGGCGTCGCATGGATCACCCGACGGATCGCCAGATATCTGAAGCCGCATCACCGTACCCGTCATTTTGCTGTCCCAACGTACTTAATCAGGCCTGGGCACGCATACTTCAAACGAAGGATGCCGGTTTCGCAGCCACCGTCTGGTCGATCGGCTGGCTGCCATATCGAAAGACCCGGGTGATTAACCCAAGCCGCCTGGGGATCACTGCCGTGGTCTCAGGCCAGATGCAGCGTGGTCGGAAACATTGATTGCAGGTTCGATGCTTGTCCAACGTACCGCCGTTGATTTGAAGCGGCGATAGTAATGCATCAAAGTCGATGTTGATGACGGCTCCAGATCCGAGGGCGCGAGCTCGGACGGTACTCCGTGCGTCAGGACACACCAGAGCTTGACACGAGAATCGAGATCCGACGTCCCGGCAAACCGAGTCAAAGTGCTTCGCACGACGTCGCGGCTCGTGCTTCCGGCGCGGACGGCAAGTAGAACATGATCCGCCCAGGAGGCGAGGAGGCGCACTTCCGGCGCATCATCCAGCGATGGTGCGTTGATGACGACGAGATCGTAGGTGTTCCTGAAGTGCTCGAATAGCGAGGCGACTTTCGGGCCCGCCAACGGCCCCAGGCGACTGCCCTCGGACAATCTTGACGATATGTAGTCGAGTCCGAGCTCCGGGATGTGCTGGACGGCCTTGGCGGCCGCTCCGTCGTGCGCCAACAGCTTGAACAGATCTGCAGCCTCACCGCCGACGCGCCGGGGCAATTGAGAGAAATCCAGGAACAGAACGCGCTGTCCGAGTTGCGCCGCACAAAAGCCAAAACTCCAGGCGATCGCGCTCTTGCCTTCACCGTGTAAGCTGGATGTCACCAGGATGACATGCGGCGTCTGTGGCGAGACCGGATCGGCGGCCATGAGGGATACGACGGTTGAGCGAACGGCCCTGTTATGCGAGACAGCCGATTGCTCTACGAAGCGCTGCGGCGAGATGCTCAGCTCCGGCGGGATCGAGGGGATCAACCCGACGCACGGGATGTCCAATGCCTCTGCAGCTTCCGCCTCGGTGTGCAGACTTCGATCGAAGTGCTTCAGGATGATCGCGACGAGACATGCGAGGAGCGCGAAGATAATCGTGATCGGTGGAACAAGGAGGAACGGGTTCAACGAACTCGGAAAGTCGGGTGGCGAGGCGTCCGCAATGACGGTCACGTCTGGCTCGGCGACCACGCCCTTCGTGGTGAGATCCTGCCGCTTTCGTATCAGTGTTTCATATTGCTGCGCCAGGGTGGTGATTTTCCACTCCAACGCGGCGGCGGCCTGTGCGGCTGCCGGTGATGACGAGGTCTGACCTGAGTGACTGGCGTCCCATTCCGCCTTCGCCGTTGACAATTCGCGCTGAACATTCGCCGATTGTGCTGCGATGGCGTCCAGAGCCTGCTGCTCCACAGCCCGCTTTTGCCGGACAAGCTCGTCAGCGTAGGATCGGGCGACCAGGTTTGCGACGTCTGCGGCCCGTTGTGGATTGCGGTCGCTGGCAATTACGCTGATAACTCTGGATCGGCGCTCTTGGCTGACCTTCAGGCGCCCTTTCAATGCCGCCACCGCCGCGCCGTCGCTTGGTTGGTCTTTCCGGAAGGAGAGGAACCCCTTTATCTTTGACAAGGCAGTGCGGAGCACCGAACCGTTCTCGTTGGCCGGGTTGTCGAGCATCCTCAGTGCCGGCAGGAGCCGCCGCAGATACGCATCGGATGACATGACGGTTACGTGCGTATCGATCGTGGGGTCGTCCGAACCGCCAGTCGGCGAGGAATTGCCGGGTGCACCGGCATTGTCGGCCGCTCCGCCACTTCGAGCGCTCACGACAAGCTGTGCCGTTGCGAGGTAGGTGGGCGACATAAAAATACTACCGAGCACCGCGAGCAGCGCGCCCGCGCCGATCATTTTGACGATGAAGAGCTTGTATCGCCTGATGCTCTCGAAGACATGCTTGAATGCTGCGATGGCGTCATCGGGAGGTGACTCGTCGCCGTTTGACCGGCCCTGGGACAGGACAGTCACCGGCAGAATCCGTTTATTTGTGAACGCTTCCATCGCCTGCTCCTTTATTGCGCCGGTTCCATCACGCCTGCTGTTCGCGAAGGCCCGGAGGTAACTGCTGAGTCGAGCCAGGACTGCAGCATCAAGACAGCCCACAGCGGTCGTGAGAAATCGCGGCGACCGCTAAGATGTTGAAGCCAGCACTCCTGCACGCGGGAAACGTCCAGGAGATGCTGGTTGCGAAGACGCGACTCCGAAAGGAGGTCCGACGCCCACGAACGAAGAGGTCCCTTCAGCCAGGAGCCGATCGGCACGTCAAAGCCCTGTTTCGGTCGCTCGAAGAGGTGGCGCGGCAGGTAGCGGCCAAGGACCTGGCGCAGGAGCCATTTTCCCTGACCATGACGCACCTTCGCCGAGTTCGGCAGCGCCCAGCTGAACTCGACAACGCGATGATCCAGAAGCGGGCAGCGAGCCTCCAGGCTCGTGGCCATGCTCGCGCGATCGAGTTTCACGAGAATATCGCTCGGGAGATATCCAAGCATATCCCGAACGATAAAATCAGACAGCAGATCGTTGAGCGGCGGGATCGAGTCCGGCTCCGAGCCTGCCTGGGTTCGCGTCAACTGCAGTTCGGAGAGCCGCGTCGACCGACGGTACATCTCGCCGACGTCGTTGCTGCCAATAAGGTCTGCCAGGCGGTTGATTCGGTCGCCCTGTGTCATCCGCTGCAACCAACCTGGAAGACGAAGTGTTTCGACGACGCTTTCGCGCATGCCGCGCCCGAGCAGCGCCACACCGCCCGCGGCCATGGTCCGGATCGATCGATTGGAGTTCAGCAGAGGCGCTAAACGGGCGGAAAGTACGTGCCTGGAATACCCTCCGAAGCACTCGTCACCCCCGTCGCCCGAAAGCGCAACGGTGACGTCCTGCCGTGCAAGTCGAGATAGAAGCAGTGTCGGGATCTGCGATTCATCGGCAAACGGCTCGTCCCAGATGGTTGGAAGTTCGGGGATGACCGCTCTGGCGTCCGCGGAGGTGAGACGTAGCTCGGTATGGCTGGTGCCGAGGTGCCGCGCCACGGCCGCAGCGTTAGCCGTTTCATCAAAGGCGCGCTCACCGAATCCGATCGTAAAGGTCCGTACCGGGCGCGCCGATTGAGCCTGCATCAGGGCCACGACGGTCGAACTGTCTATTCCGCCCGACAGGAACAGCCCGACCGGAACGTCGGCGACCATTCGGTCGGCGACCGAGGCCTTGAGCAGGTCGCAAGCCTGGGAGACGAGCTGCTGGTCATCTGCAGTGGCGAGCGCTGCGCGACCCGTGTGCGCGACATCGGCCAAGGACCACCAGGAGCGCGCGCGTTCTTGTAGTGCTGCGGCATCCCGGCAGACCGAGAGGTCCTCGGCACGGATCGATAGGGCGCCCCCGGGGGGAATCTTGAAGACGCCTCGCCATATGCACTGGTCTTCCGGCAACCATCCGCGGGTTAGAAACTCCGCAACCGCGCCCGGGTCGATCTCCTGGTGAAAGTCGGGGAATGCCGCGATGGCCTTCAACTCCGACGCGAAGACCACCGCATTCGACGTCCGCGCGACGTAGAGCGGCTTTTTCCCCATTCGATCGCGGGCCAGGTGCAGCGTGCGGTTCCTGCGATCCCACAAGCCGATTGCGAACATGCCATTGCAGCGCTGGAGGGCCTTCTCCAGGCCCCATTTCTCGATCAGGCCCAGCAAGACCTCCGTATCGCTATTGCCGATGAAACGCTTGCCTGCGCACTCGAGCTCTTGTCGTAATGGCTTGTAGTTGTAGATCTCGCCGTTGAACGTAATGACGAAGCGGCCGTCGCTCGAAAGCATTGGCTGCCGGCCCGCATCGGAGAGATCGATGATCGACAGCCTGCGATGCCCGAACGCAACGCCGGCGTCACGATCGCTCCAGAACCCGTCCGCATCAGGACCGCGGTGGCGCAGGCGAGCCGTCATCGGCCCGATCGCAGCCAGGTCGGCGGATCGAGAAGCACGCGGCGTCTGAAGTATTCCTGTAATTCCACACATTGCTTAACTTCCAACTCGCGCATGCGCCAATGAGCGCCGATCCGAGCCCAGGATGAGGCCCAGCGTGACGGCAAACCACACGGTCGGGTGCCGCAGAATGAAATGGCTGATGCTGAAGACGGCGAGTGCAAAGATCAGGACAGCCAAGGCGTCGAGCCGTGCGCGAAGCAGGAGCGCAAACGTGCCGGCAAGCAGGCTGACAATGGTGATCACGCCGGGCAGTCCGCCTTGGGTGAACACGTCCAGAAGAGTGCTGTGAGCTTCCACCGGGAGCGCTACGCCCTTGTCCGTGATTCCGGTTGGCTTCTCCAGATGCGGCCCGGGCCCAAGGCCAACCGAGCCGGACTCCAGTCCGGCATGCAGGGCGTCTTGCCAAAGACTTAGCCGCAGATTGGCGGTGGCCTTCGTTGCCTCACCGCCACGATCCTTCATCATGCCGGCGGCCAGCCCCTCGACATCATTCGCCGTTGCCACCCCGTAGGGAAGCAGTGAGAGCGAAAGGGGAATTACGGCCACAACGACGATCGCTGCAGCTGCGAAACGCAGGCTCCATCGATGTTCGGGGGATGTCAGCCAGCTTCGCAAGCGTAGCGCAATGAGCAGCGGTATCGACAGCGACATCGAGATAAGAAAGGTATCGCTCTTCGTCAGCCGACCGACGACGAATGTTATGATGCAGCTAAACACTGCGACGATCCGGCCAAACCGCTTGGCCGTCAGAGTCATGTGAAGCGAGAGTGGTGTCAAAACCGCACAATAGATTGCAAGCTGGTTTGGATTCTCCGACCATCCGCGGAACCGGTCCCAATACCATGGATCGACCGACGAGATGCTGAGGTAGCCCCAGCCCAATGCAAGTTGCACCGCCACGGCGACGATCCAGAAGCCGATCAGGAACCACAGCGATTGGCGCAGGGTACCCTCGGGTTTCAACGTTGCAGCCACCAGGCAAGTGAGGGCCGCCACGAGGAGATATGCGAAGATGTCGTGCACGACGAGCTCTGGGTCGACGATCTCCGGGCGCAGCAATGCAAGGAAGCCCCCGAAACTCTGAATCAAGACAAAGCAGCCCCAGAATGCAACGAGCCAGAGCAAGGCTTGGGGGTTGCAGATTCTTGAACCGACCAAGAGATGCAGGGATGCGAGACCGAGCCAGAGGACGAGGCAGGCTTCCCCGATGCCCAGGGGGACGCCGGGAAGACGCAGCTGCGAGGCTGTGCCAAGCACGAGGCCAAGCGCAAGAAGGGCACTTCCGATCATTGTACTTCACTGATGCTGTGCGCCGCAGCCCGCCAGCCATTGGAATGGCTGCGAGAAAGCAGCTGCGTGTAAAGCTCTGCATAGCGATCGGCGACGACGTTTAGGTCGAACTCCTTGCGCACCACGTTGATCGAGCGTTGACCCATCGTCTTTGCACGCGCGGAATCCTGAAGAAGGTCGAGAATTGAGGCCGCGAGCGCGCGCGGGTCGCGCGGCGCTACAAGTTTGCCGTTCCAGTCCTCGCGGACCACGTCATCGCACCCCGGCATGCGGGAGGCGACGATTGGCACGCCAGCCAATCCGGCTTCCAAAAGAACACGGGGAATGCCTTCACGATATTCAGTCGGAAAGGCAAAGAGGTCGGCGATACCCAGAAGCGCGGGAATATCCGATCTGGCGCCGGTCGCAATCACATATGGTGCGTGCGCCTCGATCAGCTCCTGACCTACGGCGAATGGGCCCTCGCTTTCGCGCGGACCGACGAGCAGAAAGCGGACGTTCGGGCGTACGTCATGCACGAGCCTCGCCGCTTCGAGGAGCGTTGTGATTCCTTTTTGTACGGTTAATCGGCTTACTGTCAGGACAATCTCGGCGTCGCCCAGCCCGAGTTCGGCGCGTAGCGCGGCAGGCGAGGCCGTTCGCGCTTGCGCCGCTTCGAAAGCGCCGACATCGATCCCCGAGCTTCCGATAATGACAGATGAGCTCTTTCCGAGCAGGCGGTGTCGTTGAAAGAAGCTGCTGTCGGCCTTGTTCTGGAAAACCGTCGCCGCGGTCCAGCAAGCAGCCAGGCGTTGCATCGCCAGATAGACGGGGCGGAAGGCCAAGGCTCTCAGTTCTGTCGATGAGAATACCCATCCCATTCCGTTGATTGTGCGCACAACCGGTACGGAGCCGCGAAGCGCCAGCGGCGCAAACAGGTTGGGCTTGGTATCAAACGTCTGGATCACGTCGGGCCGAGCGCTCTTCACGAGCCGCGCCAGTTGACCCATGGCCGCGCGATCGGCAAAGCCGACGCCAAATCTGTCGAACTGATATTGATGATACGGGATTCCGGTCTTCGCGAATGCAGATGCTGCACCAGTGCCGGCCGCGCTCACGCGGAGGCCGCGGTTCTGCAGAGCCGCCAGGAACGGGATACGCAGAGCGTGATCCTCGCCTCCTACGCAAAGCAAGTGCAGCGCCATGTTGGTTCCTTCCAGCCCTTTGAGCAATTCCGCCAAGATGTTAATCTTTGCGGAGGCCCCCGGTTTTCCCGGCGAAAGTTTGACAAGATCAGGTTAGGACGTGGCCGCGGCCTGTCTTCATTCATTCGCATGACAGCGGAAGTGAGCGGTTGGCGGACGTGCTCGAACAGGGCTGAAAAGACGACGCGGCGCGAGTGCATGTTTGCCGAACGCGCCGCGAAGCACGTCGATGTCCGACCAGTCGAGACAACGCGACACCGTATTCCGCGTCCACGCTAGGGCAGGACGGCGAGGCGGCCCAGCAACGCGATCAGGTCTGCTTGCCGGCGTGTCTGTGTTTTGACAAACAGGGAAGCCAACTGGGAGCGTACTGTCGTTCGACTCAATCGTCGCGAACGAGCAATGTCGATCAGGTTGTTGCCTCGGGCCAACTCGAGAGCAAGCTGGGTTTCGGCAGCGGTGAATCCAAACAACCGCTGCAGCGTCCGCGGCGAAGGCTCCGGATGCGCGTCGAGATCCAGCAGGATCAATGCGATGGTCTCGTCGGACCACGCATTCGCGACCTGGTTGATCAGCGCGGTAAATCCTTCCTTGGTGGATGTTGCCAACCAGGAAGTCGAGCCTGCCGGAAACTGTGCGCCGGCGCGGTGGACCAGTTGCTTGACGGCGCCATAGAGCGTTTCGTGGCTCGCATCCACACGCCCTTCGCGTTCCAATATTGCGCGGCCGGCCGGACTGAGTTCGATGACCTTGCCGCGTCTGAGCAAGACCTGTCCGCAGCCGATCCGCGCGAGCACCCCGCGCAAGCCGTCCTGCTTGGGGTTCTGGGCGTCAGAGTGAGCAGATGAAACGGGACTGGAAATATTGAATATCGATTCAGAAGAATGACGCTGTAGAGCAATGGTAGACCTTGGCAATGCTTGGCTTAAGTTCAACATTTTATTCCCCCGGCCGCGCTGACCCGATGGAGTGAACGTGCCACAAAGAATCCCAACTTCTGCCAAGCCTGGCAACGTTGAATGGGGGGTAACCCCGCAGCCGTCGGAGGGGGTGAAAGTTGCCGCTCTTCCGGGCATCGACCCGGTTGTGATCAACGAAGAGGTAGCAACACGGGTTGAAGGGGTAGCAAGGCGGGTTTAAGCCTCGCGGGAGCAGCCATGGAGGTATGCGGAAGCTACCCCGGAAGGAGCGCCCTGCTTACTCTTAAGGGAGTACCTCTGTTCGTGCTCAGTTCGAGAAGGCCGGCGCAGGGCGCAATGTGACTTCGATCACATCGCCGGGCTCCACGTCGAAGTCGACGGACGCGGGTATCCTGTCCCACTGTTGACCGAGCCGCCGCACGACGACTACGTCGGGATTGAGCTCGCCTGAATTGACGGGGATCGCACCCGAGCCGCCGATAGGCTGCAGTTTTTGACTGAGCGCCTGCATTCTCACGCGCAAGTCCGCCAATCGAACGTTCGAGTCCTTCTGCTCCCTGAGCAGATTGATCGTGCGCTGGCTGGTCACACGTCCCGCCTGCCGCAGGAAGTCCTCACGCTGACGCTGGAGCCGCATGAGTTCGACGCTCGTCTGCAGGCGTCGGGTCGAGGACAGCAACAGGGCGCGCCGGCTTTCGCTGACACGAGGACTTGCCAGCAGGCCGGAGCCGAACGCCTTCATGACCCGTTCGAGCTCCTCTTCGTCCGCCTGCACGCCCTTCTCTTCACCTTCCTGTTGCTTCTTGAGCGTAGCGAACTGCGCGTCCGTCTGCTTGACGGCGTCGTCCAGAAAGCGTTGTTCTGTGCGGTAGTCGTTTTGCGAGGTCTTCAGAGAGTCCTTCTCGGCCTGCACGACCGAACCGATCACGCTCGCGGGCAGCGAAATGTCGCTTGGAGGCGTGGCGTCGAACGTGTCGCGGCCATCAAGCTCCGCGCCGGTTCGGACGATATGGAAATATTCCTTGGTGTATTCGGTGGCGAGCGACTGGTAGTCCCGTACGAGATCCGCAGGGTCTGTGGCGCCGGGCTGCATGCCACGCGACCGCAACAGGCTGAAACCGCCGGCCACTGCCACGGCCTGGCGCACGGTCATTGAAGCCCGATACGTCTGCTGTCCGGGCGTGAGCACATCGCCGGAAACATAGACCGGCCGATATTCCACGACGCTCGCCATGACGTCGCCGGGCTTGACCACGAATGCCTGGTCGCGTCCGTCGGTCAGGCGTTGACGCAGTATCCGTGCCTGCAGCAGCGTCTCGATGCGGTTCTGCATCTGCGCCGGGGTCAGGCCGGCAACTTCAACCGTCCCCCCTCCCGGAAGCGGGATGGTGCCGTCGATCTGGATCTGCGTGCGGTTGCGTTGATCGGGGAGGCCACCGATCGAAATCTCGATGGTATCACCCGGTCCGAGCTTGTATGGCGCGGCAAGGGATAGCCCGCTTGTCGCGAAAAACAGAACCGCTGCGCATGAACCCAGCAGGAGGGTGGAAGAGGGCCTGCCTTGCTTCTTGCACTTCATGGACGAACTCCCGATGCAACCGAGCCTTCGCCGCTCGCGAATTATGGACACCGATATCGAATCCCTCAGCCGGCTCTCTTCAAATCCGGGATGCGAGCGGTCGGAAGAAAGATCTCGTAGTTTCCGAAGAAGTGCCTCTGCTCCTCGACGTGGTCGAACAGGCCCTGGCTCAAGGCAGCGAGGATTTCACTGATCCCTTGCTGAACGCTGATCTCAGGCGTGAAATTCAATACCCGACGGATTTTGTCGAAATTCACGCGGTAATTCCGGGGATCGGCGCCGCGCTCCTGATAGGTCACTTTCGATCGCGGAATGTGCCGCATGATCTCCTCAACGACCATCAGCTTGGTGAAGTTGTTTTCCTCGCAGCCCACATTGAAGACTTCGAAGGCGACCTTGCTGGTGGGCGCGCGGAGCACTTCCTCGATCGCGCGGGCAAAATCACGAACATGGCAGTAGGGACGCCAGGTATTGGGATCGAATACCAGCAGTTCCTTTCCCAGGTGCAGTTCACGCACAAATTCGTTCACCGTGAGATCGAAGCGCATTCGCGAGGAAAGACCAAAGGCCGTCGCAAAGCGGAGAACCGTTGGATGGAATCCAGCCTTTCCTTTGAGACCCAGGATCTTCTGCTCCATCTCCACCTTGTGCTTGGCGTAAAGGGAGAGTGGCGCGAGCGGGTAATTCTCGTCGACGGCCTTGTCTTCTTCCACTAACCCATAGTTCGAGCAGGTGGACACGAAGATGAGCCGATCGACCGGATGGTGTTGCATCGCGTCGATGAAGGACGCGACGCCATTCCGATTGATGGCGTGACTTTCGTCGGGGTACTTGCTCGTGATCGGGTCGCCAACGAGCCCGGCGAGGATGACGACGTCATCCACACCCTTCAGTGCTTGATTGGCGAAACGGGGATCGCGAATGTCGCCTTGCATGAATTCGTATTGCGGAACGCTCAGATAAGGCCAGGCACAGCTCTCGTTCTTGTAGATGAGCTGATCCAGGCAGCGGACGTGCCAACCCTTTCTCAGGAGATGGCCCGTGATCACTGAGCCCACGTAACCAGCACCACCTACCAGAAGCACAGTTCGCTTTTCAGTCACCATTTGATCACCCGTCTACTTTTGAAATAGATTCGCACCGACAGATCCGCCAGTTGGCGCTATGCCGCTCTGGCTCTTCGGTCGGGGTCTTCGTATGCGGTTGAGAAGCGGCTCCCCCACGGCGATCCAGCCGGCCTGAACGATCCACCGGAGATCGGACGTGACGGTTCGATTGGAATAATATGCCAGGTCGATCTTCGCCTTCGCGGGAAACAGAACCTCCCGATAGAAATCCGCCACATTGCCGTCCGGCGGGAACAGCTCATTTTCATGCCGGAAGAGAACCTGGCACGGCCCGACGAGGCCTGGCCGGTGTTCCAGGATCTTTTCGAATCCGTTCCTGAAACAGTCGGCAAATACGAGGGTCTCGGGTCGCGGGCCGACGAAAGACATGTCGCCCCGCAGGATGTTCCAGAGCTGCGGTAGCTCATCCAGCTTGAATGCAGCCAGCAGCCCGCCGATCGTCGTCATGCGGTTGTCGTTCACCATCGTGAGCGGACTTCCGCGATCGTCGCAATCCGCTCTGAACTTCCGGAACTTGTACATGCGGAACGGCGCCCCGTTCAGCCCGAGACGAAGTTGCGAATACAGTATCGGTCGCCCGCCTTCGATCCAGACTGCAAGCGCAATGACCAACAGGATCGGCAGCGAGACGATTATGGCCGTCCCGGCACCGAGGACATCGATGACGCGCCGCAAACGCACGGCCGGAGCTGCCGGCCCAGCGCATCCCGCATTGACCGTTTCGCTCATGCCTGTTCGACCTCCGCGGGACAGGTTACCCGAAGTCCATCCGCGAGGCTGTCTGCCACGTGATCGACGTCGGCGGGAGTCATCGCGGGATGGAGCGGCAAGGTGAGCTCACGTCCGCAAAAATCCTCAGTGTTGGGTAGGCTGATGCCCGGATACTGATCCTGGTAGAACGTCAACCGATGCACCGGGGGATAGTGAATGGTCGTCTGAACGCCGCGCTTGCTGAGCTGTTCGATCAGGGGCTGCCGCGCGCTTGCCGCGGGGAGAACGACCGGCATGAGATGGTGGGCCGAGACCCACGACGCGTTGAATGGCACCACGACCGAAGGGCAACGCTCGGCGAGCCGCCGCCGATAGTGCAGCGACAGATGCCGCCTGGCGTCGTTCCAACCTGCCAACTTACGCAGCTGCACCAGGCCGACCGCGGCGCGCAACTCGTCCATGCGGTAGTTGAATCCAAGAAGCGTCACGTCGTATTCGGGGCTGCGGCTGACGAGGCGCTGGCGCGTGTTGGTGGTCATGCCATGCGACCTGGCGCGCTTGATCATGTCGTTTAAGATTCGGTGACGCGTTATGATCGCGCCGCCTTCAGCAGTCGTCATGTTCTTGTTGCCGTAGAAGGAAAATGCGGCTGCATCGCCAAACGTGCCGACCCCCTTGACGCCGGGCGCATGCGCGGCGTCCTCGATCAGGAGCAGACCCTTGCTGCGAGCGAAGGCCTGCCACTCCTCTCGATCAGCGAGGTAGCCCCCAAAATGCATGAGGATCACCGCTTTCGTCCGCGAGGTGCATTTGCGGAGCGCGTCGGCCGCGGACATCAGGGGAATTGCCCCGGATTGGACATCGACGAACACGGGCCGCGCTCCGACGTAGAGCACGGCATTGGCCGTGGCAACGAACGTGAGAGATGGAACGAGGACTTCATCGCCGGGGCCGACGCCGAGCGCATGCAGGATGAGGTGAAGTGCGGCCGTGCATGATCCGACTGCAATCGAGTCCTCGGCGCCGTGCATGCGTGCAAACGTTTGCTCGAACTCCCGTACGCGATCCCCCATGGTGATCCAGCCGCTATCGATCGCGGCAACAAGAGCTTCCTTTTCGTCAATTCCAAGGGCCGGTTCTGATACCAACAGCATGTGTTCCTCTTCCCGTTCATTCCCCATGCGAAGGGTGACGCTGCGTCACGCAGCCGCTGTTGCGAATGCAGACGATTGCTCGTCCCACGCAATGTCCTGGGCTTTCAGGAAGTCCTCGACCCGGCCAATGTCGAGCCACAGGCCAGTGTGCTTGAAGACGTTAACGCGGGCTTCTTCCTCGAGCATCTGGAACATCAGGTCGTCGAATCCGAAGGGGACGCCCGACGGAATGCGCTCGAGGACGACCGGATTCATGCAGTAGATTCCCATGCTGACGAGGTTCGTCAGCTCCGGCTTCTCGCGAAATCCGGTCACGCGTCCATCGATTTCATCAATCACACCGAAGTCCATCTTCGTGCTCCGAACGGAGGTCCCGATGGTGATGTTGGCGTCGGATTTTCGGTGATTGTGGATCAGCTGGTTCAGGTTCAGGTCTGTCAGGACGTCACCGTTGAGGACCAGGAAGGGCTCGTTGAGCTGTTCTCGCAGCAATGACAGCGGACCGATCGTGCCGAGCGGCTCGAGCTCCTGCGTATACGTGATCTGCATGTTCCACTGGCTGCCGTCACCGCAGACGCTGCGGATCAGATGACCCAGATAACCGGTGGTGACGAAGACCTCTCCGATCCCGTTCCGTCTCAACCATTTGAGAACGAGCTCGAGGACGGGACGGGCGCCGATTGGCATGAGAGGTTTTGGCAAAATGGACGTATGTGGACGAAGTCGAGTTCCTCTGCCGCCGCACTGAACTACCGCTTTCATCTGAACCTCCATGTACTCAAAAAAATACGCTTCAAAAAAACGAGATATGCTTCTCAGGAAAAAAGGTAGGAGCAAACCATGCCTGCGTCTTCGTTCGTTTGCATGAGAGCGTTGGAATCGGACGGCAGAGGAATGCCGGTGGGTTGTCCACGCAGTCGTGCAGTCGAGGTGTACCTCTCCGGAAGGCACGGGATTCGCCTTGACGAAGGGGCTCATGCGGAAGGGGTCGCGAGGGCGAAAAAACGCCGCACTCGGCAGCCGGGTGAAGCCCCGGAGTGCCAAGCCGCGATCGAGTCACAGGACAGCTCGTTTCCTCTGCTTGCCGAACGCGCCGGTCGGTCAGGTATCGGCGGCCAAATTAACCTTGCTGGCGATGTAACGTGCCATGCCCCGAATGGAATCGAGATTCTCGGGCAGGATCTCATTGTCGTCGACGGCGATGCCGAAGGTCGTCTCGATGAACCCGACCACCTCGAGCACTCCGGTCGAATCGATGATCCCCTGGTCGAGCAGGGAAGCGTCGTCGTTCAGCGCCGCGATGTCGCTGATGTAGAAATTCGATGTCAGAAAGGCGCGGATCTGCTCCTTGCAGCGGTCGGGTGCCAAGACCAGTGTCATTGCGTTGGTGCTCCATATGAAAGCGGGTGCGTCGATCGGTCGTCCACAAGCTATCCCGTGATGAGCTCTCTCTTGTTGATCTTGCCCGTATCCGTGCGCGCAAGTTCCGGCATGATAACGACGTACTTGGGGACCATGAAACTCTCGAGGCGCTTATGACACTCTCGCTGGATCTGCTTGGCGTCGATCGGCCGGCCTTGGTCGATGACCACGAAGGCCTTGATCGCGTGGCCGAGCAGATCGTCGGGAACGCCGATGACTGCCGCTTCCCTTATGCCGGGAATGTCCAGCAGAGCGCTCTCCACCTCCTTGGGCGCGACCTTCTCGCCGCGTGATTTGATGACCTCGTCGCTCCGGCTGACGAAGTACAGATATCCGTCGGCGTCCATCTGACAGTAGTCGCCGGTGTAAAGCACCTGCTCGCCGGGAAGCGGTCCGGGCTTGAGCTTCTTCGCGGTAGCTTCGGGCTTTCGCCAATAGCCCTTCATGACGGTCGCACCGCGGATCACCAGCTGTCCGGCGATGCCGGCGCCGACCCGTTGATCACGCTCGTCGACGATCCACATTTCGGTATTTGGGATGGCAATTCCTACGCTCGACGGCTTCCGATCGAGATCCTCCGGCGGCAGGTAGGTGCAGCGTTTGCATTCGGTAAGACCGTACATGGAGTAGATGCGGGCGCCGGGGAACGTGTGTCTCAGTTGCGCCAGGTGCCGGACCGGCAGTGCGGCACCGGTGCTCGTCACGTAGCGAATGCTGGATAGATCGTAACTCTTCAACGATTCAAGCTGCAGCAGAGTCGAGAACATCGTCGGAACGCCGGGAAAACCCGTCACTCTCTCTTCCGCAACACGTCGGAGCGTCTCGGCGGGGAAAGCAAACGAGCGCTCGAGAACAAGGCGTGCGCCGGCGCGTACGGCCATAATCATCTGATACAGGCCGTAGTCGAAGGCGAGTGGCAGAGCGTTGAGGATGACCTCATCGTCACGGACGTCCAGATACGACGACACCGACGTACACGCCGTCATCATGTTCCGGTGCGTCAGCATCACCCCTTTGGGCTCGCCGGTCGAGCCCGAGGTGTAGACAATGGCGGCGAGATCGATATCGATGCAGCGGCGCGCGGGAGCGACGTCGCGCTCGGTGGCCGTTACAGTGCTCCATCGTACGGCATGCGGCAGTGCGTTCAAATCCGCGTCGCCGATTGGGCCGGACACGATCACGCGGCGCAAGGACGGGCAATGTCGTGCAGGTTCGCGGAACGTGGCGTAAAGGCGCGTTTGCGCAATGAGCGCAGTCGGCTGGCAGTCATTGAGGAGATAGCCGAGCTTGTCGGGCTTCGTGAGAGGATTGATAAGGCATACGATCGCGTTGGCCTTGAGGACGGCCCAGAAACTGACGGCTGCATCGACGGTGTTGTCGGAAAAGATCATCACACGGTCGCCGCGCTCGACACCGGCCTCGACCAGGTGGTGCGCGACCGCATTCGACCACGCCTCGAGCTGGTCGTAGGTGACCCGATGACCGTCGCATACGAGCGCGACCTTCGCGCCGTTTTGATGGGCCGAGTTGATCAGGTAATCGTGCAGGAGCGGCACAGGATTGTTGATCATGCGTAAACTCCCGGTACGTCCTGGCGGTCGACGTCCACGCTGAGCTCGAGGCGGTGCGGTGCTTCCGGCCGGTCCGCGACGAACTGCTGGAACAGGAGCTGAGTGGACAGGACGCCGACGAGCGCCATGTTGTCGAAGTTCGACAGGTCGCCATCGCCGGCGTGCGCATGAGCTTGGCACTTGGTGCGCAGCCGCTCGACCGCCACCGGGTCGAAGATGTTTGCGGCGCGGACGCTTGCGCTTGAAAGCGCTTCGTCAACATAAGGGGGGGCATCCCTGTCCACGAAGCAGAGCGCATTGGGGGTCCGGTAGGGCTGCTTCTTGCGTGTGACGATCTCTGGTGGAACCTGCGACTGCGTGACACGCTTAAGGACGTGCTTCTCGTCGAGGATGCGAAGTTTGCAGGCGTCCGGAAGGGAGTTCGCGAGCTCGACGACGTCGTCGTCAAGGAATGGAAAGCGTCCCTCGACCGAGTGCGCCATCAGCATCCGGTCTCCCTGGGAGGAGAGCAGGTATCCGGCCAGGAGCGTCTTGGTCTCGAGGTACTGATCTTGTGCAAGCGGCGTCCAGCGGGAAAAATCCGGTGGCAGACGATCGAGCAATTCGGTCACCGGGTCGGCTCGCGAAGTCGCCGCGCGCATGTCTGCGGAGAACAGGCGCTTGATCGCGCTGGTGCTGCGCCAACGCGGAGAGTGAGCGAAGCCGGGCGCATCTGGGGCAGAAATGCCGTGTCCGAAGAACTTTAGCGCGATGGCCTGCATGTGGACCGGCGATCGCGAGATGTAGGGATAGAGCCGGCTCAGGAGGGCGGCGCGCCGCGTCGAAGCCGGCTGGCGGCCCCAGAAACGGCGGATCTTGCCTTCGCGAAACACATCGTAGCCGGCGAACATTTCATCTGCGCCTTCGCCGGTCAGAACGACCTTGATGCCGCGCTCGCGCACGAGCTTTGAGAGCAGGAACAACGGTGCAGGGGCGGTCCTCAGAATTGGCCGCTCAGTGTGATAGATGACCTTGGGAAATACCTCGGCGATATCCTGCCGCGAGACCATGAGCTCGTGGTGCTCGCTCGCAATCGTGCGTGCCATTAGGCGCTGATAGGAGGTCTCGTCATACTCGGCGTCGGAAAATCGCACGGAAAACGTCTGGAAACGTCTGCCCGCAAAGCGGCTTCCCAATGCCGCAACAAGCGAACTGTCGAGACCACCGGAGAGATAGCTTCCCACGGGGACGTCGGACCGGACCATTCGGAGCGCCGTAGCCGCCTCCAGTGCGCTACGCACGGCATCGATCACATCGTCACTGCAGCCGGCGGACGAAATGCGATGCTCGTCGGACCGGGGCGCATAGCACGGAGTCCAGAATGGGCGGTCCCGGACCGCGCCGCGCACGTAACTGCGGACGTGTCCCGGTTCAATCTCCGTGATCCCCTGAAACACGCTTTGCGGCGGCACGCTGCTCCAGAAGGTAAAAGTCTGGTCGATGCCTGCTGGATCGAATGCTCGAGGGATTGCCGGATTTGCCGCGAAGATGGCCTTGATCTCACTGGCGAAGTAGAGCTGGCCTTGATGGTTGCAGATATAGAGCGGACAGATTCCGGTCCGGTCACGGGACAAGACGAGGCGGCTGGCGGAGGCGTCCCAGATGGCAAGGGCCCATTGCCCGTTCATCCGTTCGAATGCTGCCTCGCCCCAGACGCGATAGGCCTGAATCGCGACCTCCGTGTCGCTGCGGGTGCGGAAGCGATGGCCGAGCGAGATCAGCTGCTCGCGCAGCTCGACATAGTTGAAGATCTCGCCGTTGAACACGATCCAGGCGGGTCCGCCGGGATCGGCGAGCGGCTGTTGTCCGCCCGCTATGTCGATGATCGAGAGCCGGGCGTGCGCCAGGCCCGCGCGTTGGTCCCGGTAGAGGCCCCGCTCGTCTGGCCCGCGATGTGCGAGCGCCCCGACCATCCGCAAGAGCGCTCTCCGCGAAGGACTCGGAGCGTTCGCACTCAGCGCCACGATGCCGGCGATGCCGCACATGCCGTCTAGTCCTCGATTACCGCATCAACGAGTAGAGGCGGGCTGTGGAGATAGCGCGTCGCCCGACGCTTGGAAGTGATGTCCTTGAAGACCTTCTGCACCTGCGCTGTGGCCAGACCTACTGCCTCGGCCACGTTGTCGGCGGAAATGCCGTGGTTGACCGCGTACATGCAAACATCTGTCAATCGATAAGGGGCAGCGAAATAGAACTCCTCCTGGCTCTGCGGCAGCGAGAATGTGTCGGATGTCGGCGGCCGTCGCCTGATCTCGTCGTCGATGCCAAGGTATTCGGCCAGTTGGTAGACCTGGCTCTTGTAGAGATGCGCAATCGGCATGACGTCCGCATCCCCGTCACCCTGCTTCACGAAGAAGCCCTGATCGTGCTCGAGCCGGTTTGGCGTACCTATGACGGCATATTTCAGACGGTCCGCGTGATAGTACTCGGTCATCTTGCGGACCCGTTGCTTGTAGTTGGTCGCGGCAACGATCTGCAGGTAGACCTCGGGCGGAAGACGCACGGTGGAGGTTTCGCCGTCCGGGTCCTGTACGGTCAGACGGGTGATGTTGATGCCGGCGCTCTCCGAGCCCGAGCCGAGCACCAGCTTGCACTTCCAGTCGATTCCATACTCGGGTACGACGGCTTGGATCGCCTCTCGCTGCCGGCGGTACGCGCCCAATGCTTCGAGCGCCGGTGCGATGTCTTCGACGACCGTCGTGAGGCGCAGTTGCGTGGCAACGACCCGGCCGAGCCTCAGCGAATCGGACGACGAATCGCGCTCGGGCATCAGCAGACCGAGGACCTTCGTGTTTCCAAATGCGCGCGCACAGAGCGCTGCGACTACGGAGCTGTCGATGCCGCCGGACAGTCCGACGATGGCTCCGCGTCGGCCAAGCACGCCAAGGACACGGTCGCGCAAGAACGCGACGATGCGCGCGACCTCTGATGGCGCATCCAGGACCAGGGCGTCTTTACTGAACGCGGGTTCGGTTTGGCTGTGGGCTGCTTGCAGGGTCACGTGAACAATCCGCCTCTCTCTGGGGAAACTCGGCCGGTGAGTAGGTTTGCGACAGCGCCTTCTGGACGAGGTGCAAGTTCATCGCGAGGTAAGGCGGCATGACCAGATCGGTGTGAGTGCCTGCGCTTGGGACGACATCGATCTGGGCGAACGCACGATCCCATCCCAGAGTTTGCGGCATCTTCTTTCGCTGGCATCGGAACAGAACGGCGGAGAACGGCAGCATCGATTTCGGCTCCGCCAACCAGCGGAAGTAGGCTTTCGCGCGCAAGACTTCCTGCAATTCCTGCTTGAGCCTGAAAGAGGTGAGATCGAACTGCCCCTTCGCGCGGCGATCGAGCATCCGGGCCAGGTTAGCTTCATGGCCGATCGCAACGGTTGCCTTGGCGAGGGCCCGGCAGGCCATTCGGGGCGCGGTGACCCGGTTATTGCGGATTCGACGGATCGTGCGGGTCACCGTCTCCCATGCAGAACTGCGCTCGCCCATGAGGCTGGTATCGAGAATTCCGAAGAACTTCACCGAGCGGCCAGCGGCAAACATTCGCGTCGCGACCTCGAAGGCGACCGCCCCACCGAGGGAATGACCGAGAAGTCTGATGTGGCCGTGCGGCTGGATGCGATTGATCTGCTCCACGGCAGCAGCAGCCATATCGCAAACGCTGTCCTGACCCTGCAATATCTTGCCGAGATCCGGGTAGCGGATCGGAACGACATGTGCAATTTCGCGGATTGAGGCTGTCAGGGCGGCGAGGCTGGCTCCATAACCAAGTGAGCCGGGCAGTAGGAAAAGCACGGGCGGCGCCGCCGCCACAATGCTCGAGGGCGGAGAAGCCAAATCCTCGCCTGTATCAATCAATGGCCGTAGCTTCATTGGCATGCAACCGACCGATCGAGCTCCGAAACTGGAGTATGAAGACGTTGAAAATCCTCTCATCATTCATTTGCATGAAGCACATGGTCGCGCCCGGGAAATTGGTTATTTTCGCTCCAGCGCGTCTGTCGTCCATGTGCCGCCTCCTCGAGCGGACGCGAAGTTCGGGGCGTGCTCTTTCGACCCTCTGGGTCACACAGGCCCATTGATCGGTGCGCCCGACGTCCGCGCGCCGCCAGGCCCATTCAAGAGAAACAGCGCCACGATAATTCCGAGGGCGTAGCCGGTAGCTCCTCCGGCGGCCATCATGTAGATCACCTGCAACGGGTCGAGGCCGAGGTGAGCACCGATGAGAAGCGGGCCAAATACAAACACGGCCCGCACCAGATCAACCAGCAGACGCAGTTCCTGACGGCGAAAAAGAGTCGGAACTTCCTGAATGGGCGTCGACAGGGCCTGTGCGGCGCACATGAGCGCCAGGGCGCCCATGATCTGACCCGTAGGTATCCAGGATTCTCCGAGCAGCGGAACGACGACGTAGGGAGAGATAAATCCAAGGCCGAGCACCGGCAGAACGATCAGGCCGGCCGCAACGACCAACAGGCCGCATGCGGTGCCGAGCAGATGATGACGATTGAAGTCTTTGCTGGCCTCGGCGACGAAGACATTGCTGAGCGGCAAGGCGATCAGGGTGACCGGACCGGTCACGAGACGGGCGGCGACGCCAAAATGCCCGGCAAATGCGGTACCGAATAGCGAGCCTATGAAGATTGCGGGGAGATTGATGATCGCGAATCCCGCAAGGGCCGAGGGCAGCTCGAACAGGGGAAATTTGTACTCTCGCCGCGCCGTCGCCGCGACCGAACCCCACGAGGCTTGCGCGATGCGGCGGATGTCCTCCCATTTCAGGAGCCGGGTGCAGAGGAATGTGATCAGCACAGCCTGGCTCAGGATGTAGGCTCGGATCATTGCATCGTCCCCGAGGCGAGCGAGGCCGAAGCTCACCTGGAGCAGTGCCATCGACGCCGGCAGGATGAGGCGGCCCATGCCGAAGTCACGCATATGATTGAAACGCAAGCACCAGCAGTTCATTGCGTCGGCCACGCCGACCGCAGCCATCCCGATGGGTACGAGGTAGGTAAGATGTTGCAGCCGTTCTGGCACCATGTCCGACAGCAGATATCCCGCGGCAAGCACAACAGAGGTCGTAAAGCAGACCGCCACGAGTGTGAGCTTGAGCGCGACCAGCGCGTGAGCTCTGTCTTCAACCACATACAGCGACGTGCTGAAGCGAAGCCCGGCTATCGCGCCGAGGATGTTTACGATTGAGAGATAGATCGTGAAGATTCCAAAATCCTCTGGCGAATAGAGCCGGGTGAGGATGGGAATGGCCGCTACGAGCATGAGCTGGCCGGTGAGTGCAAGGGCGGAGACACCCGCCGCTGCACGAACAAGGGCCCCTGTCCGCGTCGGACCGGTAGCCGGCTTTGCGGCCATGAAAAATTTCCTCGGTCCATTCATTTCAAAAATGCAACATCGTAGCGGCTGAGCACTGTACTTCGGCTTGATCGTAGGATGGAGCGGCGCACACGCCATCATTCATTCGCATGACGCTGACTGAAGTGTCGCGGAATCGAAGGAGGGTTTGCATGAACAGCTCGTGCTTGCGGAATAGACGACGCTCGGAGCCCGATCGTGATTGGAGCCGGAACCCGCGTCTCGAATGGAAGCGTTGCGAGACTTGTGGATCAGCGCGGGCCTGGATGACGTGCAAATGCGAGAGATTACAGGCGCGCACGTAGCCGTGAGATGAGCGTCTCGACATCTCCCGATTTCATTCGGAGCGCGCTCCTCAGCAGGAGTTGGGATGTCTTCATACTTGCTGGCGCACCTGGGAGCATGCTGCGGAAGCTGCTCGACCGTCGGAAATCGAAATCGGTAACCGCGATGGTCCATCGTTAGTGCGCGATAGCATTGAACAAATGGGATAAATGGCGACGTCGCCCCCTGCCAACTGGCAGCCTCAGTCGAACCGGTTGATCGCGAAAATCAGGCCAATGAGGGCTTCCTTGCGAAGGCCCAAACCGAAATCGGCAACTGAGGATCATTCTTCAGGCTGTGGATGGCCGGGATATAGTAGGCCCATCGCATGTCGTGCTTGAGATCTGTCATCAGACACTGTCGATTGCCCCAGGAGCCCGTCGTCAAGACCGAAAATCCCGCAGATTCCAGGAGGATCTGGATCCCTTCTTGAGACCAACGAAAGCAATCCAGCGGAGCTGGGTGAATTTTCACCAGAAACGGCGTGGTAATTACAAATGTTCCCCCCGGTCTCAACATCTGAAACACGTGAGTTGCAGCTCGGTCCGGATGCTTGATGTGCTCGAACACCTGCTCGGCAATCACCAGGTCGAAGCTCTCCGCGGCGAGCGGGCCCGCGCAAATATCGTATTCGGGATACTCGACCACGCGATAAGAGTGGAAGTTGAAGTCATCCTCGCGCTTGCCACTGATTTCGAGCACATCCAACCGAGCGCAATCGAGCGACTCGATGAACTTCTTGACCTCCTGATTCATTACTACTCGGGACCAGGTCTCGGTCAGGCCAAGCGCTTTGCGAAAGCGGTATCGGCGGTCCGGCGGTACCAAATTGTTCAGTGCACTTCTGATCAGGTGTTGCAAGGGTGCACTCCGTTTCCTGCGGCCACAACAGACGAGTAAGCAATTCCCATTCCCCGTGGGTCGGTCAAAATCCCCCGGGTATGGTCACTTGAAACTCCCCCACCTGATGATCGCCGTCAGCGCCGCTGAACAGCAGTAGCCGGTCAGGCAGGACGTTTATGTTCGACCCCTTTAGCCAGCAAGGGGCCGGGGAGTTGAACGTCTTGAAGCGACATCTGCAAAGCACCGTACTTACATTACTTGATCGCAACACCAGCCAGCGCGAGATTCACCGGCTGACGGGTGTCGATCGCAAGACGATCCGGCGTTATCAGGCGCTGCGGGCCGGTGCGGAGGCAAATTCCCCCGGGGAAGTGACCACCGGCTCGGTGAGCGCGGACGGCCAAATTCCTCCACCCCGACCACCGGCTTTTGGGACATCGGAAGCGACGGTCACCAGCAGCCTGGCCCGTTCGGCTTGCGAAGCGCATCGGACGTGGATCGAAGAACAGGTCCGGCTGAAGCGGAACGCGCAGGCGATTTACCAGGACCTGGTTGATCAATTTGGCTTTCCGTCCAGCTACCAGAGTGTCAAGCGGTTTGTGCGCCGGTTGCGGCACGCTGATCCTGAGCAGTTTGATCGTCTTGAGTTCCTCCCCGGCGAGGAAGCTCAGGTCGACTATGGCGAGGGCGCGCCGACGGTTGATCCGAAGAGCGGGCGGTACCGTCGTCCCCGCCTGTTCGTGATGACGCTACGCTACTCGCGGCGCAGCTTCCGGCGGGTAGTCTGGAAGTCCAGCCAACAAGTCTGGGCGCAGCTCCACGAAGAGGCG